>JAHIVT010000125.1 GCA_018816555.1 Pseudomonadota bacterium
AGTACTCTTATTCGCAAATATAGTGACGTATTTATGCCGCAACCTTTGCATGGTTAACAAAATACCCAGAGATCTTGTTCAATATTTGGTTCAAATTGTCTCTGGTGAATTTCCATTTAAACGGTTTGGCAATATTTTCATAATAAGATTGAAATTCGAGTAATTTTGTCTCCAAAATTTTCAAATCAGGAAAATCGTTTGGAGTTAACAGTTTACGTTGCACGATTGAAAAATAAATTTCAATTTGATTTAGCCAACTTGCATGTACTGGCGTATGAACTTGAACCGCATTCGAGTACCATTCAGAAAGTCTTTCAATAGAAGTCTGCCCCCGGTGAGACGATCCATTGTCTGTGATCCAAAAAACTCGGCGAGCGGAACGATAAGGTTCTTGCTGCATAACCAAATCGACCAATTGTTTATATGCATCGATGCCTGTTGTAGATTTACAGAGCCCAAAAACTTTCGCATTTCTGACATCCCAGGCAGCCATATAGGCCAGGGCTCCACGCCTTTCATATTCAAACTCTACACGTCGACTGCGGCGAGAACCTGGAGCAGTGCCCAAGCCACCGCGGTCACGGGCCTGAATACTTGTCTTTTCATCGGCACTGATCACGTAATCATCTGGTCCCAGTGGTTTACATTCCCAGAAACCTTGATAAAGATCAAGTACACGGCCAGCTTTATCAGCAAAATTAGGGTCGCGAGGAAAAATCCAGCTACGATATTGCCATGGCTTGATGGCATCTTTGCTGAGCCAACGCCAGACAGTTGCGCCACTGATCGAAGCAACAATCCCTTTATTGACTGCCTCGCGGGCAATATCTTCGTTGCTCAAGCGAGACAGGGGAATACCGCTTTGGCTGGGGATCTCACAGGCCAAGGCCTTGATCTCCATCATGATTTGAGGGGGGAAAACGGCAAGGACGACCTTGCCGAGGGCGATCCTGAAGACCGGCAAGACGCTTTTCAAAAAAGCGCTTCCTCCATTTGCTCACAATCTGGCGAGGCAAGTCCAGACGTTCCCCAATTTCTTTGTTTTCAATGCCTTCGGCAGCAAGTAAAATTACCTTGGCGCGAACAACAATATAATACGGCGACGTATATTTCTGCGCCATTTTTTGTAATTCTCGCTTTTCTTTGGTATCAAGCAGTATTGTGTATGGGCTTTTTCTTGGGATATCGCACCTCCTTTGTTTTTAGGAAGTACGTTATCACGCTAAAAGTCAAACTGTCAACAGTAATACGTCATCGTATTTATGAATACAAGTACTTAGCTTGCCGCCTCCAGTTTTGCGAACAGTGGCCGGGGATCAACCAGGTGATAACGGAACCAGGTGTTCCACTGCTCCTCATCGGCGCCCATGGCAATGGCGAGGATTTCGGAAAAATGAAGAACCGGAATCTTTTTCTCCAGGGTGCAACGCATTTCAAGATTGATCTGGCACATGGCGCAGGCGGTGACCAGGCAATCGGCGCCCGACGCCACGGCGCTTTCCATGATTTGATTAACCGCATCCCGCGCCACATCAGGTTTTGAGGCGGTGAGGAAGGTCCCGCAGCACCATCGTATATTTGGCCAGAGAACAATCCGGGCGCCAAATGCCTCAAGCATTCTCTCAATGCAAAAACTGTCCCCCTGTTGCGGCTTGAAAGGGGGCGGGCCTGCCAGCATACAGCCATAGTAGGGAGCGATCTTGATCTTGTGTAAACTCCATACCGCCTTTTCCTGCAGCTTTTCCATATCCATTTGCCCCACAACAGAAAGAAAATGGATGATATCCAGCTTGCCGGCCACAAGATTGTCATACCGACGTGCCACTGATTCCTGCAGTTTCCTGCTTGCGGCGAGATGGTGCTTGGCCTGCCGCAGATTACGGAAACAGCTGGGGCACATGACGACAAGCGGGCGATTAGCCGGGGCCAGAGTCAGATTGCGCACAGAAAGTTCAAAGCCCAGCTGTATATCAAGACAATGGGCCGATGAGGAACCGCAACAGTTCCAGTCGTCAAGTTCGATGAGATTCAGGCCAAGATATTTGCAGGCCTGAATCAGGGAAAGAGAACATTCCTTGGACGTAGTGGCCATGGAGCAGCCGGGGAAATAGGAGAAATCGATCATGTCGGAGGCGGCTCTGTCGGTCATGTCTCCTGCCATGTCTTTTTAAAAAGACGTTTAATTTCGTTAACGGCATGAACCCTGGACGGGCGCAGATCAAGTTTGCGTTTGGCCAGCATGATCATTCCTGTATCGAGATCAGCCAAAAGATGTCCGGATTTGATCTTGTAGCGAAGCATGATCTCCAGTTTATGGGTCCGGCCATATCGCTCTATGGAGTGCAGTACTTCCCGATGGAAATTCAGTATATCCTCTTCCGGGATGGGCATATTTGTCTCCAGCGCCAGTTGCCGCAAGACGTCCATCACCGCCACGATGTCTATGCCGGCCGGGCACTGGCTTGCGCAGGTATTACAACCCACGCAGATCCAGATGGCGGAACTTGTCAGGACATCCTGGCGCAGACCGTACTGGATTTTGCGGAACAGGGTGTGCGGAGCATGGCCCATGGCCTCGTAAAATGGGCAGACAGAGGCGCAGGTGCGGCATTGGAGGCAGGTGCTGATGTTTACCCCGCAGAGAATTCTGATTTCATCACTGAAGGATTTCCCCCTGCCTTGCTCGTGGAGTATGTCGATGTTACCGCTCATTTCGCCGGATGTCGCACACAGAGGTTGCAGGCTGGCCGGGCCAAGCTTCGGAACTGAATTTGAGTCTTAACGAGCCTCTATTATTTATTAAAGAGGGGCATGTTGCGGAAGTCAAATAAATATCTGATTACCACCCATTTTCAGCCAGTCAGAACGGAGCCTTATATCTGCCTGGAAATTAAGCATAAAATTGACAGTTGAAGGAAATTATCTTGTCAGATTTAGATATTGGTAGACCGTAAACTGTAAACCGGCAACAGTTTTTCCGCCCGAGGGGACAAAGGTATCGAGCGCAATGCGGCGTGGAATTACATGTCCGAGATGTCCTGATCAGTTTTGCGCCGCATTGTTTTTATAGCGTCGCTGCGCCGCTGGGCCAGCCCGGCAAAATAACTGTCGCTGACGCCGCCGGTGACGTATTCGCCGGTAAAAACCGAACAGTCGAAGGAAGTGATATCCCGGTTGCCTTTCTGCACCGATTCAACAAGATCCTTCAGGTCCTGGTAAACCAGCCAGTCAACCCCGAGGGCCGCGCTGATCTCCTCAACGCTGCGGCCATGGGCGATCAGCTCAGTGCTGGTCGGCATATCGATGCCGTAGATATTGGGGAAGCGGACCGGCGGCGCCGCAGAGGCGAAATAGACCCTGGCAGCCCCTGCCTCCCGGGCCAGGCGGACGATCTGCTGTGAGGTGGTGCCCCGCACAATGGAGTCGTCAACCAGCAGCACATTTTTGCCTTTGAACTCCAGGCCGATGGGGTTCAGCTTCTGCCGCACCGATTTCTTGCGTTCCTGCTGGCCGGGCATGATAAAGGTGCGGCCGATGTAGCGGTTTTTGATAAACCCCTCGCGGTATTTGCGGCCCAGGTTGGTGGCCAGTTGCAGCGCCGCTGTCCGGCTGGTATCCGGAATGGGCATGACAACATCAATGTCATGGGCAAGCCCCAGGCGTCTGATTTTGTCCGCCAGCTTCTCACCCATGCGCAGCCGTGCCTTGTAGACCGAAACCTTGTCCATGATGGAATCAGGCCGCGCCAGATAGACATGCTCGAAAATACAGGGGGCATAGCAGGGCTGCTCGGCGCACTGACTGACGGACAGGCGGCCGTCCATGGAGATGAATACCGCCTCGCCGGGTTTGACGTCATCGATGAGGGTAAAACCCTGGCCATCCAGGGCCACGCTTTCCGAGGCCACCATATAATTAACGCCCTGCTCCGTCTCCCGCATCCCATAGACCAGCGGCCGGATGCCGCAGGCATCCCGGAACGCCACGATGCCGCAGCCGGCAATCATTGCCACGGCCGAATAGGCGCCCAGGCAGCGGCGATGCACCCCGGCCACGGCCGCGAACACGTCCTGGTCGGTGACAATGAGCTTGCCGCGCTGCTGCAGCTCATGGGCAAAAACGTTGAGCAGCACCTCCGAATCGGAATCGGTGTTGATGTGGCGCAGGTCCTCATGGAAAAGATTGGTGCGCAATGCATCTGCGTTGATGAGATTGCCGTTGTGGGCCAGGGCAATACCGTAGGGGGAATTGACGAAAAAAGGCTGGGCCTCCGCCGGGCTGGCGGTGCCGGCGGTGGGGTAGCGGACATGGCCGATACCCATGCAACCCTGCAGATGGATCATGTGTCGGGTATGGAATACGTCCCGCACCAGGCCGTTACCCTTGTGCAGGATCATCCGCTCCCCATGGCAGGTCATGATGCCGGCCGCATCCTGGCCGCGATGCTGCAGATAGGTGAGCGCATCATAAAGCGCCTGATTTACCGCACTGTTGGACACAATGCCGACGATACCGCACATGATTTTTCCTTGAACCTTTTTTGGGGGTAGCTTGGTAAAAACTGAGAATTTACCACAGAGAGCACAGAGAACATAGAGCTTACTGTAATAAAAAATATTTCTCTGTGATCTCCGTGTGCTCGGTGGTGCAAACAGACATTTTTCTTTGGCTGGACGTTTTTTTAACCGCCGTTACAGATCCGGAAATTTTATCTTCAGGGTTTCCTTGTCCTGGCCGCGGGAGACTTCCACCAGCAGCTCCAGGTCCCCGCTGCGCAGCCCCAGGGCAAGGGGCAGCCTGCCCTCGTCCTTCTCGATGTGCAGAATGGCCCGCATGATGGCTGCAATCCTGTTGAATTGCTCAATGCTTGGCGGCGGCAGGGTGATCTCCTCATCACCCGTCACCTTGGCGCTCAGCTTGTCCCCCTTTTTTTTCAGGGACAGCTTCTTGGCCTTTTCCGATATGGTAAACATGATGGCCAGGGCCAGATATTTGACGGCATTCTCCTCCGGGTCGCCGCTTTCAGTGCCGGACATGCCTTTCAACTGCTTCAGAAAATTCGTTTCCAGATAGCAGTCGCACATTTCCTGTAATTTCAGGTGATCATTCCGTTCGCTGAGATCCACTGTTTCCTCCTTTTAGCTAGGGGTGATGGAAATTTGTAATTAATCAGGTGTGTAGTCTGCAGGTGTTTAGTCTGTTGGCGATGGAAAATTGCCTGATAAGGCCTGCCTTGCCCCTGAATACCTGATGTCCCGTATGGCAAACATTTCACCTGACAGACTACTAGTCTAAAAGTCTCAACAACCTGAGCGCTCAGCCGAGGTTCTGCGCCACAAAATTCCAGTTGACCAGTTTGTTGAGCAGGGCATCGACATAGTCAGCGCGCCGGTTCTGGTAATCAAGGTAGTAGGCGTGTTCCCAGACATCAATGGTCAGCAGGGGCTTCATGCCTTTGGTCAAAGGCATGTCCGCATTGCCGGTCTTGACGACCTTAAGGGCGGGGCCATCAAGCACCAGCCAGGCCCAGCCGCTGCCGAACTGGGTCATGGCCGCGTTCGCCAGCTCTTTTCTGCACGCCTCCATGGTGCCGAAAGATGCCTCGATCTTCTGTTTCAAGGCCGGGGGTGGCTCGCCGCCGCCTTGGGGCTGCAAGCCCTGCCAGTAGAAGGTGTGGTTCCAGATCTGGGCCGCATTGTTGAATATCCCGGCCTTGTCCGTCAGGCCGGCGGTAGTGGTGATGATTTTTTCCAGTGGCATGTCGGCATACTCGGTGCCGGCCGCCAGCTTGTTCAGCTTGTCCACATATGCCTTGTGGTGCTTGCCGTAGTGGAAGCCGATGGTTCGGGCGCTGATCACCGGATCAAGGGCGTTTTCGGCAAAGGGCAGGGGCGGCAGGACAAAGGGGGAGGCGGCTCGGGCTGTGCCGGAAAAACCGCCTGTGGCCGCAACAAAAGCCGCGCCGGCTGATGCGGCAAGAAAATCACGTCGGGAGAGACCGGAAGATGGACGGGCTGTGTCGTTACTGTTCATGTTACTACCTCCTGTGCTGATTTGTCATTTTTCGGGAAAAATCATGCTGTTCATTTCATGGTGACATCATCGCAACAGACTTGTCCGGGCGAAGCAATACACAGCGCAACAAGGCTGCTCCACCGGCTCATCGCTCGTTTAGCGTCTGGACTGGACGCCTCGAACTTATGTCGCCGGTACAGGAACTTCAGCCAAACAAAAAGATGCCCCATAACTGTGAAAAATTATGGCAGAAATCAGCGCAAACGTAAATTTTATTTTCAGCGACCGGATTTTCCCGGAGGACGGCAGGGCGCTTCACCGCTCAGCAGTCAATGGGCAAAAAGACCTGCATCTTTTTTCGTGATAGGGCGTGAGGCAAACAGTCCGGCAACGAGAGGATGATACGCAGGGGCGGTAGGTTTGGCAGTTTCGCGGGTTTCAAGGAGCAGAGGCTCAGCAGAATAATAGCCAACGTCGGCAAACTTGAACTGTTTTTCTCTAAACATAATTGCGCCGCATGAGCGGCGGCGGCCAATGAGCTTGCCGCGGAGTGCTTACGCACGTTTCCCGCAGTCCGCCTCAATGCGCTTGTTCGGCATTTTATGATTTTATGGACGTACCTATTTTCTCCCAAGCACCGGAAACACAAAAAGGTGCAACAGGCAAAAGCGCGCCCGTTGAGGTCGATGTTAAACGACTTGTTCGGCCTATTTTCCCTTTATTCCTGTAAGAGATACAACCCTTGTTCGGAAATCTTGGTACTCGGTACCTTTTGAAGCAACTAAATTTCTCAGTAAATAGAATCTATTCGTTGAGGGAGATTCTTGGTGGGCCATTTTAAAATCCATACGATCAACATTGACAACCGTCCAGCATTCTACGTAGCCTTTTGCCTTTGCTTTCTGGTGGCTTTTTTCTGCTTCTCCAATTCTATTGTGAATATTGGAAAAGTCAGTTCCTCCTTTGACTTCTATGGCAATGACATTTCTGTAGTTTTCTGGGGACATTTCCTCTCTGATAACAATGTCTGGATCAGGGGCAAATTCAATGAGGACCTTTCTTCCTGCGGCATTCTTGATTTCTATTTTGCTCTCTGATGAAGAAGATGAGTCGTTCTTGACTATTTTATGTATGGATTCAAATACTTGCACGATACTGACAATACCCTTGCGAACATTGGCACCACCCCTAAGTTGAGGTCCAACGGTAAGCAGGGTAAGATCGTCGAGTAATTGTTTGCTAACCCTATCTGTGCCAATTCCGTCAAGAAGCGAGCAAGAACATTTAATTAATCCTGAGCATAACTCAGGCAATAGTTTCTTGTTTTTTGTTGATAAGATCCCTTTCTCTTCCATGGATTTAAAGCCTGATAGCCCAAAGTCGGCAGTGTAAAATGCTTTTTGGCTAAATCCCAATAGAAGACGATAATATCCGAGAAGAGATGGCGAATTTTCAAGCAGATATGGTATTGCAAAAACAAGTTCACCGCGCAACCCATGCCGCGCCAATGCCTTCAGACTATCGGCCGGGACGAGCTTTGCAAGCTGGGTATCAAGGGTTGATATGTCAATTTCGTTGACAGCTTTGCTTAATGCTTCTTGCAGGTAGGTATTTCTGATTTGCCCAAGAGCGAGAGAAAAATCAATTTGAAGCTCAGGGCGTGGAATTGATATTTGACTCATTTATATTGCTATCCTAATAATGTTTTCATGTAATACGGTTAGACGCTCTGCCGCCATGGCCACATATTTAGGATGCAACTCTATTCCAATGTATGGGCGATCATGTACCTGACAAACAACCCCAACAGTGCCTGAGCCAAAAAATGGATCTAAGACGTAGTCTCCAGCACGAGTGGTTGCCAAAATACAGGGCTCAATTAGGCTTGAAGGGAAGGTGGCGAAGTGCGCCCCAGGGAATGCCTGCGTATTGACGTCCCATACACTGCGGCGGTTTCTTAATTTCCCATTTGCCCCAAGTTCCTTTACTGCATCACGGTCGTAATAGTACTTTTCTGATTTGCTGAACATAAATAGATATTCATGTGCTCTGATGGGACGGTCTTTCACGCTTTCGGGCATAGCATTTGGTTTATTCCATACAATATCACTGCGAAGATACCACCCGTCTTCCTGGAGAGCAAAAGCCAGTCGCCAAGGAATACCAATCAAATCTTTTGGCTTTAAACCTTTTGGGGTGTCCGGACGAATTGACATAGCTCTTGCTGGATTTTTTTTATCAGGAGCACGGTATCCGCGATTACCGCTTGTGTAGCCATCACCAATGTTCAACCACAAAACACCGTCTGGTTTTAATACCCGTTTGACCTCTGAAAAAATGGCCACAAGCTTATTAAGAAATTGGTGCAAAGATTCTTCAAGGCCAATTTGCCCTTCAATCCCATAATCTCGAAGCCCCCAATACGGGGGGGAAGTGACAATACATTGGACGGATTCAGAAGGGAGCCGGGTGAGTATATGAAGTGAATCACCTTCGAAAATAATTGAGCCATCAATTTTAAATGGCTGTGGGCGTATAATTTTTTCTTTTTTCATAATGCCAATAATATACCCTGAAGTGGGTAGAGTTAAAATGCCTTTTTGAGGGACGAACAAAGTAATTCAGACCTGTATTGCACCCCAGCTTGAATGATGCGCCGCATGTTCTCTCATGGCCGGAAGCCTCGGCTCTTTAACCGAACATGACTGTATTACCGCAATACCCCAATATTTTTTTCTTAACAAGCCAATTCCGCAGGGATAATTGCTTTTCTGTAGAGCATACTGGAAAGAGGTTTCCGGGGACATGTCCAGTTTGTATTTCGTGCGATTATCGTATCTGAACGGCACGCCGGATTTCCCCCTAAAAAAGAAAAAAGCCGGGCTGCCCTCATCAGGCAGCCCGGCTTTTTTTGTCACGATTTTTGTTGTTTCGTCCCCGCCAGCAGCAGGGTTGGTCTTTTCTCCTGTTACGGCAGAATCACTCGCAGATCGGCATTTTCGCTGAAGGTGTAATCCACCATCTTGTGGGCGGTATCAATGGTCTGCACCTGGACGTTGTAGGTCCTGTTGCCTCTGACATAGGTGTGGCTCATGACGTCGGTGGCCGGCTTGCTGTACACGGAGCGCAGGCGGTCACCCCAGTAGACATAGACCCTTTGTACACCCGCGGGAAAGGCGGCGTGCAGGGTGACCGTCGTGCCGGTAATCGAGGTGGTGAAATCAATCACCGGCGCCGCGGTCTCCACCAGGGAGGCGGTGGCATTGATCGTTCCGGTTGCGGTTTTGCCGCTGGTTGATTCGGTCATGGTCAGCGTCGCGGTATAATTGCCCGGGTTGTCATAGCGGTAAATGACCACATCCTGGCCGTTGCCGCCGAGGATGCTGCCGCTGCCGCCGAAATCCCAGGTAAAGGAGCAGACGCGATCTTCCGATACCCCATCCACGCTCTCGTAACAGGAGGAACGGCTTGCGTCAAGGGTGACCACCCGGTCCGTATCCAGGGAGGAAAGGGCGGAGATCTGGGGCACCACGGTCATCTCGACGTTCTGGGTCCATTTGGCGGGGTTGGAATAGCCCCAGTAGGCATGGCAGGTGTTGGCGGAACAGCTGCCGCCGCCCACGGCCGGGGTATAGGTAAAGGATAAGGCCTGCAGGCCATCGGCGGGCCGCCCCGGGAAAGTCGGCGACGGCGAGACATTGACCGTGACGTTATTGTGGGTGGCTCCGATATCTGTGCCATTGGTGGTGGTTTCAAAATGGCAGGTCTGGCAGCCGTAGCCGAGCTGGGTGTGGCGTTTATGCCGGTCATTTGCCCCCATGGCCGGCGGGTAGTCGTGGCAGGAATTGCAGCTGGGCAGAAAGCCGTTCCTGTGATCATGGCAGCCCAGGCAGTCAAGGCCGTTGTTGTGCTCCGTGCCGGAACCGTCGGCCCGCCAGTAATTGGTGGTGGTATGGCAGACCTGGCAGATGCCGTCCGGGGTGGAATCACCCCCGCCGGCTCCCAGACCGTCGTTGTTGGCGGCGTCCTGCCTGCCCAGGAATCGCACGGTGGCACTCGGCCAGGATGAGGACGCCCCTGTGGTCGTATCGGTATAGATGCGCGACAGGACTTCCTGCCCGTAGAAAACCCGCAGAATCCCAGGCGGGTAAGGCACAAAGACGTCATTTTTTAACTGTCCCTTGATAGCAATGTTTATGGTGCCGTCGGGATTGGTGGAGGCATCCTGAATTTCGCCGTACCAGACCCGGGGACGATAGTCGGGGTCCCTGATAACTTCCAGCATCAGGCCGCGTTCCGGGCCGGTTTTTTTATTCCAGGTGCTGAGATCACTCCACTGGGAATCATTAACGGTCATCTGCACCCCGGCAAAGGTTGTCGTATCCTCTGCCGGGTCCCAGACACCGGCCACGGTATACGTTCCCTGGGCGATTGCCGGTGTAAGGAGCGGGTCTGTGTGGTCAATCTGCGGCGGATGGGCCCAGTCATTCTGGGTGGGGCCGTGATGGCAGGAGCCGCAGCCCCGGAGCAGGGTGCCTTTTCCGCCACTGGTAGCCGAGTCGCCGTCGATGGCGGCAGCGGAATGCACTTCCATGGCCGGCGCAGAATGCAGGGTATAGGGAGGGCCGCTCTCGTTGACATGACAGCTGGTGCAGAGAAAGAGATTGCTGGCAAAACTCCAGCTTCCCGTGACACCATCAGCCGTATGGCAGTTTGCGCAGTCGGAGAAACTGAAATTGTCCGAGTTCATATAACTGGTGCCGTTATGGGGCGACTGCTCATAGAAGCTGTAAGTCAACTGGGCCGCGGCCACACCAGGCATGGCCAGAAATAAAAACAGGGGCAGACTCTTTATCATTTTTTTCTTCATTTTTCCCTCTTCTTCATTCAGGCCGGGTCAGCGCAGCGGAACCCGGCATTGATCTGACTTGTTTTACCGGGTTGCGCTGACCCGGCCTGCTTGCCTTGATAGGGACAGCAAAAAGAACACCACAGCGTGATATATGGAGGTAAATATTTTTTTCTCTATCATATCAATGCATTAATAGGTAGGGGAGGGCGGGAAAGTTTCTGTGCCTGGAGAATGAGGTCATTTCCCCCGGGGAAAAGTATTGCGCGTTGCGCTATTTGCCCCAATGAGAGGGAGGGGCGGAATAACTGATTGCAGGTGGTTGGCTGCTTGCATAAAATTGCACCATTCCAGGGTATGATGGTAAATTAAACCCTGGAGCAGTGAACTGCTCAACAGCATTGCAACCATAGATTGCGATTTCACAAAATATCGGCTACTGGAGAGATAAAAATGCAAAATTATTCTCTCGATCTCGCTACGACGTTCATTTTGCAAGAGGCTCTCTTGAGATGCTTGATTAGATAATTTACCCTGTTCACTTTCTTTCCCTTTGGGAAAAATGACTATGTAAGCAGTGATGGGGATCTTCCTGGTCAAACAGGAGGCGAAACACGATGAATTTAAAGAAGAAGTGAAATGTCAGCAGGAAGAATCCATCAATTGACGTGGAGGGTCAAAATGAAAAATATAATCTTGCGAAGTATGATCTGCCTCATGGTGCTCGGGTTGGCGGCCTGCAAAGCCATTTTCCCGACGCCGATTGCCAAATTACTTGAGGACCCTCGCAGTTATGAGGACAAGCAGGTGCAGATCTCCGGGGAAGTCGTTGAGAGTGTCAACATCCTGATAGCGAAATATTTTGTTGTCAGGGATGATACGGGTGAGATTTCGGTGATTACCCAAAGAACCCTGCCGCGTAAGGGGGAGAAGATGAAGGTTTACGGGAAAATCCAAGAGGCATTTTCCCTGGGCGATCAACAGCTGATTGTTCTCATCGAAGACCCGGGAAAGCAATAGGCATCTTGGAGTAGGCAAACTACACATTACCTCTATGAGCCGCAGCGATTCAGGGAATCGACCAGGCAAAGCCGGTTCAAACGGCCATCAGGTCGGCAACTGAACCGTTACCGTGGTGCCGGAATCCTCCGAGCTCTGCATATTGATCATGCCGCCATGGGCCTCTGCGATGAGCTTGGCCGAATAAGTGCCAAGGCCGGTCCCCTTGAGCTTGCCTGCCGTGACATATTTTTTAAAGAAATGGTCCCGGATCGATTCAGGTACCGTGCCCATGTTGTTGACGGTGTGATTGCCGCCTCTTCCTTTTTCATATCAATGGTCACCCTAGTGTGCGGCGGCGCCGATTCCAAGGCGTTTAAGGTGAGGTTCGACAGCATCGAGATTGTGGGGATAAAGAACAAGGGTTGCCCCGGGGAGAAACTGATTAAGGTGCTCAATGGCGTGATCACCCCTGATAACACCGATACGGTAAGGCAGCAGGTCAGCCAGGGAATGGATGCCCAAAATATCCCTGTGATGATAACACTGGGTGCTCACCTTCACCACGGGCAGGAGGAAATCCAGGAACGCATCGCGATTCTTACTGTAAAACAGACCGGCGCAGTTCCGCTTCACCGTCCGCAACCATGGCGATGCTTTGGTCAAACAGCGCCATTTTGAAGGTGATGGTGATGCCTTTTTTTTCTCCCCACAGCCGCCAGAGAGCCACCAGCCATCCCTGGGGCTGGCCCGGGCTGTCGACAAAATAGTATGGCGCACTGTCCCGGCTGCAGCGATGGTGAGAGCGCGAATCGGGGCTGGCTCAATTTCGGGAATTGTCTGGGACCAGGATAATGTGGTCGGTAACACGCCGATAATCACGAGACACAGTATGCACCGGAAAGCCAGACTTCGTATCATCGCGGGACACTGGTGGAGAGGTAACTGATCATGGGGTGCCGGCTCCTTTCAACGAAATTTCGGCAGTCCCGAACATTTTGACATTAGTAATGGAATAAGGTCATTTGGTCAGGCAATCTTTTCCCCAGCACCAATTTGCTTGACCGCAGTTATCTGTGGCATTGCCGAAACAGTCGGTGTTCCCCTCAGCAGCCTGGATTGCCCAGGCCGGTCTTTGGAAAATGGAAGTTTTGAGGGAGTTTTTTGAGCGGCGGAGGGAGAGAGCAAAGGCCAATCGTACTTCCCGACCACCTCTGAAAAAGCGATTTCTTATCACCTCACCATCTTGTACCTTTTTTCTTTAGGTCCTTAATTAGTAGACATTTCCGTTCACAATCGCGGAGATTAGTTCTGCTGGCGTGTTTAGTTTTACAAGGTCATTATTGGGGTCGCAGACAAAAATACACCCCAAGCAGTCTGCCGGCTCCGCATCTGAACGGAGAATCTTTACCGGCCCTATTCCCTTTGCCAGCCATAGAGTGGTGTTATATGAGCAACTTCCATCTTTGTGGGTTATTGCAATGGAGATTTTCAAGGTGTCGTTGAAGGTTCCTGCCGGGACCGTCACTGTTTCAAGACCCACTAGGGTAGTCTGAAAAGTCCAGTCCTGGCCGTCAATGAAGTGCACTGATCCAGGAGTCATCTCCGGCGGGATAAGGGAAAAGGGGAAGCCGATATATTTCCAAACACCCTCATCATACTGGCAGCCCGTGAAGAAAAGTCCAAGGTCTTTATTTTGGATGAAAGGCTCAAATTCATAAGTCGTGGTTCCCAGTCGTATCCCCGAATATCCGGAAGTGCAGATCCCCGTCTGGTTCAAGATAAAATAATTTCCGGTGGTGTACAGCCACTGATTTCCTGCCTCAAGGGGCCAGTAATTACAGATGCGAAATATTCCTCCATCAACGTCGTCATCTTGACAATGCCAGGGGATACAATCAGTACGGCCGTAATTATCGGCAAATATTGCCAAATCGAGACCATCCACGCTGCCGTCCCAGTTCAAGTCAGCCAGGCACATTGCAGAGTCCTGTTCCCCGTATGCTTTCAAGAGATAAGTTGACAGATAGCTTCCCGAACCGTCCGCCGAGTAATAATCGACATGTTTTATCTGGCCGATATTCCGGGCGAAATATTGGACTCCGGTTCGTACATAACCATCGCCATCGTCGATTTCTTCCGTTAATGTGATCACATCGGAAAAAGTTCCCGCAGGGGTTGTGACCGGATCAGGATTGCAGGCAAAGCTAAAGCGACTCTGACCATAAACAAATGAGTCGCCGCAGTCAAATAGACAGGGAGGGGTTAACTCCCCATCATTGAAAGCTACGGCCTTTATGGCGCAACCGTCCCTGACAAAATCAAGATAATTTCCCACTGCCCAATTGGAAAAGCGAAAGGCAATATCCCCATTGATCGCTTTGGTCCCGAAAACATCCTGAACATAGGTTTGACCGAATTCATTCTCGAAATACCAGTAATTACCAACAGACATGGGCATATATTCCGCAAGGCAACATGGTATCTGGCAATCCGCTGAAGAATGACAAGGAAGAACTGCAATGACGCCGGCAAACACGAGACTGACACATTTCTTTCTCATACTCCCCTCCAATTGGACTTCTTTGCTGTGATCATTCTGGGTTATTTCGTCCCCAGTCTTAGCTTGATTTTTCTGCTTCTCCTAACATGAAATTTCCTTACAATGGGCTTTACGCTTTGCAAATAGGGTAAATTGTCGCACCCTTTCATTGAGTTGAGAACTTTAAGATCGGTTTATGGGAAAATCCAAGAGGCATTCTCCCTGGGCGACCAGCAGCTGATTGTTCTGATCGAAGACCAGGGAAAGCAATAAGGGCATCTTAGGAGTTGTCAAACCTTCAAGGTTCCCTACAGCCATCACCTCTATGAATCACAGCGACTGAGGGGAGCGGCGACCACGCAGAGTCGGTTCAAACGGCTTTCAGTTGGGTAAGGGGCGTCCATAAAATAACAATTTTCTGCCGAGTTCCAGTTCGAGGCTAAATCTTCTCCTTTCTGACATGAAAGGAGATGGTTGCGCCGGTGGCGGCCTATCCGGTCATCGGGCCGTAGAACATCAACCAGCAGGGGGTGATCGGCTTTCCTGCCATCGGGAAACATTTTGATAATGCCTGCAGAAGGTTCCATTTGATGCGGAGGGTTGAGATGCCCTCCCGCTTCTATTTCCCCGAGAAAGAAGGAATGCCGAAGCGGGAGGGCGGGAGGGGGAGAGAAAAACAAGTTGGTCTAGAATTTGTAGACCAGATCAACCTGATACAGATCGACATCCGGCTCATTGTCAAGTTCAATGGCCTTATACAGCATGGCGGTAACGCCGAATGAGACGTTTTTGGTAAAATTATAACCGAAATCGATTTTGTGGCCCTTTATGTCGGTGGTGTTGAGGCCGGTGCCGAAGTCGGCATCTTTCAGATAACCATAGAGCGAATCGGCCTCAATATAGGTGTAGGCGTAGCCCAGTTTGAACTTGTTGATCTTGGCCTCAAGTCCGAGAACCCAGCCCATATCCTCATTTTCGGGATTCAGGTTGCCGCCCTGCTGGCTCTGACCGACGAGGCCGTCCGCCCCGAAGTTCTGCCACACCTGGCCGTAAAGCTTCATCTTGGCGTCACCGACCGGGAAGTGGACGTCACCGTAAAGGTCGCCGATGTTCAGTCCGTATTTGTCGGGATCAACATACTGCAGGAGACCGCCGTTTGCCTGTTCTTCATTGATGAAACTCTGATCGTAGGTGTAATAACCGACAGCCAGGGTGTAGGGCAGGTCATTGGCCTTTCCCTTGTAGCCCACCTGGCCGGCATAGAGCATGGCCGTGTTGTAGTCATCGTCGCTTGCCTTGTAGTATCTGACGCCATAGGCGCCGGCAGTGGCAAACAGGCCCATGTCAGACTCGTAGCCCCCGGTGAAACCGGCAAAGCGGATATCGCTGTCCCAGAAAATCCAGCTTGTTTTAAAGGGGTTGAGATGCTGTCCTGCCGTGAAGGTCATGTCATTCCATTTATGCTTGCCATAGGCATAATCCAGCCGGATATCACCGGTCTCAAAGGGGCTGGATTCACTCCAGGTGGCATTGGTTGAGGTGGCTTCCGTTGTGCCGGTAGCCAGACCCGCGCCGATTTCATAGCTTTCATCCGTGTTTTTCCAGATGCCGCCGACCCGAAAGCGGGTCCGGAGACGGTCACGGTTTTTATCATCGGCGTTATCATTGTCAATCAGGCGTTTCTCAAAGCGGACCCGCAGATCGCCATTGATTTTCAGCTGATCAATGGCGCTGTTGGCCAGTTCAATTTTGGATGCGCCGGCAGGTGGTGTTTCCTTGACCGCGACCTCTTTTTTCAGCTCATCGATAACCTGCTGCTGGCTTGCCACCTGCTTCTGCAGGGCCTCGATTTTCTGCAGGATTTCCGCCTCGTTCAGGGCAGCCTGCGCATTCACCGCCAGCAAACTGGCGGCACAAAAAGCAACTGTCGAGATAACTTTTTTCATTCCAGATTTCTCCTTTCTCAAAATAAACTTTGTTAATTTTCTGGTGGCATATCTCCCCGCCACTCTTGTCTCAGGAGTCTTTTAAAAGAGAAATTTTAGAATTCAGTTTGGATTGTGTGAAGATATCAATAAAAGTCGATTCAGGATTTTGGGAGGTGTTGGCTGCGTTGTTCAAAATCCATGGCGCAGGTGGGGATCGGCCTTCTCTTTTGCGCCTTTTCGGCATGGAGCTGGGACGGTTTTATTCTTCTTGTCATCCTTGGTCGTTTTCTCTTGCAAAATAAGGTGATACGGGTTCTTTTATTTCTGAATGACTATTCAGCGGTTGGCAAATTAAATGCTGTGCCGTTGCCCCCGTCAGTCTGGTTTCTCGGGATGGGCATTGCCGGCCTGCTCGGCATCGGCAGGAAAAAAATCCGCAGGTGAGAATGATATATCCCCAGCCAGGCCCTTACCAGCTTTTTGCTGGGCATGGAGCAGGCCATGAATAGATAATGCCCAGACTGCTTCTGATTCAGCCGCCGGTGCAGGATTTCTATGACACCGATATCCGCCTGCAACCCATTGGCCTCTATTATCTCAAGGCCGCGGTGCAAAAGTATCTGCCGGAATTTGAGGTTACGGTCCGGGATTTTCACCATGGCTGGGGCAGAAAGACCATCCCGCTGCCCCGGGAACTCCGCTATCTCAAGCCGTTTTATCAATGCCCCGATGCCGGCCCTTTCAGCACCTTTCATCAGTACTATCACTTCGGCGCGCCGTTTGACCGGATCATAAGCGAAGCGCTTCGGGAAAAGCCGGATATCATCGGTATCTCCTCTCTTTTTTCCCCCTATTACCGGGTAGTCCTTACCTTGGCGGCCCTGCTGAAGCAGGCGATAGGCTGCCCCATTCTTGTCGGCGGCTCCCATGTCTCCTGCGCCCCGGAGATGATGCTGGGGGATACCAATGTTGATTTCATTATCCGCGGCGAGGGAGAGCGTCCCCTGGTGGAATTTCTCAAGGCGTGGCAGCAGGGACTGGATCTGGCCTGCGTGCCGAACCTTGGTTACAAAAAGGGGCAGGAGCTGTTTTTCAATGCCATGGCGCCCAATTATCCCTTGAGTGAGCTTCCCATTCCTGATCTGCCGGATAACGACACAGGCCGCTATCTGTATAACGGCAAGCCAATCACCTTTGTGCTCACCTCCAGGGGCTGCCCCCTGCAATGCACCTTCTGTTCGGTGCGTCTGACCTTCGGAAGTCTTTACCGGCGCAGGACGGCGGAAGATGTCCTGGCTGAGATCGATCATCGCTACTCCCAGGGCTTTCGCGTTTTTGACTTTGAGGACGACAACCTCACCTTTGACAGGGAGGAGATCAAACACCTCTGCCGCCTGCTGCTGGAGAGGTTCCATGGCCGGGATATCCAGCTTCTGGCCATGAACGGTATCTCCTACGCCAGCCTGGATGCGGAAACCCTGCGGCTTATGAAACAGGCCGGCTTCACCCACCTCAATCTGGCCCTGGTGAGCTGCAGGCAGGAAATCCTCTCAGCCGTGGGCCGTACCCACCGGGTGGAGCAGTTTGCCGAGGTGGTGACAACTGCAGCTGAAACAGGATTTGCCATGGTGGCCTACCTGATCCTCGGACTGCCGGGGGACAATTTGGAAAACATGATCGAATCCCTGTTGACCCTGGCCCGGCTGCCGGTGCTGATCGGGGTTTCCATTTTCTACCTCACCCCCGGAACAATCATAGCCGAAACATTTGCCCCCATGATGCCAACGGAAATCTTTCTCTCCCGCTCAACCGCCATGGCCATCGAGACGGATGGGGTCAGACGACGGGACCTGTATACCCTTTTTATTGCCGCACGGATCATCAACTTTCTCAAGGGGCAGGAGTTTATCGGCCAAAACCAGAGCCTCGACCAGCTATTGGCGGACGCGGCGGGAAAAGACCAGAGAACCCGCCTGGGAATGGAAATTCTGCGCAGACTTCTGGCCGAGCGGAAACTCTATGCCGCAACAAACAATGGTCAGCAGGTGGTTGGCGAATTTGACCCGGAACTCTTCATGCAACTCTGGATGAAACTTGACTGGCTGACCACCCAGGCCGGCACGCGGATCACTGTCCGGGACAGCTGAACGGCCGGAGAGCAAAACGCTCAACATGGAAGGGGTTGGGGTTTGAGGCCAGGCAGAATAAAAAAGCCCCTCGTGCTTTTGTGGAGCACGAGGGGCTTTTTTTAGGAACTTAAGGCCTGAAATTTAGAACGAAAGTTGCAATTTAACTGAGGCAGTCTGATTGAGGTAATCCTGACGACCTTCAAGATCGTAGCGGGCAACAATCTCCATATTGTCGGCATAGTACATTTCCAAGCCGAGACCACCGCGGTAAATCCATGGAGAGGGATCAAGACCTTTGGTGGTAAATGCTGCCCCGCCACCGACAAAGGATGAACCGATTGAGGATTCTTCTGCAAGGAAATCATAGCCGACACCGAGATTGGCGGCCAACGTCATGCTGTCATTCAGGGCATGGTTATATTTTCCGTTAACGCCGAGTACAAGTTCATCCGTTGTGTCACTATCCACTCTCAGGTTAAGAGCTCCGGCACCTTTTTCGTTATAGCTGTCAGCATCGATTGAGGTGTAATCCAAGCCAACGGAAGGGACAAAAGTTGCTTTTTCGTTAACGTCAAGGCGATGGCTGACTGCGGCGCCTAAATGGTATGCGAAACTGTCAATGTCAGATTTGGCAACGCTGCTGGAGGTGAAGATTCGCTGATAAAGGGCTGCGACTGCACCGTTACGGGATGGATTTTTCCTCGCCCGTTTCCTGATTCTGCTCGTGTTCCCGCATGTATTCTTGGCAGGGGGACTTTTCACTCTGGAGGTTCAGGGCGTCCGACAGCCAGTCGGCGGCGACCATGCCGACAAAGATGTAGGGAGCAAAGAACAGACCGCCGTAAGTTGTGGCGGCGGATTTCCATGGGATTATCTTTACGGAAGGGTCAAGCAGCGGACCTTGCACTTTCACCGGATCGGCCCGGTGAATGAGCCTCGACTTTTTCCTGGGCAGGAAGACATAATCGATCTTTTCATCATTCAGGTCAATGTCGCCATGGCCAGCGATGGCAATATTTTTGCTGTCGATAAACAAGGCGTTGGTGGAGAGGATGCCATCCTTGACACGGTAATCAGCCACCCCGCACTCAATATCCGCATATTTCTCACCCATCACCTTGCTGGCGCTCCAGCCTACGAGATCAACAAAGAGCAGATCGAGCAGCTGCTTGCGCATCTTGCCGTTGATGACGGTCAGAAAAATTTTACCTGCCATGTTTGCTGCCAGTTCATGGGCGCTTGCGCCGGATGAGGTGAGATTGACATCAATATCGAGATCCCCCTTAAAGGCTTTTCCTGTTTGGGAGCCCTGCAAATCAAACGTCTTCCATGGGTTGATATCCTGGCCGAATGCCTTGAAGCTTACCTGCAGAGGCTGCTGCGCATCAAGCCGTAAATCGAAATTGATCTCTCCCTGGGGATAGATAATCCTGGCCGGGCTGATTGTCAGTTTTCCGGATTGATTGATCATTTCAAACTTGGCGGATTCCATCTGCAACTGTTCTCCGCTAAACGACTGAATGTCAACGGCGAGGTTGCAATCAGCCATTTGCAACCAGTGGAGATCAAGGGGATCCCGGGAAAAGATGGGTGTTGCAGCCGATTTCTTGTTTTTGGGACTTCCGGGGGTTTTGTCAGGGGGGGAGGGCCAGAAAAAATTTCGGGCAGTGATGGTGCCGCTTATCCGGGGCGGTTTGCTGTCAAACAGGACGCTGATTGCACTGTGTGCGGTGGTTTGACCTACCGTGAGGTCCGTGTCAAAGGCCGTGCGTGTGCCGTTTCTTTGCAACTGGCTGGACAGGGCAACAGGTCCGACAGGGGGCCATTCCCGATCAAACAGGGCACCGAGCAGCTGCAGATCACGGGCAGTCAAGCTGGCATCAAGGGCCAGGGTGTCGGGTTTTTTAAAATCACCAAACCGGCCATCGATCTGCAGGCTCATCAGATCGGAGTGGTTGCTGGTGAGATGAAGAGAATCGATGCCCAGGGTTCCGTCGCTGTTGGAAATCACCATGTCGCCGACCAGGGGGTGCAGGTCAGGCAGGGTGCGCTTATCCGCAAAGGCCGCCAGGGTGTGGCCGTCGAGATTCACTTTGGCTTCCAGGCGAATGTCGCCCCCGGCAAAGAGGTCATTGACAAAACCGTCGGCGTCGATGGTCGGCTTGGCGGGGTCACCCACCAGGAGGTGAAAGGAGTCAAGCCCGGCTTTGCCGTTTTTGTCATGGAGATTGGCTTCGGCCGCAAAAGGGCCGAGTTCCGGCACCCGGTATCCCAGGGCCTTGGCCAGGGCGCTGCTGTGGGTTGACTGGGCGGTAACACGGAAATCAATGCCCCTGGGATGCCAGTTGTCTGCCGCGCTCAGGGTGCCCAGCCTGCCTTGGGCGGTAACCAGCAGGATGTCTTTGCGGCCGGCAGTAGCGGATAGTTCATTGACCATGATTTGCCGGTCATTGCCGGATATCTGTCCGCTTGCCTTGAATGGGCCGATGGGCGGAATAATATTCTCGCCAGGTGCGAGAATGTTGAGCTTTGCCGTATCATCCGCTGTTGTGGTGAGTTCGAGCTGGATGCCATCGACAGACGGTTTCGGCATAAAGGTGAAATGTTGGGCCGAGCCGGCCAGGGATGCCTGCAGCGGCGCGTTCTTGCCGGTTGTGATAAGAAAATCATCAATTCTGTGGCTGCCGTCAACCGTGTGCAGTCTGCCGCGAGCGCTGAGCCCGCCAAGATCGGGCAGCTCTTTGCCGATCACCGCGGAAAGGGCTTTGCTGTCCCGGCTCTGCATTTCCACCGTGAGATCAATGCTCTTCAGCGGGTCAACCAGGTCCCAGTTGCCGAACCACACCTGGCCCAAGGCGGTCACCTGCAAGGCATTGCCGTCGCCGGCAGACAGTTTGATCCGGTTCAGCTGCAGCGCCCGGGTATCACCCTCGATGCTGTATCGCACATCAAGTGGGCCTGCTGAGGGCAGGGGCACCCCCAGTCGTTCACCCATGGTCGATGTTTTGGCAGATTTCATGGTCACAGCCAGAGCGTAGCCGGTATTGGGTTTGTTCGGATCAAGGGGAAAGTTGGCGATGCCGCCGGTCAGATCCACCGTAATGCCCTGGGCGTCTTTGGTCTGGATGGCGATGTTTTCAATGGCCGGATCTCCGGAGGATGAGCGGATATCGGCCCGGCCGGTAATGGCCCCCAGTTCCCATACCTTGTCAAAGAGCAGGAAGCGGGCGGCGCGGGTGGTGGGGGCGGCAAAGGTCAGATTGAGATCGATGTTTGCGGGGGTAAGTGTTTTTGCATTTGCTGACAGGTCCAAATTGCCCGCCAGCTGCAGGTCAAGCTCATCCAGGGTTTTTGCCTGCAGTCTGACATCGAGCAGAGCCAGTTGTTGGCGGGAGCCGGTTATCCTGGTGGAGAGATCCGCACTTTTTAATGTCCCAAGACTTGCCGGCAGCAGGGGCGCCAGCCAGGCTGCCTCATCAACATGGCCGGTGAGGTTGAGTTTCAGGCCTGCGAGTTCCATGACATCAGCCATGCGGCCGGACAGTTCGGCTGATGACTGGCCTGGTCCCTGCCAGGATGCCGACAGATTCTCCATGCCGAGCTGATCAAAGGTGCCGGTAATTTCCGCCTCGGCCGTCAGCCTGCCACTGGGGGGAATGCCCTTGTGGTTGGGAATCATCCAGCTCAGGTCGGTGATCCGGCCGCGTAGTGTTGCCGCAAGGCGTGCCGGGGAATGGTTGAAGTCGAGCCGGCCCTCTGCGGAGAGGTCAATGCCTTCTGTCAGGGCGGTAAGGGAAAAAGGCAGCAGACGGTGCTGCAGAGTGGACTGGAGCGTGGGCAGCAGGGCGTTGATCTGCATTTCCCTGCCTGCCAGTAAGGTCTTGACAGTCAGCATGAGCTGATCAGTGTCAGGGGACGGCCGTATGGTGAGATCACTGATGTGGGTGGACGGCAGACTGATTTCCTCGCCTGCCAGAATGAGCGACAATTTGCCGATGGAAACATCGTGCAGGACGGGTTTGAGAGGAAGAGGGGCAGGAAATGTCAGACTGCCGGCCGAGCCGCTTTCCTTGATTTCCACCCGGGTGTCGCCCAGGGCCAGGCGGGGGACATCCAGTCGGCCGGCAAACAGGCCGGCAAGCCTGATCTGCAGGTTCAGGGAGCTGATGTGGACCTGGTAGTTCCTGTCGGCATTTTCGATGGTCAGATCATTGACGCTGAATGTGGGCGACAGTGTCCGCCTGATTACTGCGTCCTGCCGGTAAGAGATATGTGCGCCGGCTGCCTGCTCAAGGCGGTGGATGATCAGTGCCGCCAGAGTGGCATTATCAACCAGAAGGTAAGCGCCGGTTGCCGTCAGTAAAGGCAGGGCGACAATAAGCAGGGCGCAGGCGATAATTCGTTTGCTTGTTTTCATGATTTGTCAGGGTATGATTGCCGCAGGGGGATTTTTCTGCAGAGAATCCAGTTGGAGCTCATAATGTGTTATTCTGCATTATACCAGAACTTTTTCCAGCCGGAAATAAAAGGAAATTGTTTCTGTCAGGCAAATTGGCAACTTCCTGACTTTTCAGGGGCCGTTCCCTGCTAACCAGGACATTGCCAACCATTGCCTTGCGGCTCCTTATCCCGGTCGCAGTATTATGAAATTACAGTTTTTTTGCCACGGCATAGGTAGTTTTGCGTGTTGACAAGCCCTCCGTATCCCGCTATTTTGTCAAGTTAATAATTTACAATGCCAGTTTTTTCCTGCGGATAAATGACCTTCAAATAATATTTAGATAAGGAGAGATTCCATGTCTCAGACGGTATTAGCAATTGCTGAAAGCATCAACATCATGGGCAAGAGAAGCGGCGGGGCCATGAAAGAGAGAAATCCCGCTCCCATCCAGGAGATGGCCAAAGAGGAAAGCAAAGCAGGAGCCGCCTACCTTGATCTGAATATCGGCCCGGCCCGCAAGGACGGCACCGAGCTGATGCCCTGGGTGGTGCAGACCGTTGAGGCTGTCACCGATACCCCCCTGTGTCTGGATACCACCAATGCTGATGCCATGGCCGCAGGCTTCAAAGTGGTGAAGAACAGGGCTAATGCCATCATGAACTCCATCTCCGCCCAGCCGGAGAGAATGGAAAAACTGATCCCGGTTGCCGCCGAGGCGGGCTGCAATGTCATTGCCCTGCTCTGGGGTCCGGAAGGCATGCCCCGTGATTCCAACGAGCGTGCGTCAATGGCGGTCGACCTGATGATGGCCTTGGCCGAGGCCGGAATCCCCAACGAGAAAATGCTTTTTGATCCAATCGGCACCCCTATCACCCTTGGGGCCGATCAGCTCGCCTCAGGTCTTGAGTTCATGAGCATGCTGGGGGATATCGCCCCGGGCGCCGGATCAACCGTCGGCCTGTCTAATGTGTCAAATGGTGTTGCCGACCATCTGCGTAAATATCTTGACCGGACTTATCTGATCATGTTGATGAAGTATGGCCTTACCACGGCAATCGTCAATTCCTATGATGCGGAACTGATGGCTATCTGCAAGGGCGAGCGCCCTGAACTGGTGAACCTGGTGCACGGCATGATGGACGGGAATGACCCCGGCCCGGCTGGCCTTGCCGGTTCCGCGCTCGAGCATTACAAGACCTACAAGGTTCTCTCCGGCCAGACCATTTTTTCCGAGTCATGGCTTGAACTGTAAAAAGAAAGCGGGTTGATAAATAGGTAATTGCGGAAAAGGGGCCTTGCGGCCCCTTTCCTGTTTGTTGTTGCAGGAGAGCAAGCTATGGCTGATATCCCTTTGCATCACATTGTTTATGGTACGTGCACGGATTATGTCACCGGTGAAACGCTGACTGACACCGATGACGAACGCACCCGGCAGCAGCTGGCCCGGTTGCTGGTCGAGGAGAAGAGCTATCCGAAAAGCGCCCTGGAGATGCGGCGCAAGATAGAAACCCTGTTCGCCGGGCAGTTTGTCGTCTCCAAAGTAGATATCACGGTGCATCATGAGGGCAGACGATGCATGATCATCCGGTATGCCCCCGGTTCCCTGGTGACCAGGGAGCGGTCCGCCGTGGCAGCGGCCAGGGTGCTGGATAAGGAATACAGAATTCCCCTGGCCGTGGTGACCAACGGCAAGGATGCGGAACTGCTTGATACGGAAACAGGCGAGGTGCTCGGCACCAGCCTGGCGGCAATACCGGCAATGGCAGAACTTGCTCAAATGTTTGACAAATTGCATTTTGCCCCATTAAATGACAGGGCGAAATCCGAGCGGGAGCTGCGCATTTTAAACGCCTTTGATGTGGAGATCTGCTGTGCCGGGGGCCCGTGCGCCTTGCCCAGGGCTCCGGAGGGAAGAGGCGGAGATTAAGCATATTTAAAATTCTTATTCAATGGACTCATAAAAACTCTTGCAACGACCCCGACCGACAAGATACTGTTAAAAGCTTACCTGTTCGGGGTCTACTCTCCCCATGAGCGGGAGGTGGAGAGTTTTTTTACCCTCAAGGGGTATAAATGCGAAACAGCCGAAGAACATGGCTTTGGATCTATGCCCCTTGGGTAAAAAGTCAAGGCGATGAGTTTTCGTGATGTTAAATCATGAAGTTATCATGCACTGTACGGCTGTCGAGCGGTTTTGAGGGCGAGACAGTCAAATAACGGAGAAATCAGATGTCTGAGTGGACGAAATCAAGCTGGCAGAAGTTTACCGCATTACAACAACCAAAATGGCCTGACCAGAAGGCTTACCAGGAGGCCGTTGATACCATTGCCAAATTGCCGCCCCTGGTTTTTGCCGGTGAAATCAGGGATCTGAAAAAACAGCTTGCCGCTGCGGTTGAGGGCAAGGCCTTTCTGCTCCAGGGCGGTGACTGCGCCGAGGATTTTACCCACTGCACCGCACCCGGCATCAGGGACTCACTGAAGGTCATTCTGCAGATGGCCGTTATTTTGAGCTATGCGGGCGGCAAACCGGTCATCAAGGTGGGACGCATGGCCGGCCAGTATGCCAAACCCCGTTCCGCTGACACGGAAATGGTCAACGGCAAGGAAATCTCCAGTTACCGGGGCGATATGGTCAACAGTTTTGAGCCGAACGAGGAGGCCCGTCGCCCTGATCCCCAGCGCATGCTCAAAGGGTATTACCTGGCGGCCGCCACCATGAACATTACCCGGGCTTTCACCAAAGGCGGTTATGCCGCCCTGCACCGGGTGCATGCCTGGAACAACGAGTTTGTCAAATCATCGCCCATGGGCCGCTCCTATGAGCGGCTGGCCCGCAACATTGATCAGGCCCTGCATTTTATGGAGGTCATCGGGATCAATACCGACGTTCCCCAACTGAACCAGGCCATGTTTTATGTTTCCCACGAGGCGTTGCTCCTTGGTTACGAAGAGGCGCTGACTCGTCAGGATTCCATTACCGGGGGCTGGTATGACTGCAGCGCCCATATGGTGTGGATCGGCGACAGGACCAGGCAACTGGAGGGGGCCCATGTGGAGTTTCTGCGTGGGGTCCTGAACCCCATCGGCATGAAGGTCGGTCCCAAGCATGATATCAACGTGATCAAGAAGCTCATTGAAAGACTTAACCCGGAAAATGAGCCGGGCAGGATGACTCTGATCACCCGTTTCGGCGCCAAGGATGTGGATAAATATCTGCCGTCTCTGATCCGGGAGATCAAAAAGGAAGGCTATAAGGTGGTGTGGAGCTGTGATCCCATGCATGGCAACACCTATACCGCTGAAACCGGCCACAAAACAAGAAACTTTGATGAGATTCTCCACGAACTGCAATGTTTCTTTGAAATCCACTGGGCCGAGGGGTCAATACCGGGCGGCGTACATTTCGAACTCACCGGTGATAATGTCACCGAGTGCACCGGCGGAGGCAGAAATATTCTTGACCAGCATCTGCAGCAGAATTATCTGACCAACTGCGATCCCCGTCTGAATGCCGAACAGAGTCTGGAGCTTGCTTTCCAGCTTGCCGAGATGATTCGTAGCTGATTTTTCGTCAGGCGAATCCGGCGCCGGGACTTTTTGACTTCCAAGGGGCTACAATACGAAGCCCTCTATTTTGACGCGCATTTTACCCCCGTAGCGGCTATGACCAAATGTTATAGCCGCTTTTTATTTTTTTTGAGTATTTTTACCTAGAATATGCTAAAAATATATTTGACCTTTGTGCTACGGTGTGGCAATAATGCGTAAATTTTGCTCAGAATAGAAAAAATTAAGATTGATACGTCATGGATAAACTTGAATTTGCTAAAGCGCGGAAGCGGATGGGGAAAACCCAGAAGGAACTTGCCGTTCTTCTCGGTGTTTCGTTAAAGGCCATCCACAGCTATGAGCAGGGCTGGCGGACGATTCCTTCCCATGTCCAGCGGCAGATATTCTTCCTGCTTTCCAGTCAGCGGCGGCAGGATAAGAATCGCAAGCCCTGCTGGGAGAGAAAGAACTGCGACCGGAAGGAGCAATGCCCGGCCTGGGAGTTCCAGGCCGGCCATCTCTGCTGGTTCATCTGCGGTACCCTCTGTGACTGCACCAACGAGAAAGGCTGTCGGGAAAAGCTGAAAATCTGCCAGGAATGCGAGGTGCTTACCTCACTTTTCTAAGGTCAATCAGCAGAAATGAAAGCTGGGCGGCCCTTTGACAATCATCTCGGCCAGGGTCATTCTGACTTTGGGTAGGATGCGCCGTTTGGGGCCCAGCCAATCCATTTCGATCTCGACAAGCGTCTGATACATTTTCGTCCGGTCAAGATGGGGGATATCATCCCGGCCGGCAACGATCTCCTGGCAGCGGAAGCAGCCGGGAAATTCCATCTGTTTTCCATCCGGCCTGGTCATGGCGGATGGGACGCCGTGCAGACGGCAGATCATCATCCGGTGTGGATACAGGGCGCAGAGGCCATCCTCATTAAGCGGACACATGAGATTCGGCCGTTCCTCCCTGGCCAGCATGGCCTGGCTCTGTCTGACATACTCCCCGGCTTTTGCGATAACGCGCTCCCTGCTTTCCTCCGTAAGTTTCTGCAGTCCCTCCCACAGATAGGCCCATTCCGAATAAGTGTGATGCTGGAAATAGCTGTCGCAGCAGTTGTCCGGGCATCCGGCGCAGGAAAAAGGCAAGTCTTGGGCCAGTTTATCATAGGCCTTTTCCATCTCGCTGTAGAGCTCTGCTATCCGGCGGGAAATGTCTGCCGGTAAAATTTCTGGATTCATTACCTTCCCTTTTTTAAAATTGACAAGCAGGTCCTGATAATGGTCAATTAAAGGTCTTGTGTCAAATTTTTTCCTGGGTTTTTGATCTCTTTTTGCGGGAGTACTATTATGACTGCGCCACTTGCATGTTTCAAGGCCTATGATATCCGCGGCCGGGTACCGGATGAGCTGGATGAAGAGCTTGCCTTTCACATCGGCCAGGCATTTGCCGCCTGTTTCAAGCCGCGGAGGATGGCCATCGGCCACGATATCCGCCTTTCCGGCCCCGCCCTGGCCGGGGCTTTGGCTGAAGGCTTTCTGGCAGCCGGGGTGGATGTGGTTGATCTGGGTCTCTGCGGCACTGAGGAGATCTATTTTGCGGCGTTCAACTTGGAGGTGGATGGCGGCATTATCGTCACCGCCAGCCATAACCCGGCTGATTATAACGGCATGAAGCTGGTGAGAAAAGGGGCCGTGCCGGTGAGCGGGGATACCGGTCTGCGGGATATCGAGCGGCTTGCCGCCTCCGGGTTTAAGGCTGACACCTCAGCTCGGGGGAAGATGGAGAAAATTAATAACCAGCGGGCCTATATTGACCATCTGCTCACCTACGTGGAGCCTGGTGCCTTAAAACCGCTGAAAATTGTGGTGAATGCGGGCAACGGCTGCGCCGGGCCGGTCATCGACCTGCTGGAAAAAGCCCTGCCTTTCCGCTTTGTCAAGATTTTCCATGAGCCGGACGGCACCTTTCCCAACGGCGTGCCCAATCCGCTGCTGCCGGAAAACAGAGAGATCACCGCCCGGGCCGTGCTGGAGCATGGGGCGAACCTTGGTATTGCCTGGGACGGAGATTTTGACCGCTGTTTCTTCTTTGACGAAACCGGGGCTTTTGTCGAAGGGTATTATGTTGTCGGCCTGCTGGCCCGGGCCCTGCTTGGCAAGCGGCCGGGGGAGAAGATCATCCATGATCCCCGCCTGACCTGGAATACGGTTGACATCGTCTCGAAGGCCGGGGGAATTCCCGTGATGAGCAAGACCGGCCATGCCTTCATCAAGGAGCGGATGCGGGCGGAAGACGCCTTGTATGGCGGCGAGATGAGCGCCCATCACTATTTCCGCGATTTTGCCTACTGCGATTCCGGCATGATTCCCTGGCTGCTGGTGGCCGAACTGTTGAGCAGATCAGGCCGGAGGCTATCCGAGTTGATGAGTGACCGGCAGGCGGCCTTTCCGGTGAGCGGGGAGATCAACCGCCGGGTGGTTGATCCCGATGCGGTGATTGCCCGGATCAATGAGGTTTTCAGCGGGGAGTGTCCGGAAAAGGATTTCACCGACGGGCTCAGCATGAGCTGCGTTCAGTACCGCTTCAATGTCCGCAAATCAAATACCGAACCCCTGCTGCGGCTCAATGTGGAAAGCAGGGGGGACAGGGAGCTGATGGAGCGAAAAACGGCTGAGCTTTTGGCAATTATTGATGAGAAATAGGTGTTTAGTCTATTAGTCTGTAGGGGTAAAGCTAAAAGACTAAACACCTACAGACTAAACACCTAACAGACTTCAGTCTTGTCCACCTTTACAGCGCGTCGATAATGCTGTTAAACGTTGCGCTGGGACGCATGGCGGCATTGGTCTTTTCCGCATCAGGCCGGTAATAGCCGCCGATATCCGCGGGGCTGCCCTGGGCGCTGTTCATTTCAGCAACAATCTTTGTCTCATTATCGCCAAGCTCTTTTGCCACCTTGGTGAAACGTTCCTGCACTTCCTTATCCTTGCCTTGGCCGGCGAGGCTCTGGGCCCAGTAGAGGGCCAGATAAAAATGGCTGCCCCGGGTGTCGAGTTCACCCACTTTGCGGGAGGGAGACTTCTGGTTTTCCAGAAACTTTCCAATGGCCTGATCAAGGGTCTCGGCAAAGAGCGCTGCCTTGTCATTTTTGCATGTGCTGTACACATGCTCAAACGACGGGACCAGGGCACAGTACTCGCCCAGGGAGTCCCAGCGCAGATGACCTTCCTTTAAGAACTGCTCAACATGCTTGGGCGCTGAGCCGCCCGCGCCTGTCTCGAACATGCCGCCGCCGTTCATCAGCGGCACGATGGACAGCATTTTGGCGCTGGTACCCAGTTCCAGGATAGGAAAGAGGTCGGTGAGATAGTCTCGCAGGACATTGCCGGTAACGGAAATGGTGTCTTCGCCCTTACGGATTCGGCTAAGGGAAAAACGTATGGCTTCATCTGGCTGCATGATGCGGATATCAAGCCCGCTGGTGTCATGCTCCGGCAGATAGCTGTTCACCTTGGCGATGATCTCGGCATCATGACCACGGCTCTGGTCCAGCCAGAAAATTGCCGGGGTATTGGTTGCCCTGGCCCGGTTGACGGCAAGTTTGACCCAGTCCTGCACCGGGGCATCCTTGGTCTGGCAGCCTCTGAAGATGTCCCCTTTTTCCACCTGCTGTTCAAGCAGGGTCGCGCCTGAGGCGGCATCAACAATGCGGATCGTTCCGCTTTCAGGAGCAACGAAGGTCTTGTCGTGGGAGCCGTATTCCTCGGCTTTCTGCGCCATCAGGCCCACGTTGGAGACACTGCCCATGGTGGCGGGATCATAGGCGCCATGTTTTTTACAGTCTTCCATCACCTGCTGATAGATGGTGGCATAGCACCGGTCAGGCACCATGGCAATGGTGTCGTGCAGTTTGTCGTCCGCCCCCCACATCCGGCCGCCGTCACGGATAACCACCGGCATGGAGGCATCGATAATGATGTTGTTGGGCACATGGAGGTTGGTGATTCCCTTGCTGGAATCCACCATGGCAAGTTCGCAACTGGTCTGGTAAATTGCGGTAATGTCCGCCTCGATTTCCGCTCTTTTTTCGGCGGGAAGCTGCTGGATTTTTGCATAGAGGTCGCCCAGGCCGTAGTTGACGTTGACCCCCAGTTCTGCCAGAACCGTGGCATGCTTGGCAAAGACATCCTGGTAATAGACGGAAACGCAATGGCCGAACATGATGGGATCCGACACCTTCATCATGGTCGCCTTGAGATGAAGCGACAGCAGCAGGCCGTCATCCTTGGCCGCCTTGATCTGCTCGGCATAGAACTGGCGCAGGGCGGCAGCATTCATCACCGAGGAGTCAATGATTTCGCCTGCCAGCAGGGGGAGTTTTTCCTTGAGCACAACGGCTTTGCCATCCTGGCCTGCAAATTCGATGCGGACATCGCAGGCTGTTTTTACGGTGAGTGATTTCTCGCTGCCATAGAAATCACCGCCACTCATATGGGCCACCCGGGATTTCGAATCACTGGGCCAGGCTTTCATCATGCGGTGAGGTTTCTGTTGGCCAAACCTTTTAACCGATGCCGCAGCCCTGCGGTCGGAGTTTCCTTCTCGCAGAACCGGGTTGACGGCGCTGCCGAGAACCTTGGCAAAGCAGGCCTGCAGTTCTTTCTCGACATCGTTTTTCGGTGCCTCGGGGTAGTCCGGGATGTCATAGCCCTTTTCCTGCAACTCCTTAATCGCCGCTTTCAGCTGCGGGATGGAGGCACTGATGTTGGGCAGTTTGATAATATTTGTTTCCGGCAGCTTGGCAAGTTTTCCCAGTTCCGCAAGGTAATCAGGGATTTTCTGACTGTCGCTCAGTTTGTCGGGGAAGTTGGCGATGATGCGCCCGGACAGCGAGATGTCTTTTTTTTCAAAGGTGATGCCGGAGTCCTTGGTGTATGCCTGGAGAATGGGCAGCAGAGAGTAAGTTGCCAGGGCCGGTGCCTCGTCAACTTCCGTGTAA
>JAHIVT010000126.1 GCA_018816555.1 Pseudomonadota bacterium
ACGATGCGGCCCTGCTCCATGACCAGGATATGGCCGGCCCGCTTGATGGTGGACAAGCGGTGGGCGATGACGATGCTGGTGCGGTTGGCCAGGGTGGAGTCAATGGCCCGGTCGATGAGCATCTCGGTCTCCGAGTCCACGCTTGAGGTGGCCTCATCAAGGATCAGGATGCGGGGATCCCGGGCCAGGACCCGGGCAAAGGCAAGCAGCTGCTTCTGGCCGGCGGAGAGATCCATGCCTCCTTCGCCGATGATGGTGGCCAGCCCGTCGGGCAGCCGTTGGACCATGGCGGTAAGCTGGGCGCGTTCGACAATGCCCTGCAGTCGCTGGTCATCCATGTTCCGGTCCAGCAGGATATTGTCTTTTATGGTGCCGGGCACGATGAACACATCCTGCATGACAAGGCCGATCTGCTGCCGCAGCCAGACGGTATTAAACGTGCGAACGTCCCGGCCGTCAATGAGGATGGTGCCGCTCTGGGGGTCATAAAAGCGTTCAATGAGATTTATGATGGTGGATTTCCCCGAGCCGGTGGCGCCGACAATAGCCAGGGTCTGGCCGGGCTCGATCTTAAACGTGAGATCGTGCAGGATGGGCTGGCCCGCCTCATAACCGAACCTGACATTACTGAACTCCACCGCACCCCGGATTTCCGGCTGGCTGTCCAAGGCCGCGGGGGACGGCAGGCTGCCCCGGGTATCCAGCAGCTGGAAGATGCGCTCCGCCGAGGCCATGGCGGACTGCACGATGGAGTATTTCTGTGAAAGCTCACGCACCGGCTGGAAGAACAGCCGCATATAGGAGATAAAGGCCACCAGTTCGCCCAGAGTCATATGCTGGCGGATGACCTCGCCGCCGCCGTACCAGATGATGCAGCCCGTGGCCAGGGCGCTGAACACCTCCATGGCCGGCATGAAGATGCCGAAAATTTTGATCTGGTAAAGATTCTGATCCAGATAGGCCTTGCTCAGTTCGACAAATTTTTTGTGGGTGTCGTTTTCCCGCAGAAAGAGCTGGATGATGGAGATACCGGACAGGGATTCCTGCAGAAAGGAATTGATCCTGGCCAGCTGGGTGCGGATGGCGCGGAAGGCGTCCCTGGCCAGGCGGCTGAACCAGCCGATGCTGACCACGATCAGCGGCAGCAGGATGCTCAGAATCAGGGCCAGCCGCCAGTTCATCCAGAAGAGGATGGCCATGATGCCGGCAATCTGGAAGAAATCATTGAACAGGGTGACAATAACCGAGGTGAACATCTCATGCATGTTCTGGATGTCGTTGGTCAGCCGGGTCACCAGCTTGCCGCTGGGATTGTTGTTGAAAAAGGCCAGATCCAGGCCCAGCATGTGGCCGAAAAGCTGCTGCCGCATCTGGTGCATGATGGTCTGGCCGGTCCATTCCAGGATGAATACCTGATAGAAATTGGCGGCAAAGCCGGCCAGGATGACGCCGATAAAAAGGGCGGCCAGGCGGCCGATCCCGCTGATGCGGGCCGAACTTTCCAGGGTCGTGTTGACCACATAGCGGTCGATGCCGATCCGAACCATGTAGGGCAGCGCCAGACTTGCGCCGATGACGATAATGGACAGGATAATAGAGCCGGCCACCTTTCCCCAGTGCGGCCGGGAATAGGCGATAATGCGCCGCCACAGCCCGATGTCCGCCACCTGGCCCAGGTGATCCTCTTCAAAATATCCGAAGCCGTAGCGCATGGCAGCCTATCCCTGTCTTCCCCCCACCGTGGTCTGGTAGGTATAAATTTTGGCGTAGAACGGGTTGTTGGCAAAAAGAAACGCATGGTTGCCCCGGGCGGCGATGCGGCCCTGATCCATGACCAGGACCTCGCCGGCGTCAGCCAGGGGCGCCACCCGGTGGGAGACCACGATGCAGGTGCGGCCCTGCAGATAGGAGGCCATGGAGCGGATGATGGCCTGTTCGGTTTCCATATCCACGGCGGACAGGCCGTCATCGATGATGATGATGGGCCGGTCCAGCAGCAGGGCCCGGGCCAGGGCGATACGCTGACGCTGGCCGCCGGAAAGCTTGACGCCCCGTTCCCCCACCCTGGTCTGGTAACCATCCGGCAGGGCCATGATCTCCTCATGGACAGAGGCGGCCCGGGCCACCTCCTCTATCTCGGCCATGCTGGCATTTTCCCGGCCCAGGGCGATATTGAAGCCAATGGTGTCGGAAAAAAGGGTGGTATCCTGGGGCACATAGGCAATGCTGCCCCGCACCGCGGCCAGCGGCAGGGTATTGACATCCGCCCCGTCCAGAAAAAAGGTGTTGTCCGCCACCGGGTAGAGACGGGCGAGAATGTTACACAGGATCGACTTGCCTGAGCCGCTTTTGCCCACCACGCCGACAATGCCGGGTTTGATGGTCATGCTCACGTCATCGATGGCGGGCGTCGTCTGGCCGGGAAAGACAAAGGAAAGATGATTCAGGGTGATGTGGCCGGCGGAAGGCGGTCGGGCAGGGCCGGCGGCCCGGTCCTCAAGCAGCGGCTTCTCCTGCAGAATGCGGTCAATGCGCCCCAGGGAGGTGGCACCCCGCTGGAAGAGGTTCGCCACCCAGCCCAGGGCCATCATCGGCCAGGTCAACATGAACAGGTAGGAGAAGAAGGCGACGAAATCGCCCACGGTAATGACCCCCTGGATGGTCAACCGGCCGCCGAAGTAGAGCACCAGCAAGAGACAGCTGTTGGCGACCAGGCCGGAAAAGGGGGAAAGGATGCCCTGCACCACGGCGACTTTAAGATTGTTGCGGATGTATTCCTCGCCCATGCGACCGAACTGCGAGGTCTGCGGGGCCTCCTGGGTATAGGCCTTGATCAGGCGGATGTTGCCCAGGGTGCTGCGGGCAAACTCGGTGAGTGTCTCAAACTGCTCCTGCACCCTTTTGAATCTGCGGTGCATGCTGGCCGACAGCAGCCGGGTGGAAAAAACCAGCACCGGCATGGGCAGCACGGCGATTACCGTGAGCATGGGATGGATATAGGCCATGAAGGCCAGGGCGGCGAGCGTCATGACCACGGCATCGACAAAGGCGATCAGCCCCATGCCGCCGGCCAGCTGCACCGCGGCAAGATCGTTGGTGGTAAGGGCCATGATCTCGCCGGTGGTATGCCGCTGATAAAACATGCGGTCCAGGGTCAGCAGATGGGACAATAGGTGGTCCCGCAGGTCGCGTTCCAGCAGCCGGGAAAAGCCGAGGACCAGATAGCGCCAGATAAAGCGGCAGACCGCAATGCCCGCCGCCAGGAGCAGAATCAGCCCGGCATAGCGCAGCAATCCAGGCTCGGTGGCGGTGCCGCTGCCCAGGTCATCAACCGCCCTTTTGATAATGCGCGGCATCCACAGCTGCAAAAAATCCACCAGCAGCAGGGCACTGATGCCGCCGATCAGCCGGGACGCGTACTGTTTGAAGAACGGCAACAGCAGCTGAAGGGACTGCAGGGAAAACATCTGCCCGCCTTTTTCCGGAGCGTCATCTGACAATGGTCTGCTCCCCCTTATTTCACGTGCTGCACGATCTTGGGCAGGCAGGACCCGGCCAGCCGCGGCAGGCTAATGGTCACAGTCGTGCCCTTGCCTTCCTCGCTTTCCAGGGTAAAGAGACCGCCGGGGTGCTCATCGACAATTCTTTTCGAGATACAGAGACCAAGGCCGGTGCCATGCTCCTTGGTGGTGAAAAATGGAGAAAATATCTTCTCTTTGATACTTGCAGGAATGCCCTGGCCGCCATCGGTGATGGTGACGAGGATGTTGTCGCCTTCAAGCCCTGAGCCCACGGAAACCGTGCCCGGCCCTGACAGGGCTTCAGCCCCGTTCTTGACCAGATTGAGCAGCACCTGCTTTAATTTGTCCCGGTCGCCGCTGATCATCTTGGCGCCCGGCTCTGCCTGGCAGCGGATGGCAATGGCGTCATTTTTCATATTGGCTATGGTGAGGTTGCACACCTCCTGCAGCAGCTCGTCAATATCGAAGTCCTGCAGATTGAGCCGCCGGGGCCGGTAGAGATCCTTGAGATTCGCCAGCAGTTTCTCCAGCCGTTCCACTTCACTGACAATCACCCCCAGCTTGGCCTGCTCCTTGTCGCCGCTGATCTTTTTCAGCAGCTGCCGGGCAAAACCGCCGATCATCACCAGGGGATTCTTGATCTCGTGACTGATCTCGGCCACCATCTGGCCCAGGGCTGCCAGCCGTTCCGCCTGCTCGATCTGCTCATGCAGCGCCTTTGTTTCGGTGAGTTCCCGCACGATGCCGGTGAAAAAACTTTCGCCGTTCACCTCGGTTACGGAAAAAGAGATAGAGGCCGGAAATGTTTCCCCGCTGCGCCGCATGGCGTCAAACTCACTCACGTGGCCCAGGAGATTCGCCTTTTTCGTTTTCACATATGCGGCAACCGCCCGCTGGTGTCCTTCCCGGCAGCCGGGCCCCAGGATCTCGGCCAGATCATGGCCCACAACCTCGCACCTCTGGTAACCGAACATCCGCTCCGCCGCCCGGTTGAAGAAAATGACCGTGGACTGCTGATCAATAGTCACAAAGGCCTCGTTGGCGTTTTCCACGGCACCCTGCAGGATGCTGATTTCCATCAGATTGTCACCTTATCCGTACTCTTTTGCATGGGATCAACACTTCCTCACTGTAAATTCAGAATTCCTGACATGGTAACAAGGCGGACATAAAATCCGCTTCTCACTTCTTCCTCTTGCCCATGTCCGTTGCAGGGGCGATTCACGAACCGCCCCTACGCGAAACTGCCCAACGCAAGAGGGCTGGACCCGCCGCCATCACCGCGTTGCGGCGGGAAACAGGAGATTCAAGGTGGTCCCTTCACCGACCCTGCTTTTGACCCGGATAAAACCGCCGTGGTCTTCCACAACCTGTTTGGCAAGCACCAGCCCCAGGCCTGTCCCCTTCTGCGGCCCCTTGGTGGTGAAGAAGGGCTCAAAGATCATTTTCAGCTGTTCTTCCGGAATACCCTCACCGCTGTCCTGGATGGCGACATCGACATAGGATTTATCCGCAACGGTTTCCTGACCGGTGCTGACCAGCAGTTTGCCGCCCCTGTTCATGGAATCGATGGCATTGGCAACCACATTCATGACCGCCTCCCTCACATGTCCTCTGTCTATCAGGATATCCGGCTGTTCAATGCCGTATTCCCTGCTGACAATAATGGACCTCTCCTTGCACAGGAACTCATACAACCGCAACACCTCATCCAGCAGGGCATGGATATCATGGTACTCTTTGACCATTTCCACCCCCTTGGAAATGATCAGCACATTGTTGAGTATCTTTTCCAGGCGGGATACTTCGGCCACAATGATAGCCACATATTCCTTTTCCCTGCTTTCCAGATGCATGCTTTTGTGCAACCGTCGGGCAAACCCGCCCACCGCGGTCAGCGGGTTGCGGATCTCATGGGCCACGTTGGCCGTCAGACGGCCAAGGGCCACCATCTTTTCCGCCTGCATGAGCTGCTCCTGCAGCATGATTTTTTCCTCATTGGCCCTGTGCCGCTCAATGATGCCGGCAAGGGTGTTGGCGATGGCCACCAGAAATTCTTCCTCCGACTCCTTGCGCTTGTGTCCTTCCTTGACAAAGACGTTGACCAGCCCAAGGGTCCGCTCGCCGGAGACAATGGGGACGCAGTAATGGCCGTGGGGAAACGGGATGTGATCAGTTGCATGCCCCTCCTCCAGGCAGTCACTGAAGATCACCTTGCCGGTGATCACCGCCTTGCCACACAGACACTTGCCCCGGGCAATACGCATACATGGCGGCCGTTCCGACGGGCCAAAACCCCGGATGGCTTTCATCACCAAGTCGCCGGTCCCTTCCTCCACCAGACAGATCCCGCCTTTTGACTGCAGGGAAAGATGGGGAATGGTCAGGGTCAGATCAAGAATGCGGTCAAACTGTTCATCAAGGGACAACGGCTCCAGGGCGATTTTCAGCACCGAGCTGGTCACCCGCTGAATATGATAATTGTGCTCCAGCGTTTCCTCGACCTGTTTGCGTTCCGTGATGTCCCTGACCGAGGCCGCCGCCACTGTTTCATCGTCCATCTTCAGACAGCTGAGACTGATGTCAGCCGGGAAATCCGTGCCGTTTTTGCGCAGTCCATAGATTTCATAAATCAGACCCATGGGCCGGGAACTGGGATTTTCAAAATAATAGGACAGCAGTTTTCGATGCCTTTCGCGGAAACGTTCCGGAATCAACCCCCCTAAATCCTTGCCTACCAGCTCGCCCGGCCCATAACCGAACATTTCTTCGAGCTGGGCATTAACCAGCACAATGGTGCCCTGTTGATTGACAAAGACCATGGCATCCGGCGCCGTTTCAAGAAGCTTCTGGTACTCGCCCTTGCTCTCATCAAGCGCCTCGCGGCACTTTTCCAGGGCCTGCAGCGAGACCCGCATGTCGGCCAGTTGCTGCTCAAGCTGCTCTCTGGTGATGGATTTCCTCTTCATCTCAGCCTACCGTTTTCTCTTTATTTCCCTGCAGTAACCGATAGTTCCACTATGACAAATCCCATGGCCCGGAGTCAACTCTTTGCTGGGACAGGAGCCGGCCGAGGGCGGACAGGAAAAACATCCTGTCCAATTTTATCAGCTTGCAATCTCTTTAATACCCGTAATATATTATTTTCATTCAAAACAATTTTTTCCGAATCTGACGCATTGGAAAAGGAGACAACCATGTACGGCACCATACTCGTACCACTTGACGGCTCGGAACGAGCCGAAGTCATTTTAAGTCATGTTATTGAACTTGCAAAGAAATTCTCGGCAAAGGTTATTCTGCTGGAGTCGGTGGAGCAAAAACTTATCTACACCGGCGATCTGGAAATCTCCGCCACGGCGGCCAAGGCGGATGCAGAACTGGCCAAACAGACCCAGAACGCCGAATCTTATGTTAAGGGCGTAAAGGAAAAACTGGAAAAGCAGAATATCCAGGTAACCACCCGGATCATGCAGGGCCCGCCGGTTGAGGCGATCATCGCCATGGCCAAACAGGAAAACGCGGATCTGATCGCCATGGCCAGCCATGGCCGCAGCGGTTTAGGCCGGGTTTTCTATGGCAGCGTGGCAGCAGGCATCCTGCAACGGGTTGACCGCCCGCTGCTTATTATCCGCTCAAGCGATCTCTAAATAAACACCCACCTGCCAACTGCCGCCAGCGCAGATCAACAAAAGGAAAAGGGAGACCTGCAGGATCTCCCTTTTCCTTATCATAATACCCGCAACTCCGCCATGCAGGAAAAGACTATTTCCCTGCTGATGATTCCTCCAACTCAGTCGTTTGCCTGGGGTTGATTCAGCAGCGAACGATGCAGAAAAAAGATCAAGGCCTCTTTTTCCTCATCAGTGCCGGCAAAGGGCGGCATATAGGGCAGCTTTTCGCCCATGGCGGAGATGACAAACTCCAGCCCCTTTATCGATAATTGCGCGGAACGTTTTCTCATATCCCGCAGAGGACCGCCGATGGAGTGGCAGGAAAGACAGGTCAGATTAAAGATCTCCTGGCCTGCCACGCCCAGCTTATCTTCCTCAACCTTGCGCAGATGAGCCCATCTGGCTGACTTCAAAATGCCGACTTGCTGCACCGCGGGCAACTCCTCTTTCAGCAGAGAATTGGCGTACATATAGTTCTGGATGATGTAGGGTTTTCTGCCGCCCTCCCGGATAAACTCAAAGGCCCCGATGTAGATGAGGCCAACAATCAGCATAACCACGGCCAGCGACCGCCTGACTGCCGAAGGGGTGCGGACGGCCATCAGCAATCCGCCGAGAATGAGCAGGGGTGAGCAGACGATAAAGGCGCGCATATAGCCCTGGAGACCGGGAATTCTGTCGAAAACCATCGCTTCGAGCTGGGGAGGCAGGGCAGCCCGATACCACCAGGCAGAGGCGAGGAGGAAGACAAAAGGCGCCAGCAGCCACAGGGCGCAGAAGCGGACCAGATTATGGCGCAGACCCGGTTCCTTCTGGGCGGTGGCAGTCATGAAACCGAAGAGGCCTGCGATCATCACGGCCAGAAAGGTGCGGAAAAAGAGCGCGGGCCAGAAGGTGGGGTTAAACAGGCCGCTCCAGAAACTGCCGTTTTCCAGCCAGCTGCCGGGGGTGAGCATGAAATCAATAATGCCGTTGATAACAAAAAGCGACAGCCAGGCGCAGGCGAAATAGATCCAGCCGATGATGAGATGCTGCCGTGATGAAATCCGGCCGAAACTGTAATAGTAAAGGAAGATGGCGACGATTTCAGCAACAAATAAGGTCCATTCCGCGGCCCAGGCAAAGACAAAGTTGTGGATCAGCACCGAGGTTGCCGCCGGGTTGAGCAGGGAAATGGTGAACCAGATGCCTACCCCTGTGAGGCTGCCGAACACCATGGTGAGCAGCATGAAGAACTTGGTATGTCTCTGTACATAGGCCAGAATGGCCGGATTGTTTTCCCGGATCCCCTTATGCTCGGTAAGCACCAGAAAGAGTCCGCCTCCCACGGCAAAATGAGAGACATAGACGTGCAGGATTGCCATGACGGCAATCAGCAGCCCGCCTCCCGCAAAATCAAGCTGCCAGACAGGATAATTCATCACTTCACCTCCTGGGCAAAGAAAACCGTCTTTACCATCCACCAGACAAGAGTACCCGCCAGGATGAGAAAAATCAGGAAAACGATCATCGGTGAGTACTGGGGCGCCACGGGCAGATCCGCCAGGCTGAAGTAGGGATTGAGATAGGCAATCCGCACAAACTCACGGGCCAGGGTCATGAAAAAAATAGCGCCCAGGGCCCAGCCCACCGCAGGATACACCCGATGGCGCTGGGCCTGAATCACCGAGATGACGGCAAGGGCCAGTGAGCCGTAGAGCGAAACGGTAAATAATTTCCCTGCCAGGGTAGTAGCATTATGGGCAAAGGACGGCAGCACCCCCAGAAACCAGAAGCCTATGGGAAAGTTGATGAGAGTGGCGATGGTGAACCAGTTGCAGCCGTATTTGATCCAACGCTCACCTGACCCATCACCCTGCCGGCGCCGGTGTTCATAATAGACGGCAATCGCCAGCCCCCCCACCGCAACGGCAGAGGCAATGAAATGGAGAAAACGGGGAACAAGGGTCGGGTCCGAGAAGTGCAGCTGCCAGCCCCTGCCTCCGGAAAAATACCGCACCCAGCTCTCCGGCAGCTGCATGATACTCATATTGTTGCAGAAAAAGAAGGCAACCACCACGAGCAGCAGCACGATTGCCCCTGTCAGCAGGGAGCGGACAGGGCCAAGGTCTTCATAGCGAAGATGATAGATATAGGCGGCATAGTAGGTAACAATAAGCAGGCCGATAATGGCAAGCCAGTAACCAGCCATCAAAATTGAACTGGTATAGAAAAACTGACCATAGAGAACCTGGAGAAACAGCAAGGGGGCAACACCGAAATTGATGGTGAAGGCCATCACATAGGGTAGTTTTTCGCCAATTTTACGGCACAGGGGACCGGTTTGTTCGTCTGGGCCGGCGAGGGGGGCTGCCAGGGCGACACATGCCGAACCCAGCAGCACGTTCATGGCCACAAGATGAAGAAAGGTGGTGATGGTGAGCAGGAACTGCAGAAAAAACCAGTTTACCGGGATAGGGTCAGGAGCTGGAATCAGGAAAGAAGGGTCCATAAAATTCCTCCGCAAAGAAAACTGTGCCCGTGAAGATTATCCGCCTCGATTTATCCCCCGGCCGCGGAGTCCAGGTTGTTCTCCAGCAGAAATAAACTCACAGGAAAGGACAAGGAAGTTTTTTCCTATCCGGCATTATCCCTGAAAAAGTGGTCGATGTCAAAGCCAATATCTGTTTAAAACCATTTATTTTTTTCTGGAAAATGAAGCAAAAAGGAGATAGGGGAAATGGTTATGCGGGAAGCTCGGCAAACAAATAATGTAACGATTCTTTTCTGAGCTGCAGACTGAAGGGAGTGTTAGTCTGTGAACGAGTACAAATGAGAAACGAAAGGTCATGAGCGCCGTGGGATGGGAGCAGGAGCCCCCATCTCCGCGGTCGGATATTATATCTTCTGCAGACTCTGCCACAGCGCCCTTACACCACCGGATGCCGGTGAATCAGGCTTATGCGTGAGCAATGGTACGCCTTGGACAATCGATTCCGCCACCGCCGTATCAAAGGGAATACGGCCGACCAGCTTAATACCTCCCTGGTCGCAGACCAGGCTGATCATCGCACTGGTTTCCGGGTGCAAATCCCATTTATTGATGCAGACCCCGCACGGGATCTTGAAATGTCTTACCAAATCCGCCACCCGCAGCAGATCGTGCAAACCTGACAGGGTGGGCTCCGTGATGAGCAGGACATAGTCAGCACCGGACATGGAGGCAATGGCCGGGCAGCCGATGCCGGGAGGGCCGTCCACCAGCAGCCAGTCCGACTGCTGCGCTTCCGCCAGTTCCCTGGCCTGGCGTTTAACCATACTCACCAGTTTCCCCGAATTTTCCTCGCCGATGCCGAGCCGGGCATGCACCAGCGGCCCATAATCGGTATCGGCAATAAACCAGCTGCCGCTCAATTTGTCCCGCAACGCGATGGCCTGCTCCGGGCAGAAATGGCTGCAGACACCGCAGCCCTCGCAGGAAAAAGGCAACAGCCGGGCAGTCTCCTCAAGAATCAGGGCATGAAATTGACAGAGGTCAACACAGGTGCCGCAACCGTTGCAGAGCGCGCTGTCCACCTCGGCCTCCACCCCGCACCAGAACTCGTTTTCCTGCCGCAGGCGTGGGGCTAGGATAAGATGCAGGTCTGCCGCATCCACATCGCAATCCGCCATTACCTTATTAGTCATCAGGGCAGCCAGGGCACCGGTGATGCTGGTTTTGCCGGTGCCGCCCTTGCCGCTGAGCAGAAGGATCTCTTTCATGGCTGCAGCTCCTCCAAAAGCAGGGCAAAGGAATCGCGCAGATCAGGACGGCTGACGATCAGCGGCTCTCCTGCGGCATATCCTTCCGCTATTTTCCGATCAAAGGGAATCTGCATATGCACCTTGATATCTTCCTGGGCACACCATCTTTCCGTACCCTTGTCACCCATGTCGGCACGGTTGATGATAACTCCGAAGGGCCGCTCAAGTTTGCGCAGCACACCCACTGCCAGCTGCAGATCATGCAGACCGAAAGGAGTGGCTTCGGTCACCAGCAGCGCATAGTCGCAATCTTTGATGGTTGCCACCAGTGGACAGGAGGTCCCCGGCGGGGCATCGACGATAACCAGACCATCCGCGGCACACTCTTCCTTGACTGCCCGAATCAGCGGCACGGCCATGGCTTCACCTACCCGCAAGAGGCCGTGAACAAAGGCGACGCCATCGGCATCCCCCTTCTCCACTACGCCGACCAGCCGTTTTTCCCGAGCCAGGGCCTTCTCCGGGCAGACCAGGAAACAGCCCCCACAGGAGTGACAGAGATCGGCAAAGGCCATGATGGTCCGGCCGAATACGGTAATGGCCTTGAAACGGCACAGATCCCGGCATTTGCCGCAGTAACTGCATTGCTCCTCAATCACCCGGGGCACGCTGAGATGAACTTCCCGGTTTGCCCCAATGACTGGATTGAGAAAAAGATGGCCGTTCGGTTCTTCCACATCGCAATCCACATACTGCACCTTTCCCGGGGCAGCAAGGGCCAGACTTACCGAAACCGTGGTTTTGCCTGTTCCGCCCTTGCCGCTGGCAACAGCAATTTTCATCACTGCCTCCTCATCATCCCTGCCGGTTTTTTCCCTGGCAGCCGCATTGCCCCTGGCGACGTCCGCCACCCAGGCCCCTGCCCTGCCCCATGCCTCTGCCCTGTCCCATGGCTCCGCCACCAGGCTGGGCCGCGGCAGACGAGGGACTTAGCACCTGGGCAGTGCCTTCCCGGGCAGGATGCGTGTCCATGAAACGATGCACGGCCTCTGCCACTGTCCCGGCCGCTCCGTTGACCATGGCAATGCCCGCCTTTTCACAGACCGCCGCGGCCTTCGGCCCCACGTATCCGGTCAAAATCGCCTGGGCACCTGCCTGGGCAATCAGGCTGGCAGTGTTGATACCGGCCCCATGTTCGACATCTTTTGCCCCCTGGTTATCGATGACCTGAACGATGGCCTCTGACTCGGTATCGACGATCAGCAGATACTGCGCCCTGCCGAATCTCTGATCAACCGTGGAATCCAACTCCTTTCCCGTTGCACTGACAGCTACTTTCATGGCACATCCTCCTCTGCATCTTACTTTGAGATGTATAAAGCTCTCGGTATAATTCTGTGCATATGCTCATAACTATAATAAACACCATTCTGTTTATGTCAAGAAAATTAATGGGATCGTCTTGATGCCCCTTGAGGGTATTTATGCCCTTGCGGGTGAAAAGTTTTTTTCACCACAGAGCACACAGAGATCACAGAGAAATATTTTTATTACAGTCAGTTATCTCTGTGGGCACTGTGCTCTCTGTGGTAATTTTCAGTTGTTACGAGACCATCAAAATATGGCACATAACTTTTATAGAGAGGGTGAGCAAAAAGGATTGAGCACGGGCAAGGAGTGGCCACGGCCGGAGACCACATATCGAGTCAAGGCAAGCGGCGCCAATACAGGTTGCAAAATCGGCGGCGCCAGAAAATCGGTCAGTTCTGCCGGGGAGGCATGATGAGAGAATCAAAAAGGGGAGACGGCCGACCATCCTTGCCAACCAGGGGAATTTTCCCCTCATGATCAAAGTTGAAGGTGTGGCCGATAATGCCCAGACCGCCGACCCGCACCTTGCCGGTGAGACGGAAATCAAGCTCCTCGCCCTGCTGGAGATTATTGACAAAACGAAAGATATCCCAGTAGGCGCTGGAAAGACGAAGGTCCAGATTGCCGTAGTCGTCGGGGGCAATATCCAGACTGCGCAATGACTGGCCGGCCGAGACCTTGACTCCGTTGAGCTGCAGCTCATACTCGACACTCTGCACCTGGAGGGTGACAGCATTGGGGTTGAACAGACGGAGATTAGCCACCATGTTGACATGGCTCAAGGTGACCTCATCCACCACAAGTCCCATGAGATTGATCTCCGGAGCGACCGGCTTCATGGCGGCGCAGGAGGTAAGGAGCAAGGCCACCAGCAGGCTGAAGAGAGAAGCGCGCATTTTTTTCATGGAAAGGTCCTGTAGGGTTCTCGTTTGCATGGTTTGCGGCAATAAACGATTGGCTATGAATAACCATTTACCATACATGGGTCGCCAGCAAAACCGCTAAATCCTCATCCTTTTAAAATTCAAGGATCCCACCGAACAGGCACCAGCAAACGCTTCGCCATGGGATGGTCAATCTTTGCTTTCCCCCTTGCCGGAAGATGCTCATCCTCTTCAAGTCAGTTTCCGCGCCAAGCTGATTTTTATTTACTGTGCTGCGCTGCAGAATTTTTTATTGCTCCAGCATGCAACCTTTTGCCGATATTTTTCGTATATGTAGCTATACGTATTGAGTAATTATACCTAACATCCATTAGGCATAAGCACCCAAAGCCGGCTAGGAAAAAGCCGATATCCGGTCGCCCCGGAAATGACAAAAACAGCCTGAAAGAAAAACCTGGAATTCCTGCTTGCCACCACTGGTAAATATTGGGCTAAATATGCTGCGTTAAATGGACCAAGCGGATGTTTTGGCGGCAGCCGAGGAGAAGCAGCGCCTTGGCGCTATGGCTTTTGCCGGTAGCGGAAGCACATTACGATTATGATTTGTGTCTTCATGAGAAGAGTCATGAGAAAGGCATTAAGGCTAAGCATGGATGGGAAATAGTAAAATTTATTAATGAAATTGGAGGATTATGATGCAAAGATCTATGTGGAAATTTTTTATACTTTTGGCAATCATTATGACTTTTGGTTTCGTCCAGACCGGCTGGGCGCTGGAATGCAACATGGACGTGACAGGATACATCACCGACCTGGGGGATGGTGGAGAGGTGACTGTAGCTGAGACAACTATCTTTGGCGTCCCGGACTACCTTCAACTGGAAGTTGACCAAAATGTTACAATTACCTACCACGAGTCAGCCTGCGGTGATCTGGTAGCCTGTACTGTAACGGTTAATACAGTAGATGATGGCGTTGTGACACCAGAAGCTACAACAATCTTGCGCCCGGGGAAAAACAAAAATGCAGAGGCTGAAATTGTCGCTACCGTCGTTAAGGGTAACCTCGATTGCAGCAAGTGCAACCTTGACTGCGAAGATACTTGCACCGGCAGCACTTGCACTTGCACAATGACATGCGAGTGTCTTTACAAATGATTAGGGCCTAACGGGTCAAATTAACATCATGATGAAGGCAGGCCGCTTGTTCCATCATCATCCCTAATCTATCGGTCTGCTAAGATTTTTTTTAAAGGGCTCATTGCCTTTTCGTGCTACCTGAGAGATCCTGCGAGAAAACGGCCGTTAACGCCGCAACGCTCATGCAGATCTCCTGACTGACAACCCCAACAGGCCCCCCGGATTTCCGGGGGGCCTGTTTTTTTTGCCCCCGAAACCTCAGTAAACCAACAAAAAGTCCCAGGCAAGACTCACTCCACCGGTCCGCGCCATTGAAAAAGGCGGTGGCTGAGAGAGGCGATGAACTGATCCAGCCGACTCCAGAACCAGTGCAGCATCCGCCCTGACCAGCAGGGTTTCTGGACGTCAGTCAGTTTGATTTCCACCGCCTCGTCGCAGTCGGCGGCAAACATCGAGGCAAAGCGTTCGGCAAACTCCCCGTCTAAAATTTCCTGGTTGGCCTCTTGATTCCAGCGCATATTCCAGCGATCGAAGTTGGCTGAGCCAAGCGACATCCAGTTGTCGCAGAGCACTGCCTTGTAATGCAGAAAGCGTGGCTGATATTCGAAGATGCGCACCCCGGAAAGCAGCAGGCGCGGATAAAAACGCCGGCCAATGAATGTCACCACCGGATGATCACTGAAGGCGCCCGGCACGAGAACCCGCACATCAACGCCATTGCGGGCGGCATTGCGCAGGGTGCGTCTGATTTTGCTGGAGGGGACGAAATAGGGGGTGGCGAGCCACACCCGTTTTCTGGCCCGACGGGCATGGACGAAAAGGGCACGCTTTATTTCCCGATGAACCGGGGCACAGCTGATGGCCACCCGGCCGCGCAGAGCCCCGTCCGGAGGAACAGGACCAGCTTCAGGCAGTTGCGGCTCCATGCGGGTGGCCCGACGCCAGATCTGCTTAAACGATGTCACCCAGTCGGCTACAACCGGGCCTTGCATCTCAACCATTGTCTCCCGCCAGTATCCTTGCGGGGAAACAGCCGGATCAAAATCATCGGTCAGACCCGTGCCGCCGATAAAGGCCCGTTTGCCGTCGATGACCAGTAGTTTACGATGGTCGCGGAACAGCCTGTCCACATTGAACAGGCGCCACAGATGGAAGGGATTGAAGAAGGCCAGTTGCAGGTTGGCATGGGACAGTCGGCCCGCGTCATGGCCAGAGAGACCCAGGCTGCCGAAGGCGTCAAACAGCAGCCACACCTTGACGCCCCGCTCAGCCGCCTGCAGCAGGGCATCGATAAAGCCGGTGGTCACCCGACCCGACTCCACCAGATACATCTCCAGCAGGACAAACTCGCGGGCCTCGGAGATGGCCTGCAGCATGGCCGGGAAAAAGGCATCGCCGTCACTAAGCAACTGCGCCTGATTGCCTTCATGCCACGGGAAACGTTTATACTGCCGCAACTTTTTCATATCGGCCAACCCGCCCTGCGGCGGAAAAATGGGCAATGTGCCCCGCACTGCTTGAGGCGATGACCGGGAAGGAGACCGTCCGGCGCACCTGGTTGATCAGCCCCAGATCAAAGCCGCAGTTGGTGCCCTCCTTCACCATGCACCGGCACCGACAGCTTCTTCAAAATCAAGTGAAAACATGATTACTTTCAAGTTGTTACGCAAATCTTACAACACCGCTGCCACCTCACCCAAACACTAGCCAACTGCTCCGGATATGCATTTGGCCAGTTAGCCAAGCTATAACTCTTTGCCTAAATCGGCGCAACCAATTCTCCCCACTGTTTCTTGGCTCCGCCACCTTCAGACAACCTGATCTCGGCAAGCCCCTATGTACTGACATAGTACCCGCGTGCCCAAAAATGATGCCCTCGAAAATTCCACCGGAGGCTACTGTATTTCTCCCCAGCAGAGCTGGGGTTTAGCCTGGTAATTATCAGCGCCCTCATTTCTAATTCCATTTTTATGTGATTTTGTTCATATTCCCGGAATTTGCTCGTCTTTCCTCATGCTGCCCGGCAAGTGTAATAACCAACAAAGCCGGGGGCAGAATGATTTTCGAAAAAAACGCGAAAAAAATTCAGTCCCCTCAGTCTGGAAGAAAAATCAAATCTGTCTCCCTAAGTTAACGATATTGAAGAGCAAATACCTAACTATACACATAATTAAGTGGAAATATCCGTTAAGCATAACTGTAATTGTCGGTTTAATTTTTGCTTAATTAAACACCGATTTTCGCGGGAGTCATAACCGACACAGCCACTAACGTTTGCCATTGCCATGTCAACTGAACCGCAAGGTCAAATTTGTACCATCGAGCCAGGGAAGTTCCTGCGGCAAATTCTGCCAGGCGACGGCTCG
>JAHIVT010000127.1 GCA_018816555.1 Pseudomonadota bacterium
GGGATAAAAGCCGGCCGCCCCGGTGTCATACTCGTCATAAACAACAGTGCCGTCGGTCAGGCGATCCATCTCCTGGTCCAGATAACCATAGAGGGAATCCAGAGAGACTGTGGGAACAGGGCTCTCGATTTCGACGGTTGGGGTGGGGGAAAGGGGTGTTTCCTGCGGCTCGGTTTCTTGGGCAAGCAGGTTGCTGCCCAAACCGGTCAATGGCAGAGAAAACAGGCAAATGATGATGACAGCCGGCAGGTAGCGGGTCTGAGACTTCAAAAGGACACTGAGCGCATCGATTAATGTCTTCATTTTTTTATCTTCATTTCAATATGTTATAGGAAACATGGTTGGGGTGGTAAGAATTGGTGTTGGGAGAGGCATGATTTCCGGTTCCGGATTTTTTCATCATAAGTAATATAACGATTAGTCCTGACTCTGGTTCCACGGTATTTTCTGATTTAACTTTGGAGGCGGACCGTGTTGACGTGAAATTTAGACATCAGTCCCTTTACTGAATGCATCCAAAAGTTCCTTTGCCTCGCCCTTGAAATCTCGCATTCGCTGAATGCCTGACGGGATAAAATTATTGATCCCAAACAATTCTTGGTCTTCCGCATGCATCAAGCGCACAGCCTGCTCCAATGCCTGTTCTTGCGTAAGCTGATTGTTACGTATTTTGAGATCACGAATAACATCATTAAGCTTCGACTGGATATCGTATTTACGACGTTGCTGGTTCTCGAGTAGATTTATGTGGTCAGCACTACGATGGTAATATTTGAATAGCTTTTGCCTGAGACCTTCATCATTGATTAGGACCATCCAATCGCGATTCTTGAGATAGGTTTGCCGCGATTCTCTCAATTCGTTCAGAGTAGTAAACCATACAATTTGGCTCTTCTCCCACTCGTCTATTACGCGATCATATAGCTCGATGGACGATTTCAGGTCATCGGAAATTCCGACAATAAGAAGTTGTTTGAGACGCTTCAAACGAGACACTTCGATCCTATTTTGCAAAAACCACCCAGTCCCTGCCGCAAGAAAGCCCCCAACGAGTGCTGCAATAATTTGATCCACAATGTTCCTCAAACTTGACGTTTAACTAACAAGTTTATGCTTTTTTGATAACTATCATATCCTAATATAGATTGCCAAATGATATTGTTTAAGCAGCAATTTTTCTACCTTGATATCCTTCCAAGTATCTGTAATAAGAGATTTTCGCATTATCCATAACAAAATATTCTTGACACAAACCAACCACCCTTTTATTATTAAACACGTTCAACAACAAAACACGTTTAATTTCTCTATAGGCACACAATGAGCCGACGCGAAACCACAAAACTTGAGACCAGGCAACTGATCCTGGAGGCTGCCCGGAAACTGTTTCACACCAAAGGGCCCGAGCAGTGCACCATGCGGGACATTGCCAGGGAGGCGGGGGTGTCGCCGGCATCGGTGGTGGTCCACTTCAAAAACAAGACCGCCCTGCTAGAAGTGGCCCTGTACGAGGATATCGAAAAGGCAATTGCCGGTGCCGTTGCCACCATGCCCCAAGATGCCTGCCTGCATGACAGGCTCATGCATATCGCCCAGTGCATGTACGGGTTTTATGATAATGACCGTGAGCTCTACCGGGTGCTGATCCGGGATACGACTTTTGAAAAGGCAGGTCAAAACCCCTATCTGACCAAACAACTGGAGGATTATCTGCAGTTTTTCGGGGCCATGATCGAACAGGAGAAGTTGCTGGGCACGGTGCGGTTTGACGCCGATGCACGGATTGCCGCCTCATCACTTTTTTCCCTCTATTTCAGTGTACTGATGGAGTTTCTGAGGAATCCAAACATGCCCCTGAACATGGCCTTGGAGTGGCTCGCCGCCTCGGCACACCAGCATCTTACCGGCATTCTGACCTCAAAGGAGGGTAAGGGAAAATGACCACGGTGCATAAGAAGTTCGAGAACTGGTTCTCGCGGCTCGCCGCCCTGGTTTACCAGCGCAAATATATTGCCTTGCTGTTTATTTTTCTTCTCACTGCTGCCCTGGCCGGACAGATGTCAAAACTCACCATCGATACCCGGGATGAAAGCTTCTTTGCCGCGGATGATCCGGCTCTGATCGCCTACAACAATTTCCGGGACACCTTTGGCCAGGACGACATGTTCATCATCTCCATGCGTCCGCACCATGGCCTGACCCGTGAATTTCTCGCCACGCTTAATGAGTTGCACTACGAATTGGAGACCAAGGTCCCTTACTTATACGATATCACCAGTCTGGTTAACGGCCGCATCGTTTACGGCAAGGGCGACACCCTGGTGGTCGATGAGCTGATGCCCCAGCCGCCCCGGACGGAGCAAGAGCTTGAGTCCATGCTGACCCAGATCGACCGCTACCCGCTTTATGACAAACTGCTGGTCTCGTCTGATAAGTCCATGACCTCCATTCTCATCAAGGCCCAGGCAGTCAAGCCGGTGGCGGAAAAGGACCTGCTGGACGGATTTGGGGATGATACCCCGGCACAATCTCCCAAAGAACACAGGTATCTCAGCAATGAGGAGAGCATTGAGATCGCCGGGGCGATCAACAAGGTGGTGGCCGGCTTCCAGGGCCGGGGCATTGACTTTCATCTGACCGGCACCCCTTTTGTGGTGGCCGAACTGACCAGCAGTATTGCCGATGATCTGCGCACCATGGTGCCGCTCTCCTTTCTGCTCATTGTCCTTTTTCTTGCCGCACTCTTCCGCAGGCTTTCCGGGGTGCTCTATCCCCTGCTCATCGTCTTTCTGTCGCTGATCTCCACCATGGGCATCATGGGCATGTGCGGCATCCCCATCACCACGGTCATCCAGATCCTGCCATCGTTTCTTGTGGTGGTGGGCATCGGCGACAGCGTGCATATTCTGACGATCTTCTATCGTCTGTACCGCAAAACCAACGATAAAGAACAGGCCATTATCGAGGCCATGGGCTATGCCGGCCTGCCGGTGCTGATGACCAGCGTCACCACCGCCTGCGGCCTGCTCTCCTTTGCCTGGGCCGATCTGGACAATGTAGCCCACCTCGGCCTTGTGGCGCCGGTGGGTGTCATGCTGGCCCTGCTCTATACCGTGGTGCTGCTGCCTGCCCTCATCGCCATCTTCCCGATCCGGCCGGGTAAAACCGTGGCAGCGCAAAGACTGCCCCTGGCCGACCGGATCTTTACCTGGATCGCCGCCGTCACCACCAGGCGGCCGCTGCTGGTATGCGTTGTCTCGGCGATCATTGTCAGCGGCGCCCTGTGGAGTGCGCTTTCCGTAAGCTTTGCCCATAACGCCCTGACCTGGTTTCCACAGGGCTCCCCCATCCGGGTGGCCACGGAACTGCTGGACAGGGTCAATGGCGGCACGGTCATGCTCGAGGTGCTGGTTGATTCCGGCCGGGAAAACGGGCTGCATGATCCGGACCTGCAGCGCCGCATGAGCGAGGCTGCGGCATTCATCCCCACCATGGAGGTGCAGGGCATCAAGGCGGCCAAGGCCTGGTCCCTGGCCGATGTGCTCAAGGAGACCAACCGGGCCCTGCATGAGGGGCGGGATGAGGCTTACGCGGTACCCGTCAGCCGGGAACTCATCGCCCAGGAACTCATTCTCTTTGAATCAGGCGGCAGCGATGACCTGGATGATTTCGCGGACAGCTCCTATCAGACCGGACGCCTCTCCATCCTGGCCCCGTGGAAAGATGCGGTCCTGTACAAGGATTACATTGACCTGGTTTCGACCTATCTCGCCAAACAGTTCCCCAATGAAGAGGTGACGCTCACCGGCCACATCGCCCTGTTCATGCAGATCATCAAAAACGTCATCACCAGCATGGCCAAGAGCTATGTCATTGCCCTAGTGGTGATCTCGCTCTTGATGGTGCTGCTGGTGGGCCGAGTCCGCATCGGCCTGCTCAGCATGATTCCCAATGTGGTGCCGATTATCTTTATTCTGGGGTTGATGGGCATGCTCAATATCCCCCTGGACCTGAGCACCATGCTCATCGGCAGCATTGTCCTGGGCCTGGTGGTGGATGATACCATCCATTTTCTGCACCATTTTCGCCGGGCTTTTGAGGAAAGCGGTTGCGTGGAAACGGCGGTGCGCGAGACCATGTTTACCACGGGCCGTGCCATGGTGATCACCAGCCTGGTGCTGTGCGGCGGGTTTTTCATCTACACCGCCGCCTATCTGGCCAGCAGCGTACGCTACGGCCTGCTGACCGGCTGTGCGGTAATCTTTGCCTTGGCCGCGGATTTCTTCCTGGTGCCGGCCCTGCTCAGTCTGGTTTATAAAAAAGATACAATCAGAAAAGTGAGACCAATATGACCAAAAAGATCATCATGATCCTCCTGCTGTTGCTGCTGCCTGTTGTCGCCTATGCCGGGACTGACAACAACGAGGCCCTGGCCATCATGCAGCAGGTTGACGCCCGGGACGACGGGGACCGCTCCATTGCCGACATGCAGATGGTCCTCATTGACAAACACGGCAAGAAACGCAACCGCACCATCCGCTCCTTCAGCCTGGACCGGGGCAAGGACCGGTACAATTTAATGTTCTTTCTCGCCCCGGCCGATGTCAAGGACACCGGCTTTCTCACCTATGACTATGATGAGGCGGGCAGGGACGATGACCAGTGGCTTTATCTGCCGGCCCTGAAGAAAACCAAACGCATTGCCTCAAGCGACAAGAGCGGCAGCTTTATGGGCTCGGATTTCAGCTACGCGGATCTGACCAAGCGACGGCTCGATGATTACACCTATTCATTCAACACGGAGCAGCCCGAGGCAACGGTGTACGGACAGAAGACCTGGGTCATCGACTGCCTGCCCGACAGTCCCCGGGTGATTGAGGAAACCGGCTATACCCGTTCAATGCTCTTTGTCAGACAGGACAACTTCATGGTGGTGCGCGCCATCCATTTTGTCAAACATGGCGGCCTGCGCAAGTATTTTGATGTAAAACGGATGGAGCTGGTGGACAACATCTGGACCAGTCTGGAAATCCATATGACCGCGAGAAAGGGGGATGATATCGTGCACCGGACCATACTCACCCTTGATAATGTCCGCTATAACCAGGAAGCAGTGGATGAAAAACTGTTTACGGTCCGCATCCTTGAAAAAGGACTGTAAGTCGGTCGCATTGGCCTTGGTGATGGGTGGCTTGTTCCTGCCGGCGGCACTCCCGGCAGCGGCAGCCGAGATCGACCTGTTCAAGGGCTTTGAGGAAGCTTCTCAGCCCGGCAAGGAGGTGATCTCCCCGGATAATGATTCCAGCCTGTTCAGCGGCTATGCCAAGCTGGGAACCACCTATAATACCGCCCACCACGCCCCGACCGCGGGAGAAACCGACTGGCGGGGCCTGTCACGGCTGCGGGCAGAGCTGCAACTGGAGGCGGATTACCAACTGCGGCAATGGAGACTTTTTGCTTCGGCCAAGGGGGCATACGATTTTGCCTACACCATCAATGGCCGCAGCGACTATACGTCTGAGGTGCTGGATGAGTATGAATGGGAGGCTGAACTGCGCGAGGCCTTTGTACAGGGGGCTCTCACCGACAGCCTTGATGTGAAGCTCGGCCGCCAGATTGTCGTCTGGGGCCGCTCCGATAATTTTCGGGTAACCGATATCCTCAATCCCCTGGACAACCGGGAACCGGGGCTCACCGATATCGAGGACCTGCGTCTGCCCACCACCATGAGCAAACTGGATTATTTCCGCGGCAACTGGCAGCTTTCCGTAATCGCCGTCCACGAACACCGCTTTGACAAACTGCCGCCTTTTGGTTCTGATTTCTATCCGGCAGCTTTACCTGCCCCACACGAAGAGAAACCGGCAGCCACCCTGGACAACACAGGCCTCGCCCTTGAGTTGCAGGGTATCTTTTCCGGCTGGGACATCTCTTTTTACGGGGCTGATGTCTATAATGATCAGAGCACTATCGTTCCCTCTGTTCCCCTTACCCAGGTGCATCGCCGCATCAAAATGGCCGGAGCCGCCATGAACCTTGCCCAAGGGAATTTTCTCTACATCCTGGAAGCCGCGCATTTCAGAGGCCTGCGCTTCATGACCTATTACGCTACTGACTACAACCGCACAGACCTGCTGGCCGGTATCGAATACCGGGGCTTTACCGACACCACCATCAGTGTTGATCTGGTCAACCGCCACCTGCATGACTACCGTCCCATCCTGAAAGACTCTCCGGAATTTCCCCAACGAGACGCGAGCCAGGTAGCTCTTCGCATTACACACGAGCTATTAAACAACAGGCTGAACCTCACCGCCCTGCTGATCGTCATGGGCGAACGGGCCCAGGACGGGGCGCTGGGACGTTTCACCGCCACCTATGATCTGGCCGACAACTGGAGCATGACCGGCGGCATGGTCTTTTATCAATCCGGCAACGGGGTGATGGCCAACGCCGGTGACAATGACCGGGTCTTTCTGGAAATACGCCTTGATTTCTGAAATCGTTTCCTGATTTTTGTCAAAGTTGATGGCTTCGCATTTTGCCCTTTAAGGGTATTTATGCCCCTTGCGGGTATTATCCACGACAATCAAAAATATTTCTCATTCTGAAACGGCCGTTCTTTTTGCATCTTGCTGCTCCAGAAAAAAAACAAAATTTCGCCCAAGCAAATCCTGACAAATAAATAATTTAAAATTACTTTTTTTACCTTACATTTACCGCGTATTATGAGTAAATTTATATCAATGGCTTTATCAGGCTGGTCATCAGCAGAGGGAACGGGTTGCGGATTCTGCTTTCTGACCCCACTCATAAGCCCGGTGATAGAAGGATCCGAAATGAAACAGCAACAGGTGAAAGAACATTTTGCCCGGCAGGCGGATGAATATGAAGAACTGATGGTGAAGCTTGTCCCGCAATATCTTTTCCAGCATCAGGTAATACAGGATCTGCTGCCCCATGAAAACAGGGAGTATCATGTTCTTGACCTGGGATGCGGTAACGGCATTCTCTCGGAACTGATTTTCAGCAAACTTCCCCGCGCCCGCGCCGTGGGCTTTGATCTGACGGAAAACATGCTGCAGGCTTACCGGAAAAAACTGGCCCGCTTTGCCGACAGGTTTTCTCTGCAATCAGGCGATTTCCGCGTTGACCCCATCGGCAGCGACTTTGATATCATCCTTGCCGGGCTCACTCTGCATCATCTCACCTGGCCGGAAAGAAGGGCATTTTATCATCACCTTTACGCTGCCTTGAACAGCGGCGGGAAATTTATTACCAGGGATATCATCATCGATGAGGACCGTGCCGTGACGGAGGATCATTACTCCCTGTGGAAAAAATTCATGCTGTCCCAGGGAGAAAACCCGGAGTTCTGGTACGAAAAACATCTTGAAAAAGATCACCCCATGACCTTGACGGACCATTTTTCCTGGCTGCACGAGGCCGGTTTCATCAAAACAGCCTGTCATTGGCGGCTGTATAATTTTGCCGTCACATCAGCCGAAAAACCCTAGAGAACTGCCCCAGGCATCAGGATTTACCTGTTGCCTGTGACAATTAAAACGACAAAATAAAAGGATACTATTATGGCTCAGGAAAACACCACCATATGCCCAACCTGCCAGGGGAAAAACGTTATTTCCGGCACCTGCGAATGCAGCATGGAGTGGCGCGGGACCCAGAAAGGAGATGACTGGGAAGACTGCCAGTGCACCCCTGAGGTACAGTGCCCCACCTGCCACGGCACAGGATATATCGAGTCAGGCAAGTGATATATCGCAGCAATTCCCTCAGGTGAAACAATGAGAGCAGAAATAAAAAAAGGCTCATCAATTAAAGAAATCATGACCGATGAGCGATGCATGATTGCGGAGATCGCCAACGACCCGGACGACGAACAGGTTTCCATTGCCCGCGCCCGGGTAAGGCCGGGCATTGCCACGGCCTGGCATCGTGTGCGCGGCACCATGGAGCGTTATCTTATTGTTGCCGGTCAGGGCCGGGCCGAGGTGGAGGGTCTGGAACCTGCAGACGTGACAGTCGGCGATGTGGTCAGAATACCCGCTCAATGCGCCCAGCGGATCATCAATACCGGTAAGACCGACCTTATTTTCTACTGTGTCTGTTCACCACGGTTCCGGCAGGAAAATTATGAGACGCTTGAGTAACATAACCATTCGGGCAGCCTGGGACCGGAACAATACTCTTGGCGGACGTCACCAGGATGACAGACTCTGTCCAGCGCTGACAACCTCTCAATCCCCCATGAGGTTTTCAGGACGGCCATGACAATTCCCGAGTACGCGGTATCTTCCGTGTCCCACCCCTTTGCACTGCAGAAGCAGTGGGACAGTCCTCTCTGGCAGCAGGCCTCTGCCTTATCCATTGCCACCTTCAGGCCGGAAAGTACCAGCCATCGTCCGCAGACCGAGGCGAAACTGCTTTGCAGTCCCGTGGCATTGCATGGTTTCTTCCGGGTCAGGGACCGCTATGTCCGCTGCGTCCATGACCGCTTTCAGCAACCGGTTTACCAGGACAGCTGCGTGGAGTTTTTCGTCCAGCCCACAGCAGGCAGCGGTTATTTCAACTTTGAGTTCAACTGCGGCGGGGCCATGCTTGCATCATACATTGTCGATCACACCCGAACCGACAACGGTTTCAGGGATTTCACCCGTCTGACCATGGAACAGGGCAGTCAGGTCAGTATTTATCATTCATTGCCGGCACTGGTTGAGCCGGAAATTTGTGATGACATCACCTGGTTCATCGAGTTCCACCTGCCCTTTGGACTGTTGGAAAAGTATGTGGGTCCGCTGGGAGAGATCAAGGGGCAGGTCTGGCGGGCCAATTTTTATAAATGCGGAGACAAGACCTCCCACCCGCACTGGGCATCCTGGTCGCCGGTTGATGACCTGAATTTTCACCTGCCCCGCTGTTTCGGCAGAATCAGCTTTTAACGCGCCCAGCTAAAAAAAATTTGATTATCACTTTATTTCAGCCGTTTATCGCTTGCGTTTTCCTATGCGAAACTACTACTGTTTGACAAGGCGGCAGCAGACCGTATCCCCAAAATACAATGATGAGAGAGGTGCCTTATGACAATGCCGGTAAAAAAAATTCAGAAAATAGCAACTGTAATCGCCATATCAGGTTGCATGACGATTCCCATCCTTGCCTCTGGGGTGCATGCCCAGAGCAACTGGCTTGAGCAGGGATCAAAAATTCTCGGTACAATGCAGTCGAAAACAGGGGGAAGCAGCCTTTCCAATGAAGAAATCGGCGGGGCTTTCAAGGATGCGCTGCACATCGGCACGAAAAACGTAGTGAGCAGACTGGGCAGCCTCGACGGTTTCAATGCCGACCCCTCCATCCATATCCCCTTACCTTCTCAACTCGATACTGCAAAAAATATGCTGTCCAAGGTCGGCATGTCCCATCTTCTCGACGATCTCGAATTGAAGCTGAACCGGGCAGCCGAGGCGGCGACACCGAAGGCCAAGGAACTTTTCCAGCAAGCCATAACTGATATGACCTTTGATGACGTCATGAAAATCTATAAAGGTCCGAAAGACTCGGCCACAAAGTATTTTCAGAGCAAGATGTCCCCTGCCCTTGCCAAGGAAATGAAACCCATCGTTCAACAGAGTCTGTCACAGGTCGGGGCGGTCCAATCCTACGATAATGTCATGGCAAAATACAAGGACATCCCCTTCGCCCCGGATGTCAATGCCGATTTAACCAGTTACACCGTGCAGAAAGGACTGGACGGCATCTTCCATTATGTGGCCAGGGAGGAAGCCGCCATCCGCGAAAATCCCGCCAGACAGACCACTGAACTGCTGAAAAAAGTGTTTGGAGCAAAGTAGACCAAGGTTACCCGACACCATGGCTGGGATACACCGTATAAAAACGCCAGGAAACATCAGAAGGTACCTCAGTCAAACATGAGGGACTCGTAACAACTGAAAAATTACCACGGAGAGCACAGAGCCCACAGAGCTAAACAACTGTAATAAAAAATATTTTCCTGTGATCTCTGTGTGCTCTGTGGTGAAAAAACACTTATTGCGAGTTCATCAAACATGGAAGCATCTGATTGAAGAGGAGGACGGGCGTGAGTTCAGGGTATAAAAGATATGAACAATTCCGCTGACCGCTTCTGCCAGATCTACGGCAGGAAGGCATCCGAAACAGATCTCCCAAGTAAATACAGGAACGGCTCCCGCGACACAGCCCATGCAGCAGGGTTGCTTTTATTCATAACGGAGGGAAGATGGCCTTGACAATCCTCTACTGGCACTGGCTGGTATTCGGCATGGTACTCATTATTGCCGAGATGTTTATCCCCAGCTTTACCATCTTCTGGTTCGGACTGGGTGGTCTCATCGTGGGAGGAGTACTCTGGCTTATTCCCGAGCTGTCCCTGAGCTGGCAACTCTTTCTCTGGGCCGTGGCCTCATCGCTCTTTACCCTGCTGTGGTTCAAGTTCTTCAAGCCCCTCATGCCGGACAGAACCAAGGCCGGTATTTCCAGAGAGGCGATCCTGGGTGAAACCGGCCAGGTCGTCAAAGTCCCCATGGAAAAGAATGAGGGGATTGTTCGTTTCACCACCCCGGTACTTGGTTCGGATGAATGGCCCTTTATCTGTGAAGAAAAAGTCAATCCAGGCGATCGGGTATTTATCAAGGATATCTCCGGCAACACCTTGATTGTCGGCAAACGAGCAGCAAATTAAGCCCCAAATTGGAGAAAAGCATGCCTGAAGTTGCCGTTGTTTTTGTTTTCGTGATTCTGGTCATCGTCACCATCGCTCTGGGCGTCCGCATTGTGCCCCAGGGGTCCAAGCATGTGGTGCAGAGGCTGGGCAAATTCCATAAGACCCTCGGCCCGGGGCTCAACATCATCGTCCCCTACATCGATACCGTTGCCCACAAGGTAACAACCAAGGATATCGTGCTTGACATCCCCTCCCAGGAGGTGATCACCAGGGACAATGCTGTCATCATCGCCAACGCGGTGGCCTACATTAATCTGGTATCACCGGAAAAGGCGGTCTATGGAGTGGAGGACTATGCCCTGGCGATCAGGACCCTGGTCCAGACCTCCCTGCGGGCAATCGTCGGGGAGATGGACCTTGATGACGCCCTGTCGTCCAGGGATCAGATCAAGGCAAAACTCAAGGCCGCCATATCAGACGATATCGCTGACTGGGGTATCACCTTGAAAACCGTGGAGATTCAGGATATCAACCCTTCCCAGACCATGCAGAAGGCCATGGAAGAACAGGCTGCCGCGGAAAGACAGCGCCGGGCCACCGTAACCCGGGCCGAAGGGGAAAAAAGCGCGGCCATCCTGGAGGCCGACGGACGTTTTGAGGCCTCCAAACGAGACGCCCAGGCAAAGATTGTCCTGGCCGAGGCCAACCGGACAGCCATTGAAATGGTTACTCAGTCGATCCAGAACAACGAACTGCCCGTCATGTTTCTGCTGGGCGAAAAATACATCGAGGCCGTTAAAACCATATCCACCTCGGAAAATGCAAAAATTATCGTCTTACCCGCGGATATTCCGGCCGCTGTGCGGGGCATCATGAGCAGCTTGGGTAAATAAATGTAATTTACGTACGGCCCACAGGGGCACATTTCCCATGTGTGCTGTTTTTAAACATAAAAAGGAAGCTGCCCTGGCAGCTTCCTTTTTTGATCCGGTTGCGGATTATGTGAAAAGATCATTTTTTTAAAGCGAACAACTTCAACCCTTCTTTGATTTTTTCCTGGCATACCCGGCAAGTCCGGCAAGGCCGGTGCCAAAAAGGAACATGGTGGCAGGTTCCGGAACCGGGGTGGCAACGTCAAAACATCCTTCTAGGTTGACGTTGGTGATGCCAATGGTTTTGTTCCCCAAAGTACTTAGTCCGGTCAGGGTTACTGTGATTGTATAATCATTGTCGACTATATCGTACTCATCAGAGACCGAGCCACCTTGAACTCCCCAATCATAGAGGCGAATGGGGTCATTCCAGTTTTTAATTTCTTTGTCATTTACTTCCAGTTTTATATACGTCGATGTAGGGAAACTACCGGTACCACCACCACTGGAAAAATTATTCGGGTCTATTCGCAACGTCACATAGTGAAGATCGTAAAGCGGGTTGTATGAGCCCGTGTAATCCGCCGTAGTGACATCAGGAGTTGTCTCGCCGGGTATGGAAGTGGGTGAATCAAGTTCCCAGAGGTACATAGAGTCGTCTGTTAGGTCAAATGTCCACGTCCATGTGTCAGAGGAACCAATTTTTACAATGTTGTCCTCACTTATTACTGGACTATTTATATCTGTACTTACATGTGCAAGATCAACGTACTGAATATGGGTGGCCTGGGCCGGGGAGTAAAGCATTCCGGTAAATAAAAGAAAAGCTGCTCCTGTGATACAACGATTCATGTTTCTCCTCCTCAATTTCATTTTCTCAGTTTCATCATCATTTTTTAGACAAAATGCTGTTGTTTAATTATGCAAATTAAAAGCCATTGATACAAATTCTGATACACATAAAAAACTTACACGATTTCAGGTTGTTACAGAATAAAATTACTCAACGTGATTGTCGTATTTAGCAAATGTTTGAATTTATATTCATTTTAATGGATATTTTGTCCGTTTTTCCGGAAAAACGGACATTCCGGAAACCAAAACTTGAACCAGCAAAAACCGTCATTCACGAATATCCTGGCTTTTTACAAGAGGGAAAACCATGGCGTACTACAGAAAAAAAGAAGGAATTCCATCCGGGCATGGGCAGCGCATCAGCGCGAACCAACGCCCGGATGGAATTCCTTTTTGAAAGGAGAAAACTTGTTTTACGGAGACTCGTCAACAGCGATATCGCAGACGGATAGGTCTACTGTTCCTCCGGCCTCGATGCCCTGATAGATCGACCAGAACCTTTCATCAACCCGTTTTTCCCGGGAAGTGCTGCCCGGTTTCATAAACCGCCTGGCAGCACGGGGACCGGCATTATACACTGAGTAGGTTGATCGTGGCGCGTAACCGGGGTCGCCATTTTTAGCGGCAACGGCCATACCGTGTTGTTGCAGATAATGCATGAGAATCTGGGAACCCGCCCGGATATTGTAAGGAATCTCCCAGCGCAGCCGCTCCAGGTTATAGAAGCCGCGCCAGACATGCTGATTGATCTGCATGATGCCGATGCTGCCGGCAGTGGAACGCAGGTAGGTGACCTGATCTCCATCTGCCACGAACTGCCGCCAGCAGCTTTCAATCAGGGCGGTGGACGGCACCAGATGCTGAAAAATCTCTGTATAGAGAGGGTCGAGATTATTGCGTTTTATCTCCTCATCCGCAGCAGATTGCAGGAGCATTCCGATCTGTTGCCGGTATTCTTCCAGCTCTTCGGAACGAGGAACCCAGCGATCCAGTGACCGGCTCAATGGGACCTCTTCGGCATAAACCATCGGCAAAAGAAAGTTCCAAAGACGCTGACTGAGCGGCAACGGTGATTGTGAAGGATCAGCGTCAGGGACAGGTTCGGGTGCCGGTTCGGGTGCAAATTGAAAAAGCTCCCGTAGGACGGGATCAACTTGCCAGTCAAAATTGAGCGGGTCTACGTTGCCTCCCGGCTGCAGCGTTCGGGCCAGCCGGCGCAGGCCGTCCGTGGTGATCTGCATGCCGAGTCGCGGCGCTGCAGCATCCAGGGCAAGCAGGGCTTCGCCGGCGTTGACAAAAGTCATGTAACGGAGCGGTTGCTGCTGGATCAGGCCACGCTCTTCAGCCTCTTCTATGATCGACCGCATCTGACGCCAGGCATCGACAAACAGGGTTCGCAAGGGATCACCGCTCTCAAGCGAGACCTCGCCGGCCAGAATCGGCAGCAGTTGATACCGGCTGGAAATGAGAAGATCAAACAGCTGCTCGCGCATTTTGGCATCGACAAAATCGCCCCCGGCGCTCTTAATGACAAAAACAAGAAATGCATCCCAGGGCTCCAGTACCTTCTGAAAACCCTCAATCTCGGTAGAGTCAAGTGGTGCCTGGGCAGCCAAAGGCATCTCGGCAGCTGGCGGACTGTCCGGGAGGCTGAGCAGCAACGGCACCACGATGCCGTTGACATCAATGCGCAGCGTGCCGATCACAATCGAATTCAAGGCGGCATCGACCTGTTCCATCTCTGCGGGTGATGCACAAGCCCTGAGAAAAGCAAGAATCTCCTGCTGGGGGGGCTTGAGATCAAGAGAAAAATCCTCCAGCCGGGGATGGAGAAATCGCTTGGCAAGGTTCCAGACAAAGCCGGATATCATCGGCCTCGCGCCGGCATTATCGTAAATAATCGAATCAACTATATGATAGCGCAACTGCCACTTCTCATCCACGTATGGAGAAAGAGTCATATCGATGGAGCCGTTCCATTTCAGAGCCACAGGCCATATGCCCAGTAATTTGAAGCCCAGATTGGCGGAAATACGGGTTGAGAAGTGCGGCTGGCTGTCACGGATATACAGCCGCGGCTGGTCTGAATGCAGATAACGGTAAGGCCCTTCCTGATAAAGAACCGCAGGCTTGTCAACTTGAGGATTCAGATACCTGGCGATTGAGTAATGCAGAAGTGATGTTCGCAACGTGAGCGGCACTTCAATCGTGGTGGCTGCCGACAACCTCGACGGTGTAGTCAACAGGCAAAGCAAAATTGAGCAGACAAGCAAGCAACTCCTGACGATCATGGTCTGCTCCCATGGCACATTATGTTCTTATGGTCTAATAATTGTTGCATAAATGGGTTACGTAAAATTGAGATTACAAAGAAATTGGAGATAACTGAGATCTTTTAACGGATAGGTCGCTGCCGGTCCGGTCTTCCGGTTTCGGACAGGGAACAAATCAAATGGGTCATGAGATATAATTGTTATTGAGCACCGTAAAAAGCGGGAACCCGCTCAGCCCCTACTATAGACAAACGCCTTCCCGCTGTCAATCTTTCCGATAAAATGTCAGGGTCAGGAAGAGAACCATTTGACAATTTTACTTTTTTTTCACATATGTATCGATGAAGATCTTTTCACCGATCATGCTGCATTCCAGGCGCCCTGCTCAATGATTATCCGGAAGGCATCTCTGCGTGCCTGCCTTTGCTGTTTTTCAGATATCGCTATGTAACAGTTAAATTGTTTCATATATCCTAAAATTTAACCAACAGAGGTGAAACGAAATGAATGACAACGTATTGATCATCCTATCCTGCGGCACAGACAACCCCAATCGCTCCACTCGGGCCATCCATCTCGCCAAGGTCGCTAAGGAAAACGGCAAGAACGTGGCCGTCTTCCTGCTTGACGAGGCCGTCTACATCGCCAAAAAAGGCATTGCCGACAATCTTAAGGCAGCCACCGGCGATGTTGCCGATGACCTGCTGGCCTATCTTCAGGAGTATGAAGTCCCTATTTATGCCTGCACCCCCTGCGCCAAATCCAGGCAGATATCGGAGGCTGATCTTATTCAAGGCGCCCAGATGGGAACCGCAGCAAAAATGATCGAAATGGCTTGCAACAGCACCGTGATCAGTCTGTAACTGAGAACCGTTTTTTTCAGCAAAACACCATTTCCCCCCATGGGGAATGCAAAAAAAAGAAGTCGCAAAAGATAAGCCGCTGCCGGACACTGAAGCACGCACCCCATTCAGGGAGCTTACGAATGGATCGGCAGCGGAATCATCTCACCCGGGACAGAGAAAATGAAAACCGTTTTTGCCCCGGTTTTTTTATTGCCATAAGAACCGCCCCCTTCCCTGCCGCACTTCTCACCGTCTGTCATCCAATAAATCAATGGGATTTGTAGACCCTTGGCACCATCTTGATCACCATTGTCCCCTGCACGGTCTGGATATCAGCAGGCAACAGTTTGACGGGAATATCGCGCGTACCCACCTTGAAAAGAAAGGGCTGCATGGAATCAAGCGCAACCGGGTACTCTTTGCCGCCAAGGGAGTGCAGCAACGGCAGAAGTATATCAGAGGAATCAACACTGTCATTTTTTTCCGCCTCCGGGAAAACCGGGGTAACAAAAAGAATCTTCTGCTGTTTATCGAAACGGAGAAAAAGCTCGCATTTCACAGGCAGCTTCACACTTCCCAGCTGCATTTTGATATTCTGTCCGGCGATCTTGGTATTCATCGCAATATCCCGGCCAAGGACAACCCCCTCCAGAAAAATCGATTTTTCATTTATCTGCAGTTTTTCCAGGGAATCGAAGACAATACTCCCTTCCATATAATTGTTCTGTGGTTCAATCGGCAGGGGCAGAGAGTCGCTGATAACCTGCCGCAGCACTTCCGCGGGCATGGTGATTGTCACCACCTGTTCACCGGCCTCGATCTGTTTACCGCCGGACAGAAAAACAAGAAAAAAAGACAGGAGAATAAATTGGAATAATCTGATTCGCGTTGATTTCATAAAATTGATATACCTTGTAATGATGCGTAAGCCTTTTATAGATCTCCATCATCAATAACCCTTTTCAGGTGACAGAGATCCGGACAAGAGGAGGATTTTTGCCTGCTCAGGGATCAAGCTTTGACAGTGCCGTATTATAGCCGATGACCATCAGCGTGTCATCCGCTTCGAGAATGAGATCAGCCTTGGGAATAAAGGAATATTTCCGGTCCCCGCTTTTTTTGATGGAAATGACCTGAACACTGAAGCGATTGGTCAGATCGATATTGCGCAATGTTTTTCCGGCCCAACGCCGGACTACCAGTTCCTTTATCGACATATCATTCGCAAACGGCAGTTCGCTGATGAATCCGGGCATGGCCACACGGTTGGCGAGTTGCCTGGCTGCCAGGTGCTCGGGAATAAATACTTCATCAACCCCGATTTTGAGCAGCAGTTTCTGATGGTCACTGTTGATCGCCTTGACCCAGACCTGGGGCACCCCGAGCTCCTTGAGATACATGGAGATCATCGAACTGGCGGCAATGGAATCGCCCACACTGACCAGGACATGGCTCATATCGCCGAAACCAAGCTGCTGCAGCGCTTCTTTATCCCCGGCATCGGCCTGATAAACAAAGGGAATAATGTGCTGGGCCTTTTTGATATTATCCGGGTTTGCATCAACCCCGATGACCTTTCTGCCGAGTTCGACCAGGGTCTGGCCGAACTGTAAGCCGAATTTTCCCAGCCCTATTATACCTATATCTGATACGTTCATCTTCATTTTAACTTGTCCTCGCGGCATCTCCGCCTGGTATCCCATTGAATAGCCGGAATACCTGCAACCGGTTTCATCAGCCGATCATCATTTTTTCTTCGGGATGGGTGTAAAAACGTTCCCGGTAAAAACTGTGCATGGCATCCAGAAAGATGAGCGGTCCGAGTCGCCCGATGAACATCAGAATAATGACAATGCATTTTCCTGCAATGGAAAGCTTGGGCGTCAGACCAGTGCTCAACCCCACGGTACTGAAAGCCGAGGTCGCTTCAAAGAGTGCATCAAGAAACAATCCTCTGATGCTCTGATGGGAAGCTCCCCCTCCCTCGGTCATATTAAGCAGAATTGTTGCACAAAAAATAATAGTCACAGCAAAAATCATCAAGGTAAAGGCCTTGTTCATTGTCTCCTCTTCAATGCCGTACCCTTGCACCACCGCCTGTTTTCGTCTGAAGATCTGTGCCCATGCAAAGGCGATAAGAACCCGGAAAGTGGTCACTTTGATACCACCCGCACAGGAACCGGGGGCTCCGCCGATGAACATGAGAATCAGCATGAAAAGAAGCGAGACGTTTGACATCCGACCGATGTCCAGGGTGTTAAATCCGGCCGTGCGGCAGGTAACGGACTGAAAGAGAGAAGACAGAGCGGCATCAGTGAGGGGCATCTGCACTTTGCCGATGTACTCGGCAAGATAGATGCAGAGACCGCCAATCACAATCAGGGCCAGTGATGTTTTGATGACCACCCGGCAATACCAGGTAATCGGTCTGACTGGTTGCTGGCGGAGTTGTTTCCCGGTCCGACTGCCCAGTTCCACCAGCACGGAAAAGCCGATACCGCCCAAAATAATCAGCGCCATGATGACGATGTTGACAACAAAATCACCCCGCCAGGCCATGAGATTATCGGCAAAAAGGCCAAAACCGGCGTTACAGAAGGCGGAAACGGCATGAAAAAGGGCGGAGAAAGGATGAAAAGAGATTGGACTGCGCACATAGAGCAGAAACGCCCCGACAATTTCGATGGAAATAGTCCACAGCACAATCTGCACAAGAAAATGACCGAGATGAAAGCTTTTGTCATGCAGCAGACCCTGACCGATAATAATCCTGTCAGTCATTGAAACCTTATGGCGCCAGAGATAAAAGGCCAGAGCGCTGAATGTCATAATACCCAGACCGCCAAGCTGAATGAGAACCAGTATAACGGATTGCCCCAGCTGATTGAAACTGGTGCCGGTATCCACAACGGTGAGGCCGGTAACACAGGTGGCTGATGTGGCGGTGAAAAGTGCATCGATCAAAGGCAACTGTTTCCCTTCCCGGCTGCATTGAGGCTGGTGAAGAGCCATGGCTCCGGCTATGACAACCAGCCCGAAAAAAATAATCGGCAACCAGATTACCGGAAACGAAAAACGTTTTTTCATAGTACTTTAACTTACTCCAGAGCAATCGTGGCTGTCGCCTATGGCAGATGCCTGTTTTGCCCCTAGAGATAGTATAATTTCCCTCCTATTGCAAGAGGGGCATCATCAGGGTGGCAAGGCTCAGGAAAACGAAAAAACCGCTGATATCGGTGGCAGCCGTGATAAAAATACTGGAACCGAGAGCAGGATCAAGCTTTAAAGCCTTGAGGGCCAGTGGGATGGCTGAACCGAGCAGACCCGCGATGATGAGGTTACAGACCATGGCAAGAAGCATGATCAACCCCAGCCACGGTTTATGAAAAACAAAAAAGGCGATGGAGCCGACAAGCAGGCCGATAATGGCGCCATTAAGCAACCCCACACTCGCTTCCCGCATAATGATTTCCCGACCGCGGCCGACCGGTATCTTGCCCAGGGCTATACCGCGAACGGTTACCGCCAGGGTCTGAGTCCCGGCGTTGCCGCCGAGTCCGGCGATAATCGGCATGAGGGCGGCCAGCATGACGTAACTGGATATGGTATCCTGAAAGCGGCTGACTGTAAACGAAGACAGCATGGCCGTAGCAAGATTAAGGGTCAACCACGGACTGCGCAGGCGAATACTCTGCAAAATGGAGGAATTTTCATATTCTTCCGAGTCGGTGCTGGCCATGCGCAGCATATCCTCGGTGGCCTCTTCGGTAACAACGTCAAGTGCATCGTCATGGGTGATGATGCCGATCAGGGAAGCCCCGCCGTTGACCACGGGAAGGGCAATGAGATCATACTTGGCTATGAGATCAGCCGCCTTTTCCCGAGGATCAACAGCACGGATATAAATGACCTCGGCTTTCATGATATCGCCCACGTAGGCTGAGGGTTTTGCCAGAATAAGTTTGCGCAGGGAGACAAAGCCGAGCAAGCGTCTTCCTTCACCGATGACATAGACGTAATAGATGGTTTCCTTGCCAGGCCATTGCAGGCGGAGCTTTTCCAGCGCCTCGGTAACGGTGAGATCAGGGGTGAGGGTTACATATTCCGAGGTCATGACCGATCCGGCCATGTCTTCTTCATATGAACTGAGCTTGCGGATATCTTCCCGTTCAGCTTTTGCCAGGAGAGGAAAAACCGATTCCTTGGCATCTTCAGGTAATCGCTTGAACAGATCGACCCGCTCGTCAGCCGACATCTCGGTAAGCAGGTCGGCCAGCTCGTCCTTGTTGATATTCTCGGTAAGATATACCTGAAAATCGAGATTAAAGTAGCCGAAAACCGCAGCCCGTTTCCATGGCCGCATCAGGGAGAGCAACTCCCAGACAGACTGGGGAGACTGGTCTGTCAGAATCTCAGCAAGTGTTGCCTCGGGAAGCTCGGCGCAAAGATCGCGACGAATTTCTGCCTCGCCGCTAAGAAGAAGGGTGCGCAGATCTTGCGCATATTCAGGAGTGGTCATTGTTCACCTCCAGTCTGGACAGTATCAAAAAGACTGACTGGAGAGGAACCGTTGGGAAGGATAGTCTCAGGGAATCATGATTGACACCCTGGCACCTTTCGCATTGCACCACTGCAGTCGGTCAGCTTTTGGTCTTGCTGCCAGCAATTTATGCCTACCAGGGCTAGGGTCGTCCATTTATAAACCTTTTTACAGATTTTAGAAAAATCCAGGGGGCTGATCTGTTACGGTTAAACGCTTATCAAGCGCTACAGCCTACCCTGAGTTTTATACCACGCAAAACTTGTTTATTATATCCCTTAAGATCAGAATGTCAAAAGAATTTTAACCAGAAAATGAGTCGCCAATAATTGTTTTCAATAACTCTGCTGAAGCCATTTCCTCAGACATGGAAGGCCCACCCAAAAAATCATTAAAAATATTTCTCGGGCACCCTGCTCGACCCGGACAATTTTTCAAAAAAAAAATCAAAAGCGGTTATTGCCCGGCGAAATGATAAACGACCGGCGAAAACAACATACAATTTCAGCAAGCACAAACAAACATCGGAACCGCTATCCGGGTTCTGCTGCAATGGGCAGAGTAGTTTTTACGTGCTGCCAGCACAACCTGCCCTTACCTGACGCTTTCGTAAAAACAGGTTTTACCTCGGTAATTGGTAAAGATCAGCCGTTCTCCATCCTCGCTGACATAATCCGGCATCAAGGGAATTTTGCCGCCTCCACCCGGTGCATCCAGGGCATACATCGGTACGGCAAGCCCTGAGGTATACCCTATCAGAGATTTCATGATCTCCTTGCCCGTGGCGATTGATGTGCGGAAATGATTGGTGCCGCGGGTCATGTCCCCCTGAAACAGATAATAGGGCCTTACCCTGATACGCAGCAACCGGTGCATGAGTTCTCGCATGACCAGCGAATCGTCATTGACTCCACGCAGCAGAACGGTCTGGCAGCCGAGCGGAATACCGGCGTCAGCCAGCCGTGTGCATGCTTGCGCCGCCTCGGGGGTGATTTCAGCCGGATGGTTGAAATGGGTGTTGATGTAAAGCGGGTGAAATTTCTTCAGAAGTCTGGCAAGCCTTACCGTTATCCGCATGGGCAGGGTGCAGGGTACTCTGGTGCCGATGCGGATAATCTCGACCGAGGGGATTGCCCTTACTGCCGATAGGATTTCATCAAGGCGCTCATCGGTAAGCAGCAAAGGATCTCCGCCGGAAATCAACACATCCCTGATTTCCGGGTGACTGCGGATATAATCAATACCTTCTGCGACCGTCTCCCTGGTGATAACCATCCGGTCAGTGCCCACCTTGCGTTTGCGGGTGCAGAAACGACAGTACATGGCACACTGGGAAGAAACAAGAAAGAGCACCCGATCCGGATATTTATGAATCAGGTTGGGGACCGGACTGAGATTTTCTTCGTTTAACGGATCCTCAAAACAGACGTCGTCCTGCAGTTCCTCAAGGGAAGGCACTGCCTGCTTCCACAGCGGATCATCTTTTTTCCGGATTAATCCCAGATAGTAGGGATTAATCCGCATGGGAAAGACCTGTGCCGCCCGATCAATACCACTGACATCAGATCCGAAGTACCCTGGGATATCGTCAGCCCTGGTGATGCTTTTTTTAAGTATATCTTGCCATCCTTGCATGGACAGATTCACTGAATTCCTGTTAAGATTGTGTCCATCAATTGAAAATCTGCAACGGAAAGCCACACTATCATTTTTGCTTTATCCGGGAAATGACAAAAAACAAAAAAACAGCAGGCTATCTCACTCTGCACCAGGCAGGCGAGCTGAGCAAAAGAATCGAGCAGCTTACAACAATTCTCGCAGAATGTACACTCTGCCCGCGCCGCTGCAAGGTGAACAGGATTGACGGCGAGAAAGGCTTCTGCCGCACCGGTAAAAATGCGGTGGTGGCAAGTTACTGCGCCCATTTCGGCGAAGAATCCTGCCTGGTCGGGGTCAGCGGCTCCGGCACGATTTTTTTCGCCAACTGCAATCTTGGCTGTGTCTTCTGCCAGAACTACAGCATCAGCCATCAGGGTGAAGGCATCGAGGTGGACAGCGGTCAGTTGGCGGCCATCATGCTCAGCCTGCAGAAACAGGGCTGCCACAACATCAATCTCGTCACCCCGAGCCATGTGGTACCGCAGATTGCCGCCGCCCTGCCCACAGCCATCGAGAAAGGACTCACCCTTCCCCTGGTTTACAACAGCAGCGGCTATGACTCGGTTGACACCCTGCGGCTGCTTGACGGCATGGTTGACATCTACATGCCTGACTTCAAGTTCTGGAGCGGCAAGTCAGCCAAACGATTTGCCAATGCCCCGGATTATCCGGACATGGCCGGAAAAGCCATCAGCGAAATGCACCGACAGGTCGGAGACCTGCAAACCGATGCCCAGGGCATTGCTGTCAAAGGACTGCTGGTCCGCCATCTTGTCATGCCCGGCGGTCTTTTCGAGACAGAAGAGATCATGAAATTTCTGGCAAAACTTTCCGAGCACACCTATGTCAATGTCATGGAGCAGTACCGCCCCCTGTATAAGGCGGCTAAATACCCTCCCATCAACCAGCCCCTTTCCCATGAAGATTATGAGCAGGCTGTCAACCTGGCCAGACAGGCAGGGCTGAAAAGACTTGAACAGAATGGCCTGCTCTATCTTCTCAAGAAAATGCTGCACCGGTAAAAAATCGCGCGGCATCCGGATGCGACCAATCAACAGATTTCACATCAATGTCAGCCACTTCCGATATTTGTGGGGAACTATTTTAAAAAACATCTTGCCTTACAAATAAATTTTACCGAAAATGCGGCAGATAACCGAATCAATTTTATCTAACAATTTCGGCATAGACCGTACGAAAACGTTCCATTACGCGGTATTTACGCGGTATTTTCGAAAAAACAAAATAGGTAAATCTACTAGCATTTCATGACTCGATATTATATAAACAAATTTGTTTATATTTTCTTCAGCCACTGAACAACCTCCTATTCATGAAAATTCATAATTTATGACACTCGGTCAGTCAGTACGATCATCAGTCGGACAGAAAATTCTCATGGCAGCCAGCGGGGCGATGCTCTCCTTTTTTCTGCTTGTCCACGGGATAGGCAACTCCACGACATTTTTCGGCAGTGACGCCTTCAACGCCTATGCTGCGAAACTGCACTCCCTTGGTATTCTTGTCCCGTTGTTTGAACTCGGCCTGCTTGCCGTTTTTCTGCTGCATATTTTTTTAGGCCTTACGCTCTTCCTGCAGAACAACCAGGCCAGGCCTGTCCGTTATCAGGTGGAAAAATCATCCGGAGGCCGTACCCTGGGATCCCGGACCATGCCTTACACCGGAGTGGTCATCCTGATTTTTATTGCGGTCCATCTGGTGAACTTTCACTTCACGGATCATTCCATTCCCATCTCCGACATTGTCAAAAACGTGCTGCACCAGCCCATCTACGCTCTCTTCTATATCTCCGCCATGGCCGTTCTTGCCCTGCATATCAGCCATGGTTTCTGGAGCCTTTTCCAGAGCCTGGGTCTGAACCACCCGAAATATAACACGACACTCCGTAACGGCACCCTGGGGGCTGCCTTACTTCTCTCAGCCGTCTTTATTCTTATCCCGCTCTGTACGGTACTGATAAAAGAGTTTCTCCTTTAATACAGTGAGACATGATGACACTTGATGCGAAAATACCGAGCGGTTCTCTGGCGGAAAAATGGGATAAACACTGTTTTGCCGGCAAACTCGTTAATCCGGCAAACAAGAAAAAATACAGTATTATTGTTGTGGGGTCCGGTCTGGCCGGCGCTTCCGCCGCGGCAACACTGGCCGAACTCGGTTATCAGGTGCAGGTCTTCACCATGCACGACAGCCCCCGCCGCGCCCACAGCATAGCTGCCCAGGGAGGCATCAATGCAGCCAAAAACTACCAGAACGACGGTGACAGCATCTTCCGTCTTTTTTATGACACCATCAAGGGCGGCGACTTCCGGGCCCGGGAGGCCAATGTCTACCGGCTGGCCCAGATCAGCAACAATATCATTGATCAATGCGTGGCCCAGGGAGTGCCCTTTGCCCGTGAATATGGCGGTTCCCTGGCCAACCGTTCCTTCGGCGGAGCCCAGGTCTCCCGTACCTTTTACGCCAGAGGCCAGACCGGCCAGCAACTCCTGCTCGGGGCATACAGCGCCCTCATGCGCCAGGTACATCTGGGCAAGGTAACCATCCATACCCGCCAGGAAATGATGGACCTGGTGGTGGAGGCAGGCCTGGCAAAGGGCATTGTCACCCGTGACATGCGGACAGGCGCCATCGCCTCCCATGCAGCCCATGCCGTGGTGCTGGCCACCGGCGGCTACGGCAACGTCTACTATCTTTCCACCAACGCCATGTCCTCCAACGTGACAGCGGCATGGCGAGCCCATAAAAAAGGGGCATTTTTCGCCAACCCCTGCTTTGTGCAGATCCACCCCACCTGCATCCCAATGCACGGCGACTACCAGTCCAAACTGACCCTGATGAGTGAAAGCCTGCGCAACGACGGCAGGGTCTGGGTACCCAAGAAATCAGGAGACAAAAGACCCCCCGACCAGATCCCGGAAACGGAGCGCGATTATTATCTGGAAAACAAATATCCCAGTTTCGGCAATCTGGTGCCCCGGGATGTGGCCTCCCGCAATGCCAAGGAGGTATGTGACAGCAAAAAAGGAGTTGGTGAAACCGGACTTGCCGTCTATCTTGACTTTGCCGATGCCATCAAACGCGACGGTATTGAGACAATTCTGCGCAAGTACGGTAATCTCTTCCAGATGTATGAAAAGATCACGGCCCAGGACCCAGTCAAACAGCCCATGATGATCTACCCTGCCGTTCACTATGCCATGGGCGGGCTCTGGGTCGATTATGACCTGATGAGCACCATCCCCGGCCTCTTTGTGCTTGGGGAAGCGAATTTTTCCGATCACGGGGCAAACCGCCTCGGGGCAAGCGCCCTGATGCAGGGACTGGCCGACGGCTACTTCATCCTGCCCAACACCATAGGTGCCTATCTGTCCGGCTGTGCCCCCGGCGTACCGGACAAATCAGCACGAGTCTTTGCCGAAACGGAAAAGAATGCCGAGGCCTACATTGCCAGACTGCTGGCAATAAAGGGCAAACGGACCACGGATGATATCCACAAGGAACTCGGCAAACTGCTGTGGGACCATTGCGGCATGGCCCGCAACCAATCAGGCCTGCAGCAGGCCCTGGCCAGGATACCGGAGATACGGGAGGAATTCTGGCACAATGTCCTGATTCCCGGCACCGGCAAAGAGCTCAACCAGTCCCTTGAACGGGCGGGAAGACTGGCTGATTTTCTTGAATTTGCCGAACTCATGGTCACCGATGCCCTGGATCGGCAGGAATCCTGCGGCTGCCATCTGCGGGAGGAAAGCCAGACCGCAGAACATGAGGCCAAGCGGGATGATGAAAAGTATGCCTATGTTTCCGCCTGGCAGTTTCAGGGCCCGGGGGAATCCCCCATACTGCACAAAGAGCCGCTTACCTTTGAAAATGTAACACCCAGCCAGCGAAGTTATAAATAACGATGCAGAGCAAAAAAATTGACATAAATCTCAAAATCTGGCGGCAGGAAAATGCCGACGCCCAGGGTAGTTTTGAACAGTACAGCCTTGCCGGCATATCAACCGACATGTCGTTTCTGGAAATGCTTGATGTGCTCAATGAAAAGCTGACCCTGGAAGGCAAGGAACCTGTAGCCTTCGATCATGACTGCCGGGAGGGAATCTGCGGCATGTGCGGTGCTGTTGTCAATGGCCAGCCCCACGGGCCGGAACCGGGCACCACTCTTTGCCAGCTTCACATGCGGCACTTCAAAGACGGCGATCAGCTGGTTATCGAACCATTCAGGGCCAGAGCCTTCAGAATAGAAAAGGATCTGGTGGTTGACCGCAGCAGCCTGGACAAAATCATCCAGTCCGGCGGTTACGTCTCCGTCAACACCGGCGGCGCATCGGACGCCAACACCATCCCCATCGCCCAGAAAACAGCTGAACAGGCGATGGACGCCGCTGCCTGCATCGGCTGTGGCGCCTGTGTGGCTGCCTGCCCCAATGCATCTGCCATGCTCTTTGTCAGCGCCAAAGTTTCCCAGCTGGCCCTGCTGCCCCAGGGACATCCGGAACGCCGGGAGCGTGCACTCAGCATGGTCGGCAAAATGGATGAGCTTGGTTTCGGCAACTGCAGCAATGAGCGGGAATGCGAGGCAGCCTGCCCGAAGGGTATTTCAATCCGACATATTGCCCGACTGAACAGAGAATTTATCAAGGCGGCTCTCTTTTCTGAGTAGGCTAGTCCTGATAACAACCTCAATGGATAGAATAATGCTTTTCGCTTTTCACCATTCCCTGGGCAGAATATGTACCCTGCTGGCTCTTCTCCTGACTTTTCCCCATGTTGCTCGAGCAACGGATGTCTATGTCTTCGGCGGCGGGCCTGCCGGCGGCACCTTCCAGTTTATGGCTGCAGGTATTTCTTTATATGAACCGGTTAAAAAAATCAGTGATTTTACGCTACAGGCAAAGGCTTCCGCCGGATCGGTGGAAAACCTGCGCAAGGTGCATTCAGGCACCTATGCCATGGCTGTTGTTTACTCCGGTGAGCTGTATATGGGACGCAAGGGGCTGCTGAAAGACGATCCGACCAGGTATGACAATGTTCTTGCCGTCAGCTACTTCTATGGAGCTCCGGCCCAGCTCATTGTCCGTAAAGGTTCGGGGATAACAAAACTCAGCCAGCTTGCCGGACTGAATGTGGGGGTGGGCAATGAAGGGTCAGGCGCCTACGCCAACTGCGAACGTCTTTTCAGCCAGCTGGACCTGTGGGACGCAATCCACAGACACCCCATGGGGTATAACGATGCGGCATTCTCCTTCATCAATAACCAGCTCGATGCTTTCTGGCTCTTTGTCGGTTTTCCCAGCGGCGCGGCCGTCATGGCAGCAGAAAACAACGACATTGATCTCCTCGATCTTTATCAGACCGCAGAGGCAAACGGTTTTTTCAAAAAATACCCGTTTTTCTCCAAGGTCGTCATTCCCGCAGGCACCTACAAGGGGGTGGATCGGGACGTTGAATCATACCAGGACTCCGCCCTGTGGGTAGCCAACAAGGACGTGCCTGCCGAACTTGTTTACACCCTTCTTTCTTTAATCTATACGGATGAGGGTCTCGCCTATATGCGCAGCTTAAAGAAGACCGCGGAGGCAATGTCCGTCAAGGACGGTATCAAGGGTATTGTTACCCCGCTTCATCCCGGCGCCATCAGATTCTGGAAAGAAAAAGGAATTCTGTAGGCATCCCCCCTTAGAGACGCCCTGCTCTCCTTTCCAGGTTCCCTTATCCCTCTTCCTTAAAGGTATTGACCACCAACACCGGACAGGGAGCCATCTTGATGACCTTTTCGGCAACGCTGCCGAAAATCATGCGGTCAAGCCCTGTAAAGCCGTGGGTGCCGATGATAATGAGATCGATATCTTCCTGTGCCGCACAGTTGATGATTTCACTGGCCGGATGCCCGATGAGCACAATACTTTGACATGCACAGTTTACCTGGGGACAGTTTTTCTCAAGAAAACTTTTCATATTCCGTAGCGCATACGACTCAAGGCCCTCATCAAATGGATCGAGTCGAATGTCCACGGGAAGCCCTGTATAACTGTAAGGATCTTCCGCTACAAAAAGAAAAATAAGTTTCGCTGCAAATTTCTCGGCAATGCCCTTGGCGTATTGCACAAGAATGGTTGTGGCTTGGGACAAATCCACAGGCACCAGAATTTTTTTCACATCATCCACAGGCTGCTCCTTTTTGTTTAATTCCTCTTGTCATCATGACCCTGGTTTTAAAAAAAAATACTAACAAACAATATGGCTCGAAATAAAGAAAAATATTTTTGATTGTCCTCAAATTTTCCCCTGAGTAATGCAGACAAGTCACCCCTTTGCCCATCATTCCGTTTTTTCCCCTTATCTATGCACAAAATACAATAAAATCCAGTGCTAATTGATTTTTAATATTTTTCTAACGCAAATCTATCTCTCTCTTTATCAAAATCTCACATTCTCCATTTAATCTGCCTTAAACCCCGGCTGACCCAGGAAATCGTCACCCAGTTCAAATACACATGGGGATCGTGGCCCATGAAATTTCCCGGATCTGCCCGAGAGCACGAAACTAACCGGAATTCCAGGATAAAGATTATTAAGAGAAATTCAATTCCATGGGGAGGTGACCAAAACAGCTTGACCGAGGGAGTGAAAACGAATTTCCGACTGACTTGTCCATTCAACATCAAATAAAGGAATAGAGGAATAAAAGAATGAAAAGATATTTTAAAGCAATTGCCTTGACGTCAACCATAGCTGTGCCTTTCATGCTTACCACCGCAGCTTTTGCAGGTGACCATAAACATGACTACGACAAACACCATGACCATAAAAAATGTGTGAACAGCAACTGGCTTACCGGTGATTTTCATCAGCACACCTTATACACCGATGGCTCAACAACATTTGATTTTGTCATGGAGAAAAACAATGAATTCGGCCTTGACTGGTGGGCCAATTCCGAGCATGGAGGCGCCCGTAACCGGGATGGTGAGGGGGTAAGCTGGCTTGACACCAGCAAGTACCCGGTCAATCCGATCCTGGGCGACTTCCCGGAAAAGGGCTACATGTACCGCTGGCAATCCCTGCGTGATTTTGCCTATCCCGATATCGAGAGAAACCGAGACATCTACCCTGACAAAAAAATTGCTGCCGGCGTGGAATGGAATGTTCCCGGCCATGAGCATTGCAGCAGCGGCATTGTGGCCAAAGACCCGGGTGCCATCAGTGCCTGGGAGTATATCTTTGACAAATCAGACGACGATACCAGCCGGGACGGAGAGGTGACCCCGTATGGTGTGCTGGCCAAAGAAAACGGCAAGATTTACGAGTGGGTTGACGGCAGCAAGATCATCACCAGCAAATCCACGGAGGAGCTGCATGCCGATGCCGTTGCCGGCTGTGCCTGGATGCAGCAGCAGCTTGATGCGGGTAAAATAGACGGCGGTTGGATTGTTTTCGCCCACATTGAAAGAAACGGCGCCTGGAGCACCGGCGGCTACGACATCAATAACTTCCGCGATTTCAACAATGCCGGCCCTGACGTCTGTTTCGGCTTTGAAGGCGCCCCGGGCCATCAGGCCAATTCAAGCCGCGGCGGCTTCAGTACCACCAAGGCTTTCGGCGGTACATATGGTGGAACAGGCTATTACACCGCCACCCTTGGCGGCCTGTGGGACGCCCTGCTGGGTGAAGGCCGCCACTGGTACAACTTTGCCAGCTCCGACTACCATAGTCATCATACAGCCGGGGGTGACGACTTCTACCCCGGCGAATACCAGAAGACCTGGACCAAGGCGGTTGACGCAGACCGTGACGGCGATATTTCCCTGAAAGAAATCGCTGCCGGGCTGCGCTCAGGTAATTCATTCCATGTCATGGGCGATCTGATCAATGCCCTGGAGTTCACCGCCAGCTACAATTACCGCGTGGTGGAGATGGGTGGAGACCTGCAGCTTAGCAAACGCCATGCAGCCAAGGATCCTCTGGTGATCAAGATCAAGTTCATGAGCCCGGTGACAAACAACAACGGTGACACCCCGGTGGTTGATCACATCGACCTGATAGCAGGCCAAATCACCGGCCTGGTTTCCCCGGACAGCCCGGATTACACCAAGGCAACCAACGAATCCACCCAAGTGCTTGCCACCTTCACCTCAGCCGACTGGGAAATTGATGAGGATGGCTACAACGTCATCACCTACCCCATCAAGGGTCTGGACAAGAGCATGTACTTCCGTTTACGTGGTACCAATCAGCCGGTCAATGCACCTTTTGAGACCGACGAAATGGGTAATCCGCTGGCCGACTCACTTGCCACAGCGGGTCTCGGCCTTGACGGTGCCGAGGAAGCCTGGGCGGATCTCTGGTTCTACTCAAACCCGATTTTTGTCAATGTAGACAAATAGCGCGGCAACCGTTGTTCTATTACCCTTGACTGCGGCACAAAGGAATGGGAAAAAATCTCCATTCCTTTGTGCCATTTTCATTTTCTGTTACTCACTGAAGGGAAGGAACGTCAGAAAAAAATTTGATGACCATGCAATTTCAACAGGCAGAATTCAGGAAAGTAATTGATATTAGTTCCTTATCCGGATATAAATGATAAAGAAAACAAGAGCTGAAGAGGTTACGGTTCAGCTTGATAATAATATGAAAATTCTATGACGGGAAACCTATTCTGCCGTCATGCCGGAAGGGAGCATGCCTAAAAAAAAGAAGATTTTCGTCCTCGATACCAACGTTATCCTCCACGATTCATCATGCATCCATCAATTTGAAGAACACGACATAGTCATCCCTATTACCGTCCTCGAAGAACTCGATCATTTTAAAAAAGGCGACGAGACGGTCAATTTTCATGCCCGGCAGTTTACCCGTGCTTTAGACGAACTCAGCGGCGACAAAATGTTCAACGGCGGCATCCGTATCGGCCCCAAATGCGGCAAGATCAGCGTGCGGCTTGAACAGGACTTCCACCCCAATCTTCGGGCAAATTTCATTACCGCCAAGGCGGATCACCATATTCTCAACATTGCCTATCATGTTGCCCAGAATAATGCTTCCAGACAGGTCATCCTGGTTACCAAAGACGTCAACATGCGCATGAAGGCCAAGGCGGTGGGGCTCATGGCAGAGGATTACACCACTGACCATGTGAAGGATATCTCGGCTCTGTACACGGGCTGCCGCTTGCAGGAATACATTGAGGAAGAGACAATTGAAAAATTCTATGTGGAACCCTACGAGGTGGATGCGGAGGAGATCAAGATAAACCCGCCCCTGCTGGCCAATGAGTACATGATACTGCGCAACGGCAAGAAATCGGTGTTGGCCTGCATGAACGCGAAAAGCGGACGCATCAGCCGCATTGATCGGCAGACGGCTTACGGCATCCAGCCCCGTAACGCCGACCAGACCTTTGCCCTGCACGGCTTGCTGAACAGCGCAATTCCCCTGGTCACCATCACCGGCAAGGCCGGCACGGGCAAAACGCTGCTGGCTCTGGCCGCCGCCCTGGAAAGACGAAGCAGTTACCGTCAGATCCTGCTGGCCAGACCGGTCATCCCGCTCAGCAATAAAGACATCGGCTACCTGCCCGGCGATATTCAGTCAAAACTGAAGCCATACATGCAGCCTCTTTACGATAATCTAGGCGTTATACGTAATCAATTCTCGGAAACAAGCGACCGGGCGAAGAATATTTACCAGCTGCTGGAAGAGGACAAACTGGTCATCGAACCCCTTGCCTATATTCGGGGCCGCAGTCTGGTCAATATCTTCCTCATCGTTGACGAGGCACAGAACCTTACCCCCCATGAAGTGAAAACGATTATCACCCGAGCAGGGGAAGGCTCAAAAATCGTTTTCACCGGGGATATTTTTCAAATCGATCACCCTTATCTGGACAGCCTTTCCAATGGACTCAGCTGTCTCATTGAAAAGATGCAGGGGCAACCCCTTTATGCCCATATCAATCTGAAAAAGGGGGAAAGATCCGAGTTGTCCGAACTGGCAAGCGATCTGCTGTAAAAGATGTTTGTTTTCCGCGACGATCAGGCATTATTCATGCTGCTGCGCCGGGCGAAAACCAGCCCTGCAACACCGGAGCCCAACAGCAGAATTGTACCGGGAACCGGTACGGCTGGCCCTGCACCGGATTGTTCGACATGCTGTACCATCCACGTTGGTGTATCATCACCATGATATGAATAAGCAGATGGGAAAAAGAAATCATCTGCCCAAGCTTCTCTGCCCCTGTCTGCCGCTTGACCATGAGAAACTATGCCCAGGGAATCTTCCTGGTCAAGGTAACTATCGCCTGTCAAAGCAAATATGCCGCCGGCATGACCGTATCCTTTCACACTGGATGTCAAGTCGCCCATCTCATGCCCACCCGGTACACCGGCGGCCATAACACTGCCGACACTGAGTAATACACTCAATACTGTTGTTAAAATGATCTTTTTCATTCTGCCCCCTGAAATTCGAAATGAAGAGAATTAATTTCCAAAAATGTTTTCTTAAGTAATTTCAATTCTCATACCAGATAGCACTAATTTTATATTTTTTTTGGGGGGAGCTCTGAAAAAACTTGCGGAACACTTATTTCTTTTCAGCTTCCCAACCATGATTTTCCCATATAACTATTTGAAATAATATAATTTATACTGACTTCTTAAATTATATATTACAGGGCAAAAATAATCATATCCTGTAAGAAGGACGACAATTTCTCTCATATTTCAAAAGGGATTTATTAAGAAAACAGCGAATGGCGTTGCGAGCAGAATGAATGCTTCAAGCTGAAAGTCGCAATTTTAAGACAGGGGAAATGGTTGCTTATCAAGGCCTTGCAGTTGCTGCCACAAACGGACTGTCGTCACATGGGAACAGAATTTCCTTAAAAAACAAAGGGGTTTGGCGTTCTCATCCCAGGAGAAATCAATCTTTACCATAGGAAA
>JAHIVT010000128.1 GCA_018816555.1 Pseudomonadota bacterium
CAACAAGCCAACCTTCCATGTCCTCGTCGATGCCCTGACCGCCCATTTTCGCGGTCATGCCCCAGACATCTCGTGGATTACCTCCCTGTAATTTCTCGCTGCCTCGCTGTTATTGCCTGACGCTACCCTGTGATCGGTTACCATATATTAATTTCATTAAAGAATTGGCTTTTCATTTTCACAATTTAGGTATTGAATCGATAAGTGAGGGCGATTTTGTTGATTTTTTTACAATTTATTCACAAAAATATGTATTTTTTACGTACGACAAGATCAAGCAAAAATTGCTGTCATCTCAAATAATTGTCAATGATAACTCATGCTTTAGATTTGGATATAAATACGTTCTTTATTTTTTAATTGCGAAGCATGTGTCTGATATAATTAACACAGAGGACGGGAAAAATGTAATTAAAAAATTATTCGAGAATTTACATCTTGAGAATAGCGCGAATATATTGGTATTTATAACACATCACACTAATGATATATCATTTATTAATGATTCTTTATTATCAGCAATGATTCCTTTTGAAGATCAAGAAGCAATTTCATTAAATAAAGGCGGTCAATATTATCAAAATATTAAGGCAATTTCATCTAAAATAAGCAATGATATTATTGACCAAAGTAGAATGCCAGAAGAAGAGAGAGAAAAGCAATTAATTAAAAATGATGAAAAAATAAGATATTTAGAAAAAACTAATCAAAACAATCTAACTAGTGAAGAAATTAATGAAACAACCATTCCATTCCTTCAAGCTTTCAGGTCTATAGATATAGTAGGTCAAATTGTAAAAAATAGAAAAGGTTCACTCCCAAAGCAAGATATAATTGAGTTAATTTCAGAAATATATCTTACCGGCTTTCGAACTATTGGATATCTTGGTGCAATTTTCACAGATGCAAAAGACTTACTTGCCGAGGAACTAAAGGAGAGAATTGAAGATGATGATAATCGCGAAGATGTTGAGAGAAAGATTACTTCTTTTTTTCAGCTTATAAGCTTGCAAGCTTGCCTAGGTGTATTTACAAAACTTGTATACTCAGTCGGAATTAAAGATTTAAAAGAATTATATGAAGAGGTTGCTAAACGAATTGGTTCACCTGCGGCAAAACTAGTTTCATTTAGTATTAATTCTTACTACAATGACATTTCTACAAAAGATGTATCAAATCTAGCAAAAGAGCTAGATGGCAATATTGTTGCATTGCAAATATTAAAATCAAGAGTTAAGGCATACATATATACCAATCATACTACTTATAAGCAAAAGCAACAACTAGCTCAAGCATTACACATGAAAATATCTCCATCTATTGGAAGAAAGAAAATCTGATTTAATAATTTATTCTGTTAAATTTAACTGGCATGCATATCACAAATTAATTTTTTCTAAACATGTAAGAACGTTTTTTACCGCCTACTAATAACGCTTAGATAACTTTTTGCCCTCCTTATTTTAATGCAAAGTAATGATTAGGTTAATACTGGGACACATCGCTTAATTAGGTATTGTTCAAGGATTTTTCAGATGTACTGTCATATTTTTATGAATTTATTCATGAAATAAATAATATATGTATAGCAGGCGAGTTTTACACTTTAGACCAGCTATATCAAAGTTTACTATATCGCAACATTGACTTTAGGCAACACATAATGTGTTGGCATCCTTGTAACAAACTCTGACTGAGATAAAGAATAGCTAGCTTACCGTTAGCTATAACGGTAAAGCATGAATCGAATTAGCGATAAAAAATTTAATAAACAAAAATATGGTCAAACAATTCGAAGGTATAGCAGTTCACCATTTAAGCTACAGCCATATGGTCATGCACTTAATTCGCTAGGTCATTTTGCGCATATGATGCATATGCGCCCAACAACCTTAATTGCAACATTCGCAAAAGCTGGCATAATAGGTCTTACCCCTAGCCATATTATAGAAGAATCCGAGTGGAAGGCTTTGATAAATTTCTTCAAAGCATTTTCAAAGCATTAAAGAGATCTAAAACGAATGAAATATTCAGAGATTCTTCTTCCCTCAGAAACAAAATTATTTTAGTCCAAGACATAAATGCTCGACTTTTGAGTGAATTGGCTAGGCGTCCTCAACTAATGTATGAACTCGATTCTCGAAAATTCGAAGAGCTTGTTGCAAAACTTTTGCAAGATCAAGGCTGTGAAGTCAATCTGACAAAAAATACAAGGGATGGAGGTTATGATATATTTTGCCGAATGAAGGCTGGACCTGCACATTTAACATTTCTTGCTGAGTGTAAGCGCTATGCCCCACACAATAAGGTTGGTGTAGAAATTATTCGTGGTTTATATGGTGTCACAGAAACTCAAAAAGCAAATTTAGGTCTAGTCATTACAACTTCATCGTTTACAAAAGATGCTCAAGAAGAAAAACTTCGAATAGGCCCGCGTATTGACCTGAAGGATTATTCAGATTTATGCAATTGGCTATCGGCATATACTATTATAGGCTAACCCAGCGGGTAGAGTTCGACGGTAAAACATACTGTTTTCCGCGTCTCACCCGAAACGTTGTGTGAGAAACCATGTGAGAAAATAAATATGGGAGATGGGAAATTGAGGTAACTTTTAATCTGTATGGAAAACATATTTACTGTAATTTCAAAGCATTGTTTGATGATGATGGTTAGTGAAGCTCAGGGTTAAATGACTTCGAATACGAAGCTGAGGTGCTGAAGGATGTAACTTGATTGGTGCACAGAATAGCCTTGGCATTATACAGATAAAACCAAAGAAGATTTATGTCAAAGAATAGACAATTTTGTTTTCAAAGGAGGGGTAAAATGGGGAAAAAAGAGTTTATTTCTGAAACCGCAGCCAAAATCTATGCAGCGATGTTTACGAGGGAAGACAAAGATCCAGATCCAAAGAAAGCTATCGAGCTAGCGGATGAATTATGGACTTTGCTTGAAGAAAAGCATTCTGAATAAAAAAGAGAATCTTAAGACGCACTCCGCTAATATAGAAAGAGATCGATTTGTGGAACTTGAAGGGCCGTAACCCTTGGGCATGTGTGCTTTATAACGGTCTTTCGCGTCGGCAAATCTGAAAATCATAGTAGCCAAGATTTAATTTCTGCAGTTTTTATTTGGGGGCCTTTTTGGGGGCTTCTATAGGAAAACTGTAAAAATTAATTCTTAATTAACATGCAGTTGCGATATTTATTTTATTCCTGGTCCCGCACCTAGAAAATCAATGGGCTAGGTCTTTAGAGGTCTAGCCGTAATTCAGAGACACCATACCTATTGACAAATATTAAAGTGTGAAAGAATGGAATCTGCGCCCAATAAATTATACGAAATTAAAAAACTTGATTATTTTGAAACCATCAATTACGAATTTTCAAGAAATTTTGTGGAATATATTAAAAATTACAACCAACTAGATCAAAATATCGGAATTACCATTGCTTGGTTAGTAAGCTGCAATAACCCAAGGCTTGCATACCCAATGATTAAGAAATTAAATACGCATGATAAGATGTGTGTTCTTAAAGAAGTCGTTAAAAATAAATTTAATGAAACGAACCAAGAAATAGTCAAAGCTTATTGTGAATGGATTGAAAAAGCGTCAACAACTAGAACAGAACGAAATCAATTTATTCATGGTTATTGGCACTTATCAGGCTCAGTGACAGAAAAGCCCATTTTTTTTAGCCCGATCAGCTGGGATATTGAGGCAAGAGCCGATAAAAATCAAAATTTTAGTTTGGATGAATTCAGAGTTATTGTTGACGAATTAAAAGCTGTATGTACAGAATTTGGTAATTTAAGAAAAAGATATATTATCTGCTAACCACCGGTTTCACTCGCAAGGAAACGGGGTCACCCTGTCCGTACAGGCACCAGATATTAAAGTGCCGGAGCATGCTCTTTCTTATCAGTATGTCTGCCATCAGCGCAGCACCGACCGGCCTGAAGACGACCATCTTGATCTTGGTGCTTTTGAGAGTATGGGGTCAGGCGTGACATTTTGATATTCTTTTTCGTTCAATTCAATCTAATCTTTACTCCTTCATCATAAAATATTTCCCCTTTGTTTTAGTACCGAAAAATGGTACTATTTGGCATGAAGAAAAAGCACCAAAAAACGCTGGAGTTGATTTTTTCCAGACCTGTAATCGGCAGTATTAAATGGAGTGACATCGAGGCACTTTTCAGAAGCTTAGGGTCAGAAATAAGTGAACGTGAGGGCTCTCGTGTTGGTGTCAAACTTTTTGGGGAAATTCAAGTGTTCCATAGACCACATCCATCACCAGACACCGACAAAGGTGCAGTGGCGAGTATAAGAAAGTGGTTGGAAAGAAATGGGGTGAAGCCATGATGAACATTATGGAAATCAAAGGATATAAAGCAGTTATAAAATACGATCCGTCAATTGACATGTTTCGAGGAGAATTCGTTAATCTTAATGGTGGAGCAGACTTTTACGCTTCAAATATCAAAGACCTTCGTAAGGAAGGTGAAATTTCTCTCAAGGTATATCTTGAAATGTGCAAGGAAGAAGGAGTCAACCCCCATAAAGAATTCTCCGGCAAATTCAATTTACGAGTATCGCCTGAACTTCATGCGGAAGTTGTTGCTATAGCGGCTGCTGAAGGGAAAAGCCTTAATCAATGTGTGGCTGATATGTTGAGGGAAGTTATTAAGAGTCATTAATTGCTAATTTTGCAACCTCACCCTGCTCGATTTTCTCTGCTTGTTCGCCGGCCTGTCCCGCCCGCCTCCTCTGGTTCTGCCCTTTCATAGCAAATTATTACCTTAAAGAGAATATTGGTGGTATGTATAGGTTCGGGAGTATTGCTTTCCTGGCATATTAATCTGATTGACGCTGATAGCGTATTGTGCCTCCGGAATTGGTCAAAATGAAGTAAAAAGGAAAAATAAAATGAAAATTAGCAACTTGATTCATCTGTCTTTTCTCCTTAACGAAACGATAGATTCAGGCAAGAGTCTTCCGCTTAATGAAACTGCAGATGCTATTGCTGCAGGAACGATTTTTGATATGCTTGGCAATCAACTCACTGATTTTGATACAATGATTAACCAGAAAGACAAAACGTATCTTCTTAATGAGTGGCAAAAGATTTTAAATACATATAGTCCCCACAAATACGGGGTATTTAATTCGGGATATTGTCTGATTTTAGCTTATTGTCTTCAGACGATAATGGACATTGCCGGCAAAGAATAACATGGGTGCAAGGGTTCAAATCCTGAGGCAAGGTCAGGTATGGGGTCAAGCCTGACCTTGATGCCCTGATGCCACTTCATTCCAGCGGGCTGCCTTCGGTGGCAGCTGAACTCAAAATTCACTGTAGGAATAACCCATTGACAAGCGTAACCCCAAGGGTTACAATTCTTGCATGGTCAAATCATTTAAACATAAAGGGCTGGAGCGGTTTTTTTATGCTGGAACCAAGAAAGGAATAAAACCTGAACATGCGGGCAAGCTGGGAAGAGTCTTGGACCGGCTAAATGCCGCAAATGATTTGAAAGATATGAATTATCCAGGATCAAACTTGCATGTGCTGAGTGGAGACCGGAAAGGTCAATATTCGGTAAGAGTTTCAGGAAATTGGCGTATCATTTTCGAATTCGAAGATGGTGATGCATATATTGTTGATTACGACGACTATCATTAGGAGGTGTCTCATGGCTACAATGAAAAGACAACCCACCCACCCCGGCCATATTTTGAAGGAAGATTACTTAAAACCATTATCCATATCTATCCAGGATATGGCATCAACTCTTGGTGTATCAAGGAAGACCTTGTCAAAAATTATTAATTGCCGCGGATCTGTAACGCCTGACATGGCTTTGCGATTATCCCGAGCTTTTGATACTACGCCTGAGTTATGGCTTAATCTTCAAAAGAATTATGACTTATGGCATGCAGCAAATGATTCAAAATCATGGAAAAGCGTTAAGCCAATCTTCCATTCAACTATGCCCAATCATGCATAAAAGAACAGAGAACCAGGCGGTTCACTTGACGCCGCGAACGTCTGAGGCCTGACTGATGGTCAAGTTTTGGTGGCGGCGCAAATGACCTTGATCGTTGGAATATCTTCACCCCGCATTTTAAAGAAAATAAACTTGTCCCGGTTTTGTTGAAAATAAGCAAAACCACCCCCCCCCTCAAAAAAAATTATGCCGGGGCTTCCGCTTTGCAGCGTGGGGCTCAAGTCAACTCCGAATGACAAGAGAATATGACAGAAAATAATATCATCGAATTAACTCCGTTCCGCGTCGATCTGACCCGTGCCCTGGCCCGCCGGGGTGAGCGACTTCTGGCCTCGAACGATCTGGCCGAGGAGGTCGCACTTCTCGAACCCCTGGAAGCATACTATATCGTCAGGGAGATCGGCTTGGGTCAGGCCCTGCCCGTCCTCCTCCAGTTGAGCCACGAACAATTGCAGGCCTGTATCGATCTGGACTGCTGGAACCGCTACGACTTTGCCGTTGACAGTCTTGATGAATGGCTGACGGCCTTTGCGCTGGCAGGCCCCGAAACCCTGGCCACGTCTTTTTTCTCCCTGGATTATGTGGTGCAACTCCTCTTTCTGACCCAGACCGTGACGGTGTATGACCCTGATACTGACCAGGTTCCGCCGGAGGACGAGGAGAATGGCAAGCCCCGCGCCATGACCCCGGACGGTTTCTATCTCCTGGAGTTGAAAACCGAAATGGCCCTGAAGATCCATCCCTTTACTTTATTGGATGCCATGTACCAATATGATCCCACCGGTACACAGCAAATCCTCAGCCAGGTCCGGGTGGATCTGCCGACCCAGATCGAAGAAGAAGCCTTGCGTTTCCGCAACTGCCGGATGCAGGATATGGGCTTTGTCGCACCGGACGAGGCCTCGGTTCTCTTCTCCCGGCCGGCCAGTCGGCAGCCGTTGCCCCGGCCGCAGAAACCCCTGGACAGTGCGCTCACCCGGGTACCGTCCGTCTATGCCGGCACCTTGATCGCAACCACCCTGTTCCAGCAGGCCCTGTCCCTGATTACTGACCAGGAATTTCTCTCCCGCCTGGAGCAGGAAATCGTCTGGGCCATAAACAGCGCGATCATCGCCTATGGAGAAAAAACGCAGGATATCAAACAGATCACGGATATTGCCGAGCGGGTGCGGGACACCATTTCCCTGGGCCTGGAATCACTGTTGGCAAAGCAGGAGCCCAACTGCCCGCTGGATGGCCCGGAAGCAGCCGCCAAAGCATCCGACTTACTGGTTGTCTGGTGTATAACCGATCTGTTCCGGCACGGCTTTGCCGCGACCCAGGGGCTTCAGCAGGAGGTGCGCCAGGCCCTGCGTGAGCCCCGATTTCGTGCCTGGCATGACCTGGCGGATACGCAACAGTCCGATGAGCCGGTTGATCGGCTGGAGCGCGCCTTTGTGGCCGCGCTGCTCGGCCGCCACCCCTTATGCGGCGGTTTTGATCCGGCCAGAGCCGAGGCCGTCAAGGCCTTTGCCTGCCTTGCCGATATCGATGCAGCCCACGTGCGTCTGAAACGGCTGGTCGACCAGATTTGCCGCCAGGCCTGATCTTCGGCAACGTCAGACAATTGACCATTTAATAGTAAAGCAATGAAGATACGCGAACTCACCCCTGAAAATTATGCCAAGGTTTCCGCCTTGTTGCGGCAGGCGTTCCCCCGCAGCATGTATGAAATGCAATTAGTTGAAAATTTCCACAAAAATGGCAAGGCCGTGCATGAGTGGGTGTGTATTCATATCAATACGGTCATCGCCTCCATTACCTTTTCCAATGCATATAACGGAGCTGCTGTTTGCGGCTTGCACCTGGCGCCGCTTGCTGTGAAGCCGGAGTTTCAAAAGCAGGGGATAGGTTCTGAGTTGCTACGCTTTGCCTTGAGGCAGGAGGTCATCAAGGCAAACACCATCTTTGTTTTAGGTGATCCCCGCTTTTATCGGAAGTTTGGCTTTGAGCCCTGTGCCATGCCTCTTTGTCTCTTTGATAAAGATAATGCCCATTTTCTGAGCCTGCGCAATAACACATCGAGCCAGTTCACTGTGGGGTATGAAGCGGAATTTAACATTGGAACACCGGGGCGGAGATGAAGGGGGCGACTCACGGGTATCGCGTAAGCCGTTGTAAAAAAATAACATGGCCAGAGAAATGCGCGGAACGGCATAAGGAGCCGTAACGAAATTGAAAAAATGCTCATGTTATTTCGTAACGGCTCCTAAAAAAATACAGGGGAAAAAATGGCACAGATCGGCAGGTTAAATAAGCTCAGGGTAAAAAGAACGCGGGACTACGGCGCCCACCTTGATGGTGGTGAGTCAGGTGATATTCTCCTGCCGATAAGAGATGTTCCCGAGAAGTGCCAGCCCGGCGATGAGCTTGAGGTTTTTGTTTATACGGACCGGGAAGATCATCTGCGGGCAACCACCCAAAAACCCTTGGCAACGGTCGGCCAGTTTGCCGGATTGCGGGTGGTGGCAAGCACGTCGTCCGGCGCCTTCATGCACTGGGGGCTGGAAAAAGATCTGTTTGTGCCGAAGAGTGAACAGCAGGACAAAATGGCGGAAGGCAAATCCTATATCGTTTTTGTCTTTCTTGATGAAAAAACCAAGCGCATCACCGCCTCGACAAAGCTGGATAAATTTCTCAGCCCGCAGCCCCCGAACTATGCAGAGGGTGAAGAGGTGGATCTGATTATCTATGGGAAAACAGACCTGGGATATAAGGCGATTATAAACCATTCCCATGGGGGCATGGTTTATAAAAACGAGGTGTTCCAGAAGCTTCTCATTGGCCAGCAGCAAAAGGGCTACATAAAAAAAATACGCGAAGACCTCAAAATTGACTTGAGCCTGCAAAAACCGGGCTATCAAGGCGTTGATGATATTTCCCTGGCCATTCTCAAGGCTCTGAAAGACCATGGCGGCAGGATTGCCGTCACCGATAAAAGCCCGCCGGAAGATATTTACTCCCTGTTCGGGGTAAGCAAAAAAACCTTCAAAAAGGCAATAGGCGCCCTCTACAAAAAAAGGCTTATCACCCTCGACCCAAGTGGTATCAGCCTTTCCGGGTGATGAGGGGAAACCCACAATTATACTTAAGGCAGAGTGAGCTCCATCAAAAAACACCGTGGCGGCAAACGATACGAGGATGAGAGAGAAGATGGATGAAAAACCGGATAAAGAGCAGCAGTTGATATCTTTGGCTGAAGCCCTGAATATGGAGATGATCATCAACCAGGCCTTGATCGATGTGCTGGTGGAGAAGGGGATCTTGACCCATGATGAGATCATGGCCAAGACCAGGGAAATCAAAATAAAACAAGGGATCGTGTTGAGCAGCGAGGCGAGCAAAAAGGCGTCGAATTGACGATTTTTCGGGTACGGGCTTTTGTGGATATGGTGTCTCTGGAAAGTGTCAATTCCCGGAATCAGGTTTGTACCAAAGAGAAGGCATGACCGCCGTCATCTGAAAAGCTCCCAGCCTGGTTTCCGGCTTCACAAATTACAAAAGGGTCTACAGCCGAAACGCTGCAGACCCTTTTGTAATAAACTTTTATGCAAATATACTTTGTTACAGACGCGAATAACCCAGATCCATATCCAGCATCGGGTATTCTCCAATTCCTTCCTCTTTGCCATAATCAGGTTCACTCACCACATAGCGGATAGTGGGATCTTGGGCACTCAGTTCAGCTATCACCTGATCCCTGTTGCCGGGTTGCGTAACGGGTTTTACGTTTACTCCCATTACCTGTGACTGCTCAATGAATTGCCCCATGTTATTCATGGGTGATTCAGGGAATATGCCGGCTTGTGTACCCGCGCTTTCGCCGCCGAAAGGCAGCGGGGGCTCGGAAACGTTGAGGGCCACTATTTCACAGTCAAAGCGTTGAGCCATTTTCAGGCTGTAATCTCTCAGTTTTTTGGAATATCGCCCATCTCCAACCACCAATATTTTGGGAGGTCCATTTTTTTGATCCATCATTCTTTTGATGGAAGCTGCTGCACCAGTAGGGTGACCTGCTGCCATTTCACCGATGCCGATGTGTTCTTCCTTCAGTTTTACAACGTTCACGTCCTTGTTTTTGCCTGGTTTAAGCCAGTTGTAAAGGGCCATGTTGTTCCTCCATTTATTCTTAACGTATTGTAATGATGTAAAATTTAAAAAATTGATTTCTTCGTTGTTTTTAGTATCTGTAAAGACTAGCATTAAACGTGCCAAATCCTAGTTTTTAAATATTGTTTAATTAAATCAAATAATTACAAAATAAAATATTTGGATATAACCTGAATGCCGGTCTGAGAGGTTTTTTGGTGTTGCATAGCGCAACAGCAAAGAGTGGAAAATGGTGAGGAAATAGAAGAGAGGATGGGGAGCCCGGGCAAATAATAGTCGGGAAATCCGCATATGGCAGGGGACAAAATATTTTTCTCGGGCAGAAGAGTGATTTGGCTGACTAGCCGATCTGTTGTTGCAGAATGAAATCTCAGTGACATTCTGCAACAAAAATGAAATCCGCAGCAGAGCTTCTTTCGCAGAGATGGCTGAAAGTCGGTGGTGGTCAGAAGATAAAAGAATCGATCTGCTGATCGATAGAGGAAAAGCGTCATTTTCTCAGAAAAAAATCTTTTTTTCACTTTTTCTTCATTTTTGGGGTTTATCAAGTTGCAAGGAGGCGCTAGAAAGCTTTATGTTTTAGTCAGGTTTTTTGGGGCATAATAAGCCGTTATCCTTCTTCTGATGGAACGGAGACAAACCATGGGCGCCAAAGCGATTAAAGAGCCGTACGCACCATTTTACAGGCAGAAGAAACGTGAATTTTTTCAGGCACGATTCTGTTTGCCCATATCGGAAATTCCGTCTTTTCATGGCAAGAGGATTGAGGTGGCGGTTTTTCCAGGGGTAAACCCGTGATCTTCTTTTCTGCAATCGGCATTTCAGGCCCCTTCTTATCGTCATCACCAACCCGTAATTTCTAACATGAATAAACTGATGCTCAAAACCGGCAAAAATACTTTACCAAATACCATCTTCTGGCTGACGGCCTTTCTGCTTCTTTTCTGGGGACTGGGGCAGAAGGCACTCTGGGGTTCGGAGGACCGCTGGGCCGAGATTGTCAGATCCATGCTGCTCACCAGGGATTTTTTCCATCCCAGCATAAACGGTCTCGAATATTTTGATAAACCACTTTTAGGTTACTGGTTGATTGTCCTGACCCAGGCAATAACAGGCAGTCTCAATGAGTTGGCTGTCAGGCTGCCCAGCGCCATAGCCGGTCTGGTTGTCCTCTGGGGCACGGTGCGGCTGGGCAGCCAATTATGGTCCGAAGAGGTGGGCAGGACCGCGGGCTGGCTTTTGTTAACCTCTTATGCCCTGCTCTTCTGGGCCAGAATCGGCGAAGCGGATATGGAAAACCTGGCGACCATCACCATGGCGGTTGCCTGGTACTGGCATCGCAGGGAAAAGCCGGTATTTCTGACATACTTTGTTTTTTATCTGATCTGTTTTGCCGGAGCCCATACCAAAGGTCTCACAGCGGTCATTGTGCCCGTGCTGGCCATCCTGCCTGATCTCCTGCGGCAATATCGCTGGAAGACGCACCTCAATCCCGGCAATGTTCTGGCCCTGATCGTCGGCGGGGCTATCTATCTCATTCCTTTTGTTATTGCCAACTCGACCAGCGGCGGCTATCACAGCAGCGGACTGTACCAGGTGTTTCGCGAAAATATTCTGCGCTATTTTCAGCCGTTTGATCATAAAGAGCCCTTTTACGTCTACTTTCTCTATGTCCCCTCCCTGTTACTGCCCTGGACCCCCCTGTTTCTGGGATCACTTTTCGGCAGTCCGCAGCTGCTGAGAACAGGTGATAAAAATACGCGGTGGCTGGTTGAAACCATGGTGATTATTTTTGTCTTTTTCACCCTGTCAGGTTCAAGGCGAAATTATTATATTCTGCCCATCATTCCCTTCTGCGCTCTCTATATGGCGGTGTTTCTCCAGGCTGCAGGCAATGATAAAGTAAAGCGCATTTTTCTCTCTCTGCAAGTGGGACTGCTGTCCTTGGTCGCCCTGGTGGAATTGCTGACCCCGGTGCTGTGGCCCGTTGTCAGGGAGCGTGTTGGTTTTGTTCCGCCGGAGTCTCTCGCCCTGTTCACCCCGCTCATCGGCATATTCGCCCTGGGGGTCTGGCTTCTCCATCTGCAGAAGACTTCACCTGTCCAGTCATTGCTGGGGATCAGTCGTAATATCGGCCTGCCGGTACTTTCCGCTGTTATTCTCGTGGGTGGGTTCTTCTGTTGGCAACATATAGTCCTGGATGTTTATCGTGCGGGCAAGCCTTTTGCCATGGAGCTTAAAGCGGAGATCGACAGGGCAAAAATCAGCCCCGAGGATATCGCCTTCTATGGCAAACCTGCAAAAGATGTCGCTTTTTATCTGGATCAGCCGAAGCCTATTCAGATGCTTACATCCCCTGAAGAGGCGAGCCGTTTTTTTAACTCTCCGGGCGGGGTGAAGCTGATCATTGCCAGACAGGATTGCCAGAATGACCTTCTCCCGCTGATTCCCCCTGCCCAGCGCGAAAAGCCGCTCTTCGCAGAAAAAGTATATCCCTGGGAAAAGAGGAAGGCCTTCATGCGTCTCTCGGCCTGGAAAATTGCCGCAGGTTCAAGCGAGCTGTCGGAAAAATGAAAAATTTCAGAGCATGGCATTGTTTTGCTATTGAAAATTAATCAAACTGCATAGCTCCATCCCGGTTCCGGGCATTATGCCGATATTGCTAACAAAAAAAGATCTCCGAAGTTTTTGCGGGTGGTGCACGATTTTCTTGCCACAGGTGTGCGATTCTGCTATATATATAGGATTAAATTACGTGACCGAAAAGCAAGTGCTGATAATTCTGTGGGTTGTATATGGTAAAAGCAAGTCGGCAGATAGGGGATAATTCGCGGTAGAACGCCGCGGAGATCCGTGTTTCCCTGATACGATTCCTGGTTTCAGCGCCAGAGATATGAAAGGGGTTGCGTAAACGCGCAGCCCCTTTTTCTATGAGTTCAGCCGCAGGGCGCTTCCGGCATACCGCCCGGAAAAGCAACCGCAGTCTGCGCAAAGAAAATCAATCGATAAACAAATAATATGAGACGTCGGGGCGATCCGGCGTGACAGGATAAATCGCAATTTATACCCCGGCAATGGGGTAAAACTTTATGCCTGAACCGGTGGTCGTTGCCTTTCTGTCTGGCCGGCACAGGTAAAACCCGTTATGAAGAGTGGGGTGGGGGTCGTTATGGTAGAGAAGACAAAATGTACGCTGTACAGTGGTGGAATGAAGGGTGCGGAAGCTGCATTCGGCGAGGCTGCCGAGAAATGGGGACTGCAGGAGGTGAACTTTTCCTATGAAGGCCATGCCATGGCCCGGGACAAGCATGTGGTGATGCTTTCTGACGATGAGCTTGTCCGGGGCGATATCAGCATGGATCTCGCCTCGAAAATGATGAACCGGACCTATTATGAAAAAAAGAAAATCAGAAAGGTGCTGCAGTCCATTTTCCATATGGTCAATAAGGGACACCAGGTTTTTGCCGTGGGCAAAATTCTTGAAGATAACACCGTTAAAGGCGGAACCGGTTGGGCGGTGGAGCTGGCAAGGCTTTTCAATCGTCCGGTAAGTGTCTTTGATCAGGAGCAAAAGGCATGGTTCACCTGGAAAGATGCTGCCTGGAAGCCGGATTCCCCCATCATTGCCTTTGATACCATTGCCGGCTCCGGCACAAGAAATCTGACCGATGACGGCAAAGCGGCCATAGATGATCTCTTCCAGCGTTCATTCGGGGCAAGCCGATAAATTTTCTTGACAAGCTGTTGGCGGATGGTTTATGTAACTTGATTCTTATGTGTATTCTGAAACGGCCCTGATCTGAGGGCCGTTTTTTTAATTGTAATGTACCCAACGTAATTTTTTTCCCGCGGGCGGGGACATGTTGTAACAGAGCTAAAAAGTTTGAGGAAAAAGAGATGCAGAAAGATTTGGCGAAAGTTCGTAATATTGGAATCAGCGCCCATATTGATTCCGGTAAAACGACCCTGACGGAAAGGGTACTTTTTTATACAGACCGTATCCACGCAATTCACGAGGTAAGGGGCAAGGATGGAGTTGGCGCCAAGATGGACTCCATGGAGTTGGAAAAGGAAAGGGGCATTACCATTCAGTCTGCGGCGACCTACTGCAGCTGGAAGGACCATTCCATCAACATCATCGATACCCCCGGCCATGTGGATTTCACCATCGAGGTTGAGCGTGCCCTGAGGGTGCTGGACGGCGCGGTGCTGATTCTCTGCTCCGTTGGCGGAGTTCAGTCTCAGAGCATCACGGTCAACCGTCAGATGACCCGTTACAAGGTTCCGCGGGTTGTTTTCATCAACAAATGCGATCGGACCGGCGCCAATCCTGAGAGGGTGACCACCCAGGTCAGGGAGAAGCTGGGTCTCAATGCGGTTATGATGCAGATACCCATTGGTCTTGAAGGCGATCTGGAAGGTGTGATCGACCTGGTCAAGATGAAGGCCATTTATTTTGACGGGGATAACGGTGAGAAGATCCGCGAGGAGGAAATTCCGGCCAACCTGCTCGATGATGCCACGGTAAAGCGGGAAGAGATGCTGGACGCCGTTTCCATGTTTTCCGATGAGCTGATGGAAGCGATTCTCGAGGGCGAGCCCACCGAGAAGATGATCAAGGAGGCAATCCGCAAGGGCACTCTCGCCCTGGAGCTGGCTCCGGTTTTCATGGGTTCTGCCTACAAGAACAGGGGTGTACAGTGTCTGCTTGACGCCATTACCATGTATATGCCCAACCCCATGGATATCAGAAATGTCGCTCTCGATCTCAGGAATGACGAGCAGGAGCTGGTGCTGACCTCCAAATCTGAAGATCCCCTGGTCTGTCTGGCCTTCAAGCTTGAAGACGGACGCTATGGCCAGTTGACCTATATCCGTATTTATCAAGGCCACTTGAAAAAAGGCGATACCATCATCAACAGCCGTACCGGCAAAAAGGTGAAGATCGGCCGCCTGGTCCGCATGCATGCCGATGAGATGGAAGAGATAGATGAGTCCGGCGCCGGTGATATCGTGGCCCTTTTCGGCGTTGACTGCGCCTCCGGTGACACCTTTACCTCCAGTGATATCAGTTACTCCATGAGTTCCATGCATGTGCCGAACCCTGTTATCTCCCTGGCCATTATCCCGGTGGATAACAAGTCACAGGGCAACATGTCCAAGGCGCTCAACCGCTTTACCAAGGAGGATCCCACCTTCAGGACCTATGTGGATCATGAAACCAATGAAACCATCGTCTCCGGCATGGGTGAGCTGCATCTGGATGTCTACATTGAGCGCATGAAACGTGAATACGGTGCTGAGGTCAAGGTTGGCGCGCCCCAGGTCGCTTACCGTGAAACCATTACCCAGCGGGCGGAGTTCAACTACTCCCATAAGAAGCAGACCGGTGGTTCGGGCCAGTTCGGCCGTGTGGGTGGCTATATGGAACCGCTGGCCGAGGGTGAATACGAATTTGTCGATAATATCGTCGGCGGCGTCATTCCCCGGGAATTTATCAGCTCCTGCGATAAAGGCTTTCGGAAGAGTCTGGAGAAAGGCGCCCTGGCGGAATTTCCTGTCAACGGGGTTCGCTGCGTCATCAACGATGGCGCTGCCCATGCCGTGGATTCCTCCGACATTGCCTTCCAGCTGGCGGCCATTGGGGCCTTCAAGGAAGGTTACAAGAAGGCCAATCCCGTGCTGATGGAACCGATCATGAAGGTTGCCGTTGAAGGACCCACCGAGTTTCAGGGGGGGATTATGGGCAGTCTGAATCAACGCCGCGGTATCATTATCGGTACCCTGGAAGAGGGTGAATATACTGCTGTTGAAGCCGAGGTGCCTCTTTCAGAGATGTTCGGTTACTCCACTGTTCTGCGTTCCCTTACCCAGGGCAAGGCCGAATTCACCATGGAGTTCAGCGACTATAAGCAGGTGCCCAGAAATGTGGCAGAAAATTTGATTGAAGATTTGCGCAAGAAAAAGAAAGAGCAGGGGAAATAGGGGTGACACTATGTTGAAAGAGGATCTGATTCTGAAGAATCCGCTTCGTGTTCTCAGTCCGGCGGATCAGGGGAAGACGGAAGGCCCCAGGATGGGACTTGTTATGTCACGTGCCGGATTGGGAAAGACCGCTATCCTGGTGCAGATTGCCCTGGACAGCATGCTGAGAGGCAACAAGGTGCTGCATGTGAGCATCGGCCAGAGTCTTGAAAAAACAAAAATCTGGTATGATGATATTTACTGGGACATCGCCAAGGCAGGCAATCTGGAGCGTGCTGCGGAGATACAGGAAGAGCTCATGAGTCAGCGTATGATCATGACCTTTAACGAAGAGAGTTTCGGTGTCGCCAAACTGCGTGAGCGGTTGAGGGATCTCATTGAGCAGAATATATTCCAGCCGGACTGCCTGCTGGTGGATGGTTTTGACTGTTCCATCTCGCCCGAGAAGGTTCTCGCTCAGATGCGGGATTTTGCCAAGGGCCTGAATATCAATATCTGGTTTTCCGCTGTATGCCACAGAAACGATGACAGGGTCAGCAAATCGGGTGTGCCTGCTCCGTGTCATGAGGCAGACGCTTTGTTTGACACCATCATTCTGCTGCAGCCTGATGCGGAAAAGAAATGCGTTGCCCTGAATATCATCAAGCGTGATGGGGAAACAGGCGGAAGCAGACCCAGTCTGACGCTTGACCCGTCCACCTTGTTGATTCTTGAAAACTGATCATTTTATTTTGGAGAGTGGATTCCGGATCATGGATTGATTGTCTTTTCTTTTTATCCAGCATCCGGAATCCCAGATCCGCCACCGAAATGTCATGAAATTTCGTCCCTGTATTGACCTGCATAACGGCTGCGTCAAGCAGATTGTCGGTTCCACCCTTTCTGATTCCTCTTCTGCGTCGCTTACCACCAATTTTTCTTCCCCCCACTCCTCCGCCTATTACGCTGAGATGTATAAGGCCGACAATCTGACCGGCGGCCATGTGATCATGCTTGGCCCGGGAAATGAAGCTGCTGCCGAAGAGGCTTTGGCCGCGTGGCCGGGCGGTCTGCAGATCGGCGGCGGCATCAATGCCCTCAATGCGGCCGGCTGGCTGGACAAAGGGGCCTCTGCGGTGATCGTCACTTCCTATGTATTTCAGGACGGCAGGATCCATGAAGAGCGTTTGGGGGGCATGATGGCCGCCGTGGGGCAGGAACATCTGGTGCTTGATCTGAGCTGCCGGAAAAAAGGGGATGATTATTATATCGTCACCGACCGCTGGCAGAAATTTACCTCGGTAGCCATAACGGAAGAATCGCTGAACTACTTTGCCTCCTTCTGTCATGAATTTCTCATCCACGCCGTGGATGTGGAAGGCAAGTGTGCGGGCATTGAAGAGGAGCTTGCCGAGAAGCTGGGCAGATGGACTCCGATTCCCACCACCTATGCGGGAGGAGTAAAAAATCCGGCTGATCTGGAAAAGCTCCAGGTTCTTGGAAAGAACCGGCTTGACGCCACCATTGGCAGTGCTCTGGACATCTTCGGCGGCACCGGGATCACCTATGCCGAGGCCGTAGCTTTTCATCGCCGTTCCTGCGGGCTGTCATGAATGAATCGGGATGACCCTTTCAGAGGTGATCCGGTATGAGCAGATGGTACGTTCTTCTTGTCCTGGGCATCTGCTGCATCAGCACTTCAGCCATCCTGGTCACTTTGTCCGGCGTACATCCCACGGTTTCCGCTTTTTATCGTAATTTCTTTGCCGCTCTCATCTGGCTCTTGCTCTATCCTTTTACCCGCCCGTTTCGGGCCGCATCTCTCAAGACCGACAGTGTGTCGCTTCTTGAGGCGGCAAACCCCTGTTTCGGTTTTCTCGTTCGTGCCCCCCGGGCCACATATCTTCTGATATCGCTGGGCCTTTTCTTTGCCGTTGATCTATGGGCCTGGCACCGCTGCATCATTTTCCTCGGTGCAGGCCCGGCCACCCTGATGGGCAATCTCCAGGTTCTCATTGTTTCCCTGCTTGCGGTTTTCTTTTTCCGGGAAAGTCTGCAGAAATGGTTCTGGCCCGGCTGCTTTCTGGCCCTGCTGGGCATTGCCCTGCTGACATTGACCCGGGGTATCGGCCAGGCGGTGCTGCCCGGGGTCTTTTATGGGTTGCTCACCGCCCTGACCTATTCTTTTTTTCTCATCATTCTGCGCCTGCTCCGAAATTACCAGACCACTCCCCAGCAGATACTCTTCTGGGTAGCGGTCATCACCTCTCTTTTTCTCCTGCTGCCCCTGCTGGGCGAAGGCAATCTGCTGATTCCCGGCCGCGAGTCCCTGAGTTGGCTTGCCCTGCATGCCTTTCTTTCCTCTGTGGTAGGCTGGTGGCTTATTATCACCGCACTGCCCCATGTTCCCGTGGCAATCGCCTCAACCCTGTTGCTGCTGCAGCCTGTGCTGACCAGCATCTGGGGGCATATCTTTCTGCAGCAGTTTCTTTCATCCCTGCAGATTGCCGGTATTTTTCTTGCCGTGGCCGGTATTCGTCTGGCTACCTGGCGGCGGCAATAAATTAATGACACCAGGGCCTTGCCTTTTTTGTTGTGTTCCTTTCGCTCTGCTGTAAATCCTTTTATCTATTTGGCAATATGGAATTTTCACCAGATCTATCAGGTTAATTGACAAATGCTGCGTCATCTTTCATGATATAATTGCAGCAAATAATTTTATTCCTCTCTCAACAAATGGCTGAACAAAGGAGCGAAATGGAGCATACCCTGGTCAGTGCCGGTGATTATTTGATCGAATCCTCCGGCGAGTCTCGGATTTTTGAGGCTCTGCTGCTGACCTGCGTCGGTGTTGCCATTTATGATAAAATTTCCGGGGTTGGCGGCCTCTGCCACATTCTTCTGCCTGATTCGCCGGGCCCGGAGAACTCCTGGCAGCCCAGGAGCTACGCCTCATCTTGCCTGTCCTTGTTTGTCGAGGACCTGCTTAAAAGCGGGGCGGAACTCAGCAAGCTTGAGGCCGTGGTCGCAGGCGGTGCCTTGGGGATACCTTTCTCTCAATATGATATGAATCTTGATATCGGTGGAAGGACCTGTGAATGTGTGTATCGGTTTTTGAAAGCCAGGGCCATTCCGGTCAAAAAATCGGAAACAGGCGGCTGTTTCGGCATGAAAATCTCCATCAATACAGCAACCTGGCTTTCCACCATTACACCGTTATTTAATCCTGATGATTATGCGAAAGAGATCGTCAAACCCACGCCGCAGAAGATCCGGGCAGCCATTGTCAACGCCAAACCGATTCCCCAGATCACCATCAAGCTGATACGGCTCATGCATGAAGGCGATTATGACATGCGGGAAGTTACCGCTGAGTTAAGCTGTGATCAGGTGTTGAGCGCCAAGGTCATCAGTTATTGTAATTCTGCATTAATCAGCCCTTACAGGAAGATTGATTCCATTGCAAGAGCCACCATGCTTTTGGGCGAAATCAGGCTGCTGGAGATCGTCATTTCCACTTCGCTGCAGGATTTTTTTGAACAACAGGAGGGTGGCTATTCCCTGCTCAGGGGGGGACTTTTCAGGCACTCGCTTGCCGTTGCCCATTTAACCAAGGTTATCGCCCGGAAAATACACGGGTTGGATGTCCAGACTGCTTATACGGCAGGATTGCTCCATGATATCGGCAAAATTGTGCTGGACCAGTATGTGACTGTTACCAGACCGATGTTTTACTGCAACTTGCGGGGGGGGGTGGCTGATCTGATCAGTATCGAGCGGGAGGCATTTGCTACGGACCACCAGAAGATCGGCGCAGAACTGGCTGCCATATGGAATCTGCCGGAAAATCTGGGTGAGGCGGTAAGTCTCCATCATCAGCCGGAAAAAGCGGTGATCGATCCGGAACTGGTGCATGCCGTCTATCTAGCCGACCTGCTTGCTTCGTGGTTTATGGCCGGGGTTGAAATTGAAAAGATAAACACGGGCAGGCTTGCGCAAAGAATGGGGCGAATCGGCCTTGATGTGTCAGTCATTCCGGAAATCGTGGGAAATACCCCCTGGTATGAATTGATGTACATCTAACGCTGATATGATTATTTTCCGGCAATCTGCAGAGGGCCGGATTACCGTAACTCTAAATATTTCTTAACAATTTGTGAGAATTGATGGCTTTCCATTTATGCCCCTTGCGGCTAATAAGTTCCGGTATAGAATTTTCGTGAGGATCAATCTGGAAGTTATCATGCGCTGTAGGGCAGTCGAGTGGTTTTTTTCGAGACAGGCAAAATTGTCAATTTGCCTATTCATTTTCAAGGCCAGCTGATGCCGGACACAAAACAATTTATCACTGTCGGCAAAAGTTTCCTCAAACTCTATCTTCCCATTTTCCTGTTCCTTTTCGCCATCGTGCTTGCCGTCTCCATTGCCAATATCCGTGAATGCAACCGGCAGAAGCAGCAAAAGGCCCTGGCGTGCGTCAGCGTGGTGCATTCGGCTATCGGCAATGTCATCTCCCTGCTCGCCGCTGATCTGCACTATCTTTCCACCCTGCAGGCAATGAATACCTTTCTGTCCCGCGGGGATGATGACGCAAGGAAGAAACTGGCCGAACAATACTCCGGATTTGCCGGAACAAGGGGCAGCTATGCCCGTATAAGCTATCTGTCGGACAGCGGTGTTGTCCTTGTCGGGGTAAGTTCCCCGTCGTCGTCTGCCGACCTGATTCCCAGGGAAAAATTGTCGGATAACTCCCAGGCCGCCTTTTTTCAGCAGACCAACTTGCTTGGCAAAGGCGAGATGTATCTGACTGATTCCGCGAATGATGGCGGCACGGTAAACGGGAAAAAGGGAGCCGAGCCGCTGCTTGTTGCCGCAACCCCGGTGTTTGACGGCAGGGGCCGTCACCAGGGGATGGTGGTTATTGAATGCCGGCCGCAGCATTTTATCAGGGAACTGCAGGAGATCACCGCTGCCTTTCCCGGCGGGGTTTCACTGGTAAACAGGTGGGGAAACGAGTTTGTCAGGGCAGGAGACCATCATGATGCAAATGTGCAGGAGAGAGTAAACGACTCATTTGCCATCCGCTACCCGGAAAGCTGGGGGAAAATCGTCACTGCTGACAATGGACAGTTTCAGGATCAGCGGGAAATCGTTACTTTCAGTACCTATCATACGGCAAAGACCAATGGGGCCGCCGGCGCGGGGCAGAATGGGGCAACAAACATTGCCGATGGCCAGGGTAATGATTTTTACTGGAAAATTATCAATCATTTTGCCATCAGCCCACTGAGCGCGGCTAATGTTGTTGTTTTCAGGCAGTTTTTCATCGCCTGGGCGGTCCTGGCCCTGCTGTCGGCATTGGGCGTGGCGATCTGTCTGCGCAACCGTTCCCGCAGGGACGCTGATAAAGAATTCCTTTGCTCTCAGGCCTTGCAACAGCAGAGTGCCGCCCTTTTAATTATCGACCGGCTGGGTGATATTGTCTCTGCCAACAGTGCATTCTGCATCCTGGCGGGATACCCGGCGGCGGATGCGGTCATCGGCAAAAATCTGCGTGAGATCAGCGGCCAATCAGCCGAAGGGGCGCTGGCCATGTGGGAAAGTCTCGGCTCGGGCCAGCCATGGCAGGAAGAAGTCCTGAGCAGGAAAAAGGACGGGGAAAAATTCTGGGAGCATCTCACCATAACTCCTCTTAAAGACAGGCGTGGCGCGATCAGCCATTTTGTGGTGGTGCAGGAGGATATATCCGAGCAGATGAGAGTTGGGCTTGAGTTGCGCCGTCTGGCCTCGTTTCCTGAAGAAAATGCTGATATGATCATTGAAATCAATCTGCATGGCCAAATCACCTATGCCAATCCGGCATGCATGCACCGCTTTCCTGCTGCCGGGGATGACCTCGATCATCCGCTGCTTCAGGGACTCGACTCCCGGCTGCTTTATTTTGATGAAAAAAAGTGGAAGGATTTTGCCGATGAGCTTGATATCGACGGCGCTCATTTTGAGCGGAAGATAAAATTGATCGAAGAAAACAGGCTGCTCCGTATCTACGGCTCGGTGACGACTCCGCTGAAGGAGATGGAGCGTTCTCTGAAATGGGCTAAACAGGAGGCGGTGGAGGCCCGCCGGATGAAAAGTTTTTTTCTGGCCAACATGGGGCATGAGATCAGGACCCCCTTAAACGCTATCCTCGGCTATACCGATCTGATGCTGATGGATGAGCAAAACCCGGTGGACAAAAAACGGCTTGGCACCATCAGTCGCGCCGGCAAGAATCTTCTGGCCCTTATTAATGACGTTCTTGACTTTGCCAAAATTGAGGCGGGCAAGCTGGAAATCGTGCTCCAGGAATTTTCCCTGCGCCAGGCTATGAACGATCTCGGCCGTATGTTTTCCACGCAGGCAACTGAAAAGGGCATTGATTTTCGCATTTCCGGCAACGCTGACATGCCGGACTGGGTCATTGGCGACTGTATCCGCCTGAACCAGATCCTGGTCAATCTGCTCAGCAACAGCTTTAAATTTACGGAAAAGGGTTCCATTACTCTCCATTGCAGCTATGCGGACGAAACGGTGATTTTCACGGTTGCTGATACAGGGATCGGTATTTCCCGGCAACAGCAGAAGGTTATTTTTGCCGAGTTTCAGCAGGGTGATTCCGCCTCCACCCGCAAATATGGCGGGACAGGGCTTGGTCTGAGTATCACCAGCCGGCTGGTCTCCCTGATGAACGGCTCAATCAACCTGGAGAGTGATATAGGCAAGGGCTCGGTATTTACCGTGCGCCTGCCTTTTCAGAAATCAGAGGCAAAGGAGAAGGGTGCCGCCCCGGAACAGGATGTGCAGATATCCGGGGAAATGCTCACCGCAGCCCTGGCGGATGCCGGGGTGAAATTGCAGGTATTACTGGCTGAAGACGATGAAATGAACCAGAATCTGATCAGGGAGATGCTGCGCAATCTCGGCATCGAGATAGTCGTTGCCGCCAACGGGCAGGAGGCCTTGGACCGACTGGAGGAAGCTGATTTCGATCTGCTGATTCTCGATATGCAGATGCCTGTGCTGGACGGGATGCAGACCATTGAGCGCATCCGTAAAAACGACAGATGGAAGAAACTCTATGTCCTTGCCCTGACAGGTGAGGCCATGCCGGGGGATAAGGAAAAATTTCTCCAGGTCGGCTGTAATGATTATCTGGCCAAGCCGCTGGAGCTGGGGATATTTTACCGGAAAATTTATCTGCTGGTTGCGGACAAGTATTCGCTGGCTATCCTGGAAAACAGAGGGAATGAACAGCCTGGCCAGCCTTTTGCCGCCAGTGAGAATTTTGTGCTCAGCCGTGAATTATGTTTTCAGATTGTCCAGTCCATTGAGGTGTTGCAGAAAAACCTGAAGATTTTCAATCCGGACCAGATCCGCAGTCTGGCCGCTACTTTTGCCGATTTTATCTATATTAAGGAAATACGGGATCTGCAGCAGGAATTGCAACAGATTGCCGCAACTTTTGATGATGAGGCCCTGCCTCAGCTCATCAGAAAACTGGAGACGTTTTTACCCAATGGTAATACCTGCCAAGATCCAGAACAAGATTCTGATCGTTGATGATATAGCCCAGAACAGAAGGCTGCTTGCCGAACTGCTGGTGCAGAGCCTGGATTGCCAGATTCGCATGGCTGCCAATGGCGCCGCCGTGCTCGATATGATCGAGCATGATCTGCCGGACCTGATACTGCTTGATATCATGATGCCGGGCATAGACGGCTTTCAGGTCTCCCGCCTGCTGCAGGATAAACAGCAGGCCCGGGAAATTCCGATTATCTTTATCACCGCCAAGACGGATGTGGAAAGCAAGGTGGAAGCCTTTCGCAACGGCGGGGTCGATTATGTGACCAAACCCTTTAACAAGGATGAACTGCTGGCCAGGGTCAAGGCCCAGCTCCGTCTGAAAAATCTGCAGGATGAGCTGCGCCAGAAGAACAGAATGCTGGCCGACCGGGAAGAACATCTCTCCCATCTGGTGGATGAGAAGACCCGGACCATTGAAAAAATGTCCCTCGGACTGGTAACGGTGCTGGAGAATGCCAATCTGGCCAATGATGATGAAACGGGCAATCATATCAGAAGGGTAAGTGAGTATGCCACACTGCTGGCGGATACCTACGGGGCTGACCGTACTTTTGTCAAGCGTATCAGGCTTTATGCTTCATTGCATGATGTGGGCAAGGTCGGCATTGCCGATGCCATTTTAAAAAAGCCGGGCAACTATACGCTGGAAGAGTTTGAGGCCATGAAACAGCATGTGGTTATCGGCCACCGCATGCTCGATAATGCGGAGATCGATCCCATGGCCCGCAATATCGCCTATTTTCATCACGAAAAGTGGGACGGCAGCGGCTATGTCAACGGTCTGAGCGGCGAGGCCATTCCCCTGGAAGCACGAATCGTTGCCCTGGCAGATGTCTTTGACGCCTTGACCACGGTGCGGGTATATAAGGAAGCTTTCCCCGTTTCCGAGGCTGAAAGGATTATTCTGGCAGAAAAAGGGAGTCATTTTGATCCCCGGGTAGTTGAGGCATATTTTAAACGAAAAGAGGAATTTCTTCGTATAAAGGAATTATTGGCGTGAGAACAGGTAACAAGAAAGCAACCAGCCCGGAGGATAACAGGCAGCATCCCCTGGAAGGTGATTGTCTCGAATCGCTGACCATCAAGATCCGGCCGGACCTTTACCGGGCCTACCAGCGCTGCAGTTGGATCATAATCCATGAAACAGGACGCAGTCAGCTTGACATCATGCAGGAGATGGTTGAGGATTTTCTCATCAAACATGGCTGCTGAAAGGATTTATCTTCAACGTTGATATTATTGAGCCTCTTGCAAAATGAACATCTACTCCGATCGGCTAAAAATATCCTGTGCGGCGTCTTCCTTGTGAAATCGTCCTCAACGTAGCACTGCTACGCTTCCGGGCGGTTTCACAACTCATCCTTGCACAGAAAATTTTTCTCTCGATCTCGCTACGACGTTCATTTTGCAAGAGGCTCTATTGCCAGGGCGGTTTGCAGTGAGCAAAAAAAGAAGCGGCGCATGGTGAGGATCATGCGCCGCTGGGAAACAGAAGGTGAGAAAGGTTTTATTTGGTAGGTGCTTCAATCTGTTGCGGTTTGAGTGATTTGTAATAAACCGGGAAGACGACAAAGAAGGCTG
>JAHIVT010000129.1 GCA_018816555.1 Pseudomonadota bacterium
CGGCCTTCGGGTTACGAATCCGATGCTCTACCAACTGAGCTAAGGTGGCCCTGAGTTGCCGTCTTTTAGCAAATTGGGGCACAAGGTGTCAAGATTTCTCTCATCAAATAATGGTTAAGCCTGCAAGTTGTTCGTCAGGCAGGGGAGAGGAGCGCAGGATAGTATCTCTCTGATCCTGTCTCACTATTACTTCAACTTCCAGGGGACCACCGGGGATTTTCTTGCCGTATCGCACGACAAGCGCCGCACTGAGGCTGATATCCGCAGGGTGACTGGAATAGCGCAGCAGGGCGGTGGGACCCGGCCGGTCATTGAGCTTTAAAACCAGATCACCCGGTTGCCAGAGCCCCAGGACGGCATCGTTTTCATCCTGACTGCGGCCGATGGCAAGCCAGCCGCCATGGGGCAGCCTGAACTGCCGGCCGACCAGCAGGAAACGGACGTTGTCCCGGTTGACCATGTCTTTCCGACTGAACAGCGTCTTGATTTGTTTTGCCAGGTTGGGGTCCGTCAGTTTACAGCCACCTGCCGGACTAGGGTAGCCGGTTATGCCGAATCCGGCTGCGAGTTCAATCTGCTGTGATCTGCCCCGGCCGCTGCAATACGGTAGCTTCTCCCGGTCAATAATTCCTGCCAGCTCCGCTGCGGTGGGTTTCTGGCTCTTGGCGCACAAAGGGCGCAGCAGGAGAGAATCGGTGCCGCTGTCGCGCTCGATGACGCGCAGGGTATCTTTGCGTTGTGACATGGGTCGCTGGCCAACCACTTCGCCGGTGATAATGAATGAGGCCTGATATGCGGCCATCAGCTTCTTTGCCTCGATGAGCATGAGGATCTTGCAGTCGATGCAGGGATTGAAGTGCTTGCCGAAACCATGGGGAGGATCAAGCAGCATATCGAGATAGAGATCGGTGATATCTCTGATTTCGACATCGATATCATATTTTTCCCGGATCTTTTTTCTGTATTGCGCCTCTCTCGCCAGCAGGTCGTAGTCGAAAAAAGGGGTAACGAATTTAAGGGCCCTGACCCTGACTCCCTGTTCCGCCACCACTCTGCAGGCCAGTATGCTGTCCAGTCCGCCGGAAAAGAGGGCAATGGCCGTAGGTTGATTGCTCATTAGATGTGAAAAATCCGGTTATTGGTTACGGTTGATCAGTTCCGTTACATAGGCCAGGGTCTGCTGGGTGACCGAATCACCATCAAGCATTCCGGCTAGTTCCAGCACTTTCTGTGTTTCATCGAGAAGAACTATATCAGTGTGCGTGCGGTCATTGCTGACATACTTGCTCACCCGGTAATGGTCATTGGCACAGGAGGCGATCTGGGCCAGATGGGTGATGCAGATAACCTGATGATGGGTGGCCAGTTCCTTGATTTTTCTGGCCACCGACTCTGCCGCCTTGCCGCTGATGCCGGTATCCACCTCGTCAAAGATGACGGTTTCCACCTGATCCTTGCGGGCGAGCAGACATTTGAGGGCCAGCAGCAGGCGTGATAACTCGCCGCCGGAGGCGATCTGGGCGATAGGTTTGACCGTTTCCCCGGGATTGGCCGAGAACATGAAAGCAGGCCGGTCGGCGCCGGTGCGGCCAAGGGAGGAGAGCATCGGCTCGCCTTCGGAAAATTTTATCTCGAAGAGAGCGCGGTCAAGACAGAGGGACAGCAGTTCGTTTCTGATGGTTCCTTCCAGCTCCCGGGCTGTTTTCCGCCGCGCCCCGGATAGTTTGCCGGCGGCTGACAGCAGCTCGTCTTCCAGCTTTTTCAGTTCTTTTTCCAGTTTTTCCAGGCGGACATCAAGGGCTTCCAGTTCCTCGAGTTCACTTGCCGCCTTGCTGCCATAGCTGATGACGTCGGCAAGTGCCGGTCCGTATTTTCTTTTCAACTGCTGCAGCACATCAAGGCGGGCCATCACGGTTTCAAGGGCCTGGGGGTTATTCGTGATAGTGTCAAGGTAGCCTCGCAGTCCTGCCAGTTTTTCTTCAAGTTGATAGGTGAGGCCGGCGACCTCCTCGGACAGGGGAGCGACGCTTGCATCTAGTTCAGCCATCTGCACGAGATTTTTTCGCATCTGGGCCAGGGGATCAATGGCGTCGTAAAGAAGTGAGTAACTTTTTCTGCCGAGCCGGTTCAGGTCATCAGCACTTTTGAGCCGCTGTTTTTCCATGACCAGCCTGTCGTCTTCTTCGGGAATAAGCCTGGCGTCCATGATTTCCCGCACTTGAAAGGAAAGAAAATCCTTGCGCTGTTCCTTTTCCATTTCTTTTCTGCGGAGATCGTCATATTCGTTTTTTATCTGCTGCCAGGCGTCGAATTGTCTGGAAAAATCGAGACGATGCTGCCAGAGGCCGCCCACTGCGTCGATGAAATCAAGATGATAACGGGCGGCGAGCAGTTGCTGATGGTCATGCTGGCTGGCCACACTGAACAGGTTTTCAGCCAGTTCGCCGGTGATCTTGGCCGTTGCCGGGCTGCCGTTGATATAAAAACGGCTGCGGCCATTCTGCGAGAGAACCCTTTTGATGACAATGGTTCCGTCTGCATCAAATCCCTGCTCCTGGAGTTTTCCCAGTACCTGGGAGTGGTCGTCGCCAACCTCAAAAAGTGCCTCGATGGTGGTGCTGTCGGTACCGCTTCTTACCCAGGTGGAAGATCCCTTGCCTCCGGAGAGCAGATGAATGGCCTGCAGGATGATGGACTTGCCGGCGCCGGTCTCTCCGGTAAGCACGGAAAGCCCTCCGGCAAAGACCAGAGAGAGCTTTTCGATGAGGGCCAGGTTGGTTATGTGTAACTCGCAGAGCATTTTTTAAATTGACAAATTGTGAATGTTCATTGATAATCGTTTGAAATGACGATGGAATCGTAAAAAGTCCTGGTGCCGAATTTTCGTGACGATAAATCAGGAAGTTATCATGCACTGTATGGATGTCGAGTGGTTTCTACAAGACAGTCAAATGGTGAAACTAACAAAATACATTTATTATTGAGTTGTTGTCAATTTCATTTGCCAATAATCCTTTTTTCCCCGAGCCTTTCTTAATTTTTTTCTTTAAAGGCCTCTTCAATTGTCGATATTAAACTTTCATTCGTTTGTGGTTTTCAAGCGTTTTACTGCCGTGGTTGTCCTGCTTTTTTTCTTCTCGGTTAACTGTCTGACTCTTTTCTCTCCGGCCACTGCTCACGCCTTTTCCATCAAGGAAGAAAAAGAATATGGCGAAAATATGCTGGCCATTATCCGCAAGGAATTCAAGCTGGTTGATGAGCTTGACGTCAGCCAGTATGTTAATGATCTCGGTGATTCCATTCTTGTCCAGGCAGGCCCTCAGTTCTTTGATTACCATTTCTATGTCATTAACAACAAGGAATTCAATGCCTTTGCCACCCCATCCGGCCTGATTTTTTTCCACTCAGGCATCATCAATGCCATGGATAATGAAGGTGAATTCGTCAGTGTCATGGCCCATGAGTGCGGCCATGTCATGAGCCGTCATATTGCCGACCGCATAGAGAAGTCCACCAAGATCACCGCCAGCACCTTGGCCTTGATGCTGGCGGGAATCGCGCTCGGCGGCGGCGCTCTCTCCCAGGCTTTGGTTACCGGCGGCATGGCCACCGGTGCCGCTATGAGTCTGGCCTTTACCCGGCAGGATGAGGAAGAGGCGGACCGGATCAGTTTCAACCTGATGGAAAGTCAGCAGCGGGACCCCCATGACATGCTCTCCATGCTGAACAAGATGTACAAGGAGTCAAAAATCAGAATGGGCAATATCCCTCCTTATCTGCTGACCCATCCGCAACCAAAGCTCCGCATGGGTTATGTGGAGGATCTGATGCATATCAACAGCGACACGCAATTCCACAAGTTTGATCAGTTTGCCTTCCGCCGCATGCAGAAAAGAGTGTCTTCCCTGACTGTGGAACCGCAGAAACTGTACGGCAAATATCGAAAAGAGGTCAGGGAGGCAACGGACGAAGATATTAAGATGATGGCCGTCTACGGCCTGGCCCTGGCGGACATGTCCACCGGCAACTATGAACAAGCCGTTGAGAAAATACGGCAGGTCATGCAGTATTACCCGGACAAGCCGATTCTCCTCACTGATCTGGGCATTATTTATCTGCAATGGGGGCAGCTTGAAACCGCTCTCATGTATCTGGGAGATGCCCGCAATAAAGACCTTGGCAGTTGGTACAGCAGCTTTTATCTTGCCCTGGCTCTCCAGCAGTCAGGCGATGATAAAAGGGCCGAGGCCCTTTACAAACAAGTGCTGGGCAGCAGCATTGATTATCCCAAGGCATATTTCCAGCTTGCCCAGATTGAGTCCAAAAAGGGTAATCAAGCCCTTTCGCATCTCTATCTTGGTAAAAATTTTTATTATGAAGGTAATTTCACCACCAGCACCTTTCACCTCAAAAAAGCGCTTGCACTTTCCACCTCTGGCCATGACATAAAGGAAATAGAGGAAATGTTAGACAGGATAAAGAAGATTGAAAAAGATAGTTAAATAATGCTCTTCACTTCGCATTATGGCAAGCCAGTATCTCTGTAACAAGGGCGGAAACGTCTGGGATGTCGGCCACAAAATATTTGGTTTTTTTATTGTAAGCGGCATCCGGGCGGCCCCTTTTCATAGTGAATATACCCTTTCTCTCCGCAAGCGGCAGGAAAAGCTGGTGGTCCGGATTCCCTATGCAACCCGGTTCAAAACAGAAGAGGAGCAGCGCTCTTTTGACGAGAAAATTCACCAGTGGATCCGTATCGGCATGCATCCCCATGTGGAGGCGTGTTTTGGCCTGGTTCCCGGTGATGCCTCGGCATATTTCCTGGAACGTATCAAAGGCTCTACCCTGACCAGTTGGGTCAGGTCCGGGCAATCCAGCTTAAGAAGTATCCTTTCCCTCCTCATGCAGATCTGTCATGGGGTTGAATATCTCCACGCCCATGGTATTGCCCATCAGGAACTTTTACCTGACAGCATTATCATAACGGGCAGCTCGCTGGTAAAAATCAAGGAAGTTGTCCGGCCGGATCTGTTCGGTAATAAACAGGACCAGCATGCTGATATCAAAAGTTTAGGCGGTCTGCTGAGGATGATGCTCTTCTCGGGTTTCGTCCCTTATCAAGCCGATAACACTATCAGCGCCGCCGTTTTGCCTGACCACTTGCAAAGCTATACAAATTTTCTGGCCCCCGTTCTGGAAAGATGTGCAGCACCAGCCGGCAGAGGCTATGCAGATGTCTCCTCGCTACGCTCTGATCTGAACAGGGTGTATCGCTTGGTATACGGACTTGACTGTCCCTATCATACCCTTGAAACCGATCTCCGGGCTGAGAGCTTGAACAACCAGGCTGTCGTCTGCTTTGCCACCCGCAGATACAGGGAAGGGCTTGTCAAGCTGCAACAGGCGCTTATCTTATACGACAGACTGCCTGAGGCGGTATACAATCTGATCCTCTACAAGCTGCGTTCAGGATTATTTCCTCCGGAAAGGATTCTGTTGATGATTGATACTGCCATGGAGGACAGTTCCATCGCCGATCAGCTGGCTTTGCTTAAAGCTCAGGTCAGTAAAATACTGGGGGAAAAGCACGAGAAAATGGTCCCTCTGCCTTCATTTCAGCTCAGCTCTTCGCCGCAATCCCTTGCTCTCTACCGACAGGCCCGTAAGCGAATGGAAAAATGCCGGGAAATTCAACACCATCTCCATAATCTGCGTTACGAAGCCTGCCTCAAATCTCTGCTGTCGGCATGGCGTGAGCAGAGGTTTGCCAAGGATGCATTTCTTGCCGGAATTCACGACCGGTTGCTCAGTAAAAGCGATAAGCGGGAAGTTGTCGGGGTGCAGAGGTATGCGACCTTGCAGGGGTTTGGCAGTTCAGTGGAACATCTGGCCTATCTGCCCGGCACGCGAAAGATTGTCGAAGCCGGAGGCGATGACCACATCCGCATCCGCAACTATGGCCGCGGCAGTAAGCTCTCCACCATAGACACCGGCGGACAGGCTGTCACAGGGCTTGCCGTATCACCAGACGGCAAGTTCATCGCTGCCGGAACGGCTGATGGAGAAGTGGTTTTCTGGCAAAGCAGCGCTGGCAATTCTCTGCTGTGGCGGTCTCGACTCCACCATGGCAGGGTGAATGCACTTGCTTTCAGCCGTGATGGCCGCTTTTTTGCCAGCGGCGGAGCAGACGGGGCGATGGTAATCCGCACCATTGCCACGGGTCGGGAAAAAATTGTGACCGCATGGGATAACCGGCAGATTGCCTGTCTCTCTTTTGTGGCCGACGGCCTTGATCTCGTTACTGCCAGTGATGTTGGTGAAATTAAGATCTGGGCCGCCAGGGGGAAAAAATGTCTGCATCAATTGACAGCCCATAACGGATGTATCGACTCTCTATCCGTTGCCCAACAGGGAGATTTTTTTGCCTCTGCCGGTGGAGAAGAAATAAAGTTGTGGGACATCCATACCGGCCAATGCCTGCAGCAGATGCCTGGCCATAGCGGCGGCAGAACCAGGGTTCTGCTGCTGGATGACCAGCGCCATCTGGTCTCCGCCGGTATGGATGACATGATTCGCATCCGCGATCTGGTCAGCGGTGAGGTGGTGGCAATGCTTGACGGCAGGGGAAATGGCATTCGCTCTCTGGCCAGAGGTTCTCAGCCCCATTTTTTCTTTGCCGGCCAGCTGGGTGGAACATTGCTCATATGGAAAATTATTTATCAGCTCAATTTTACCTGACAGGCAATTGTTACCTGACAGAATGCGGCAACGCCGGCAAGCCCTGGCAAGTGTCGGGGGGAAATGTTGAAAACAGGAGAACTCTTCTCGAAATTTGTGATATGATTTTTTTAAAGGGGATGGTCTTGCATGAATCCTCATTCAGCCATATTTTATTATCTATTACGATGCAGAATCCGGTTTAGATATCCTGGTTTCGGTTCGTAAATGGGCCAACGCAGTTGCTTGATAAATTTCCAGGAAAACAGTATCTCTAGATTTTGCGAAATTGCGATCTTGCCCAGTATCTTCAGCGTCACCTACGGAGTTTTTTTCCGGCTGGACATTACTTCTCTTCCGCAGTGGGGCCCACTCACCTCGTTTGTCCAGACATGTGTTTCCTGGCTTTTGACGATTTTTGTCGATTGCCGCAGAAATCCTCGGCGTTTCGTCGTCAGCGTGAGCATTGAATCTGAGGAGTAGCCTTTATTCATGAGACGTGTCGTTACCACCGAAAAGCTGCCTATCAAACTCTGGCTCGACGACATCGAGGCCGGCGCCTTTGAGCAGGCCAGAAACCTGGCGAATCTTCCTTTTCTTTTTAAACATGTTGCCGTCATGCCCGATGCGCACCAGGGTTACGGCATGCCCATCGGCGGGGTAATGGCCGCGGAAGAGGTTGTCATTCCCAATGCCGTGGGGGTCGATATCGGCTGCGGTATGTGCGCGGTCAAAACCTCCCTTGCCATGCTGTCCACCGATAAGATCAAGGCTGTCCTTTCCGGCATCAGAAAAACCGTGCCCCTGGGTTTTCAGCATCATAAGAAAAAACAGGATCCGTCGTTAATGCCGACAACTGAGGGGCGTCCTCTGTCTGATTTCCCGATTATAGCCGAGGAGTATAACAATGCCCTGACCCAGTTGGGCACATTGGGCGGCGGCAATCACTTCATCGAAATACAGAAGGGCAACGACGGCCATATCTGGCTGATGATCCACTCCGGCAGCAGAAACCTGGGATTCAAGGTTGCGAATCATTATAACCGGCTGGCCATTGATCTGAATCGCAGGTGGGGATCAAAGATCCCGGAGAAATGGCAGCTGGCTTTTCTACCGGTTGATAATGCCGTCGGGCAGAAATATCTGCGGGAGATGCACTATTGTGTCGACTTCGCCTATGCCAACCGGAAATTGATGATGCAGCGGGTGAAGGATGCCCTGATGGCGGTTGTGCCAGGCGTCACCTTTGATCAGATCATCAACATAGCCCATAACTATGCCGCCCTTGAGACTCACTTCCATAAGAATGTCATGGTTCATCGTAAAGGGGCGACCAGCGCCAGGGAAGGGGAGGTAGGCATCATCCCCGGTTCCCAGGGCAGTCCGAGTTATATTGTCAGAGGCCGGGGAAATACGGATAGCTTCCAATCCTGCGCCCATGGAGCGGGACGCAAGATGGGCCGCAAACAGGCCCAGCGGCAGTTGAATCTAGCCCAGGAGCAGAAGAGGCTCGAAGACCAGGGGATCATTCACGCCATTCGTCATGTGCGCGACCTTGACGAAGCTGCCGGAGCGTACAAGAATATTGATGAGGTTATTGAAAATCAGATTGATCTGGTTGAGGTTATTGTTGAGTTACGGCCTCTGGCCGTCATCAAAGGTTGATGGACTCGTAACTAACTGAAAACTCACCACAGAGTCCGCAGAGCTGACTGACTGTAATAAAAAAAATTCTGTGATATCTGTGTGCTCTATGGTGAAAAAAGACTTTTTACCCGTAAGGGGTATAAATACGAATTCATCAAAGGTTGAAATGACAAAAAGCAGTTGAATCTTTGCAAGGAGGATCTTGGATGACAACGCAACTTTCGTTTACGAAAATTGAGAATGAACTGCTCCCTGAATACAGAAGGAAAATTGGTTCTGCAGAATCCACCGAGGATGTGAAAAAATTTTATGTCTATACCATGCAGGATCTTTTTCGTCAGGTCTTTGCCGGAAAAATTGATCTGGATTATGGCGACATCGCCCTGCTGCCTGATCAGCAACCAGCATTTGTCATCAGTAATGGATTAAATGCTAAAGAAGATTTCTCCTATATCTGGAACACTTCAGACCTGCCCAATGTTGTCTCGCGTTTTACGGAAACAGCGGTGAATCACTACAGACATCTGGAAAAAAATCCGAAGAAGACCGAGGCGAAAATCAGGATGTAACGACTTTGGCCACAATCCGTCAGCAGATAATTGCCCTGTTACGCAGTGAAGAGGTCAATGCCCTGGAAATTTCCCAGCTGCTGTCCATTCGTGAAAAGGAGGTGTATGAACATCTTGATCATATCAGACGGACATTGTCGTCCCAGGGGAAAAGATTGCTGGTCAGACCCTATGCATGCATGAAATGCGGTTATGTATTCACAGACCGCCATCGTTTCAACCGCCCCGGTCGCTGTCCGCACTGTAAAGGAGGCCATATCAGTATGGCCTCCTATCATATTAAGGACTAGCAGACCTGATCTTTTATCTTATGGAAATGAAAGCCATATCGGGTCGATGTCGGGTCATGTCTAGCCCGGTTTGCCCCGATGTCCTCTATTTTTTCATCATTTTTCGTTTTACTCTTGAATCAAAGTGAAAGAAAAATTCTGAAAAAAAGTCAGGAGGTCATCATGAAAAAGCTCATCGTTCTCGCTTCTCTTGTTTTTCTCTGTACAACATCAAATGCCGTGGCAGACCATGCCTCTTCCGGTGTCGTAACCGGTGCGGCAGGTGGCGCGCTTGTCGGCCAGGCAATAGGCCGGGATACCCAAGGCACATTAATTGGCGCCGCCATTGGAGCTGCAGTCGGCTACATAGTCGGCAATGAGATGGATAATGGCGGCTATGTCAGACAAGGATATAGCGGCGGAAATGTTTGGGTGGCGCAGCCGGCCCCTGTTTACCGGCAGGTGATCATGCCGCCGCCTCGGCCCGTGCCTGTGGTTGTTCCTTACGTTCCATATTACCGGCCGACTGAGGTGGTGATCATCCCGGGTCGTGGCTACCAACACTCAGGGTACGGCTATCAGCACGGGCCGCAAAGGTGGAGTGGAGGCCATAAGGCGTATAAAGACCATGGCCGACATTGGCGGTAAGCCAGGTTGAATCGCCTCTAATTTCACGTAAAGTGACTAACGGGCAGATGACTTGGCAGCAAGCTGGCCGCAGGCAGCGGAGATATCCGCGCCGCGGCTGGACCTGATCAGAACCGTATAACCCTTTTTTTTCAGGATATCCTGAAAAGAGTCGATTATTAGCCGGTTCGGCTTGGCAAAGGGAAGTTCAGGCGCCTCATTGCACGGCAGCAGGTTTATCTTGGCCGGGATGCCGTGCAGCAGCCTTGCAAGTTTTACGGCGTCCTGGTCCGAATCATTAACGCCTTTCAGCAGAACATATTCAAAGGTGATTCTTTTCCTTCTGGGCAGGGAAAATTCCCGGCAGGCCTCGAGAAGGATTTCCAGCGGGTAACGCAGATTGATGGGCATCAGTCGATTGCGTGTCTCATTATCTGCGGCATGCAGGGAGACGGCAAGATTCACTTTGAGTCTCTGCCCCAGTTCAATGATTTTCGGAGCAAGTCCGCAGGTGGACACCGTGATCCTGCGCTCGGAAAAATGAAGTCCCAGCTCATCCAGCAAAATGGTGAGAGCCTTGATGAGATTGTCAAAATTGGCCAAAGGCTCTCCCATCCCCATGAAGACCAGGTTATTGACCGAACCCAGATTATTCTCCCGCAGATCCTCGCTCACCGCACAAACCTGACCAACTATCTCCGCACAGGTCAGGTTTCTGGAAAATCCCATGGTGCCGGTAAGGCAGAAAACGCAAGCCATGGCGCATCCCACCTGGGAGGAAATGCACAACGTATTCCTGTCCTCTTCCGGAATCAGCACGGATTCGATCATTTTACCATCCTGCAGGCGAAAGCCGTACTTGATGGTCCCGTCGCTTGATAATTCTTTCACTGCAGGTATCAGGCGGCTGAATGTTGCCTCTTTTGCCAGGGACTCCCGCATGTCTTTTGACAGATCGGTCATTTCGGCAAAAGAGGATATGCCGGGCCGATACAGCCAGGAAAATATCTGTTTAGCGCGAAAGGCGGGTAAACCGTGGTCAACGACAAAGGCCGTCAGGTCGTCCCGGGTGAGATTCTTGAGATCAACTTTTTGCAGGAAAGGGGCGTCTATGGGCACAATATCAAAGGGGGGGAAGGCTGGTAATTCAGCTATTGATTAATAAATGCAACTTCCTGAAAATGGCCTTGCCAAGTCAGAAATTTTCTGTGGCAATCATGCACCGCTGTTTCCAGTTCTTCAATATTCAATGGTTTATATAAGATATTGACTGCACCGAGAATGTGGGAATTGTAGACAACATCCTTTGACTTATGAGCAGTAATAACTATAAAATCGGTACAAGGATGAACGAGTTTCATTTTTTCCAGAAGTTCAAAGCCGTTGAGTCCGGGCATTGTTACATCAGTCAGCACCAGACTGTACGGTCGGGCTGTAAAGGCATCCAATGCCTGAAAAGTATTACTGAAAGGGTGGTAGATATGACCGGTCAGCACGGCAAGGGTGTCGGCAATTCCTTCTGCAATTGCAGGTTCATCATCAACCACCATGATTCGATATTGATCGTGAATCATAAAATTTCAGACCGGAGCTGACAAAAGAAAAGTAAAATATAAAATTAATGCGAATTTAATATGATAAGCTATGGCTTGCAAGGTATCATATAGCGGTTCTGAAATAGATAATATTGAACATGCCGGATGATTACAAGTTAAATTCGTATTAATTTTACAGGAAAAAGTCTCTAACTTAATGACATAGTTAAAATTTTATATTGTAATTAAACAATTAAATATTGTATTTTCAATGAGTTGCCAGAGGTGGTCGCGTGAATCAGGATTCGTCTAAGGAAAAAATACTCATTGTTGATGACTTTCCTGCAAGTGTGAGAATTTTGGCCAACAAACTGGCGGAGGATTATCAGGTGTTTACTGCGACAAGCGGCTCCGAGGCGCTTGATATCATCCATAGCGAGCAGCCGGATCTTATTTTGCTCGATATCATGATGCCGGTCATGGACGGCTATGAACTGTGCAGGATCCTGAAGCAGGATGAAAGGTTTCATAATATCCCTGTTATCTTTGTCACTGCCAGGGCTGAAGAGGAGAATGAGGAAAAAGGTCTTGCCCTTGGTGCGGTGGACTATCTGGTCAAGCCGGTCAGTGCTGCCATTGTCAAAGCCCGGGTGCGCACGCATCTGGAATTGAAACGGCACCGTGAGCATCTTGAGAAAATGGTGGAGGAACGGACCCACGAGTTGAATAAAACCCTGAAGCTTCTGCAGGCCAAAAAGGAAAGCGAATTCCGTCAGACTGCGGAGATACACAGCGGCAGGCTTTCCGCACTTGGTGAAATGGCCACCTCAATGGCCCATGAAATAAACCAGCCGTTAAATGTCATATCCATTACCGTCCAGGGATGGCAGCTTCTGCACAGGCGCGGTTTGTTGACTATGGAAAAGATGTTACATGACGTGCAGGTTCTGCTTGATAATGTCAGTCGCATAACCCGGTTGATCGATCATGTCCGCACATTGGGCCATCCGTCCCAGGATATCGGTAATTTTTATCTGCAGGACGTCGTAAAAGATGCCCTGTCCCTCTGCCGCATGCAGTTTCTCAATCATGGCATCACCATCAATCTGGACATTGATGACAATGTCCCACCCGTCAAGGCAGTTCAGTCGGAGTTTGAACAAGTATTGCTTAATCTCCTGTCAAATTCCAGATACGCTCTGGCTGAAAAGAAGGAGGGGGATGCCAGTTTCGAGCCCGCGGTCAACATTGCCGTTTGCCGCAAGGATGACAAGGTCTGTCTGGCTATAGAAGACAACGGCGGGGGAATTGAGCCCATGGCCGAGGAAAATATTTTTGAGCCTTTTTTCACCACCAAACCGGTGGGGCAGGGCACAGGGCTTGGTCTGAGTATCTCAAGACAACTGATGCTCAAATTTGACGGTGATCTGCTCCTGATCAATTCTCCGGGCCAGGGTGCCCGCTTTGAGATCCTGATGCCTGGGTAGCAGGACAAAAAAATGAGTGGTTTGCGTTCATTTTACAGGGCGCGCAGATACTCGGGCGTCAATCTTTTTTCTCCACTGAGGGCCTGGTCGATGGCGGTAAGCACCATTGCCTTGTCCCTGCTGAGGCGGCAATTAATGGGAAGATAATTTGAGGCATGATTGGCCTGGAACTGTGCCCGGCTGATGGTGATATTTTCCACCATCAGCCGCAGTTCCCGGAGCATCTCCTCCTGATTTGGCGTCGTGAATTTGCCCGATTTTTCAAGAAGATAAAGCTCAGTATTAGGAAGAAGCATGAGGGTCAGAACAGCGATCTGGTTGGCTGACATTGCAGACACCACCCAGCCTGTTTCCACTGCATGCTCCCTGGAAAATTCTGTCCCGCCGATGCCGAGCAGAACCGTCAAGGAGAGAAACAGACCGGCCTCCCTGACCCGCTGGCCGGCCCTGATCATTTTGGCGGCATCGGCCCCCTTTCTGATGTTCTGTAAAATCCTGTCCGAGCCGCTTTCAAGCCCCATGTAAACCCGGTCAAGCCCGAGATTTTTCAGCTCCTGCAGTTCTTCGGTGGATTTCAGCAGAACAGACTTGGCATTGCCGTACAGGCTGATCCTGTTCACCCAGGGAATCTTTCGCCTGATGCGTGTAAGCAGGTCGACAAGACGACGTTGGGGGATGATCAGGGCGTCCCCATCCGCCAGAAAGACTCTCTTCTGCCGTTTGCAGTAGGTTGCGGCAAAATCGATATCCTGATCCACCACCTCGTCCTGCTTCAGACGGAAACGGACATCCTTATAGGTCCCGCAGAAGGTGCATTTATTGTGGGAGCAGCCCACGGTGACCTGCAGAATGATGGAGTCGGCCTCACTGGGAGGCCGAATGATCATGCCTTCGTAATGCACTATCAGGCGCTTTTCTCAAATTCCTTCATAAAGGCAACCAGGTCAATGACCCCCTGTTTGGGGAAGGCATTGTAGATGGAGGCCCGGATGCCGCCGATGGAGCGGTGTCCCTTCAGTCCGTCCAGACCGCGCTTTGTCCCTTCCTTGATAAATTTTGCCTCAAGTTCCGGGGTGGGCAGGTTAAAGGTGACGTTCATCAGCGAACGGGAGTCCTTCTTGGCGTGTCCCCGGTAGAAATCCGTGTTGTCAATGGCCTCATAGAGGATGGCTGCCTTTTCCCGGTTGATTTTTTCAATGGCCGAAACTCCGCCGATTTTTTTCAGCCATTTGCAGACCAGACCAATGGTGTAAATGGCAAAGCAGGGCGGGGTATTGAACATCGACCCCTTTTCCGCATGGGTTTTGTAACGGAACATGGTGGGCACCGTCTCGGGAACCCGGTCCAGCAGGTCATCCCGAACAATGACCAGGGTGGCGCCGGCCGGTCCGATGTTCTTCTGGGCACCGGCAAAAACCAGACCAAACGGGGTGATGTCAAAGGGGCGGGACATGATGTCCGAACTCATATCGCAGACCAGCATTTTTTCCGACTTGGGCATGGTTTGAAACTGGGTGCCGTAGATGGTATTATTGGAGACAAAGTAGAGATACTCGGTATCCGCGTCAACGGTATATTCACCATCAGAGGGCACATGGTCGAATTTCGACTCTTCGCTGGAATAGGCAACCTGGGCAGAGGCGATGATTTTCGCCTCTTTGATCGCCTTTTTGGCCCAGGTCCCGGTATTGAGATAAGCGCCTTTTTTGCCGGGTCCCAAGAGATTCATGGGAACCATGGCAAACTGGGTGGAAGCGCCGCCCTGGAGAAAGAGCACCTTGTAGTTCTGGGGGATATTCAGCAGTTCCCTGATCAGGTCTTCCGCCTCAGCGGTGATGGACATGAAGTCCTTGCTGCGGTGGCTCATTTCAATGAGACCGATACCCTTATCGTTGTAGTTGACAATATCCCTGGCTGCCTGCTGCAGAACCTCAACAGGCAGGGTGGCTGGTCCGGGGCTGAAATTATAAATTCTATCTGGCATGATACGATCTCCTTAACCGGTATGTCGTCCGGCGATTCATAAATAAATATGGTGGTGAAAAAAATAATTAATTATGTAGAGCCTTTTGCAAAATGAACATCTACTCCGATCGGCTAAAAATCTCCTGTGCGGCGTCTTCCTGGTGAAATCGTCCTCAACGTAGCACTGCTACGCTTCCGGGCTATTTCACCACTCATCCTTGCACAGAATATTTTTTTCTCGATCTCGCTACGACGTTCATTTTTCAAGAGGCTCTGTAGTGAAATTATAAAATGATGCCGGCCTTTTTCAGACCGCCGATACCTCCCTGGAGGTTTACCGTATTTTTGTTGCTGCTCTGCAGTATACACATGGCATCATAGGCGCGGCTGCCCGCGTTGCAGACGAGCACGATTTCTCTGCCCGCCGGAAGTTCATCCATTCTTTCCCGAAGTTGATTATTGGGAATGTTCAGCCAGTGCGGGCCGTATTTCTCCACCAGCGGCTCGCCTTGGGCTGGGGCCCTGACATCGACAAAAAGGGTGTTGTTTTCCTCGCGATTGGTAAACCGCTCGATAAACTCGTCCTGATTGATCACCCGGTTGCGGCCTTCCAGGATATTCTGCGCCGTATTGGCCAGGACGTTGATGATATCCATGGCAGCCGCATAAGGGGGTGCGTAGGGAAACTCCAGATTGGCAATATCCTGAACAGTGGGTTTGTACTTGAGTATTGCCGCTACTGCGGCGACCCTGGCCAGCAGGCTGCTGCTGTTGGGCCCGAGGCCCTGGACGCCGAGGACCCGCTGGGTGCCCTTTTCCACCACCATCTGCATATAGAGCATGCTGCTGTCCGGGTAGAAATGTGCCTTGTCAGCCTGCACGACAAAGGCGGCCAGGGCATCGAAGCCTTGGGCCTTGGCTGATTCCAGGCTGAGTCCTGTCTTTGAAACACAGCTGTCAAAGAGCTTGATGATGAAGCTGCCGATCATGCCGTCAAAGGTTTCCGGTTTGCCGGCAAGATTGGAGCCGATTACCCGGCCCTGACGATTAGCCAGTGAGCCCATGGGGGCGAAGCTACTGCCGCCGCTGACCAAGTCCGGCATCTCGACACAGTCTCCACCGGCGTATATGTTGGGGTCTGAGGTCTGCATGCGTTTATTGACCACAATACCGCCAAAGGAACCGATGGCCAGCCCTGCATCCCGGGCAAGTTGGGTATTGGGACGCACACCCACGGAAAGAATGACAAGATCAGCCTCAATGGTGCGCTTGTCCGTCTTGACTCCTGTTACTTTACCATCTTCAACTAAAAATGATGCCGCCCGTTCGGAGGTGTAAACCGTGACGCCTTTTTCCTCAAGATGACGCTGGGCCATCAGGGAGATATTTTTATCGATCAGCCGGGGCAGGATCTGGTCCATCATTTCCACCACGGTTGTCTCCACTTCCCACAGATCGGCCATGGCCTCGGCCATTTCCAGACCAATGGCGCCGCCGCCGAGAACAACAGCCCGGCCCACCCGGCCCTGGGAAAGACGACTCTTTATGGCAACCGCCTTATGGATATCACTGACTGAAAAAATGCCGTCAGCATCTGCTCCGGGGATAGGTGGAACAAAGGGGGTGCTTCCTGTGGCCAGGACAAGTTTGTCATAGGGCAGTAACTCATCCTTGCCGGAGTTGAGATCCTTGACCAGCAGTTCTTTTTTCTGGCGGTCAATCTTTAAGGCCCGGGTGCCGGTGCGCACGGCAAATCCTTTTTCCCGGGCAAAATAGTCAGCATCGCGCAAACTGTGAAAGGAGGTTGAACGCAGTCCTTCCGCTTCGGCGACATCCCCGGAGACATAGTAAGGAATGCCGCAGCCGCCATAGGAGATAACGGAATCCTGGTCAATTAATGTGATTTCGGCAGTCGGGTCGAGACGTTTCGCCCGGCTTGCTGCCTTGGGCCCTAAGGCAACACCTCCAATAATGAGAATTTTCCGTGACATTTCTGAACACCTGGCAAACTGAATTACTGTACTGATTATGAAAACGAAATCCCTAGCTGAAAAATCTGCAATAATAGTGTAAATAAGGAACTCTGTCATCTACTTACTGCAATTTATAGAATAAACAATATGCTCGCATCTGCTGCCGACAAAAAACAGAAAATTATCGTACTTGCCGGTCCGACCGCCATCGGCAAGACTGAGCTATCCCTTGCTGTTGCCGAAGAATTTGGCTGTGAGATCATCTCCATGGATTCCATGCAGATATATAAGTATATGGATATTGGTACGGCCAAGCCCACCATGGAAGAACGGGGGCGCGTCCCCCATCATCTCCTCGATTTTGTCGATCCTGCCGAACAGTACAATGTTGGAAGTTACGTGAGCGATGCCCGGCGGGTTATCAAAGAAATTGCCGCGAGAAACCGCCTGCCCATGCTGGTGGGCGGCACCGGGCTGTACATGGCAAGACTTTTGGGTGGTATTTTTGATCTGCCGGATGTACCGCAGGAAATCAGGGACAAGGTACAGAATATATTGCAGGAAAAGGGACATGCCTACCTGCATGCTGAACTCGCAAAAGTCGATCCGCAAAGTGCGGCCAGGATCCACCCCCATGACAGTCAGCGTCTGACCCGGGCCATGGAAATCTGGCAGACCACGAGGATTCCATGGAGTCGTCATCTGGAAATCGAGCAGGATGAGAGGATCAAACAGAAAGGATGTTATGACGCGATGAAAATCGGGCTTAACTGTGACCGCACCATTCTTTATGCCCGCATCAACAGAAGGGTGGAGATCATGGTGGAGCAGGGGATTTTGCCGGAGGTGGAAAATCTCCTTGCCATGGGCTACTCCAGAGAACTGAACCCCCTGCAGTCCATCGGCTATAAGCATATGGTCAACTATATCGATAAAATATGGCAGTGGGACGAGTCTCTTGCCTATCTTGCCCGGGATACCCGTCGCTATGCCAAGAGACAGTTAACCTGGTTTGGCCGTGATGGAGAAATCAATTGGTTCAGGCCGGATGAGATTGAAGCCGTACGGAAGACGATAAATGAATTCGTCAGGCATTAGCGCTGCTATTTTAAAAAATATCACTAAATCATAAAGATAAAACTTGTAAGTGATCTAAGAAGTTAACTCGAAAAAAAGATATGAGCCCCATTCGCAAACAGATCAGAACAAGAATCCAGGACCAGCAGGTTTTCAGGGGAGCACGGGAACTGGGTTTTTCTCCCTTGCAGGCCAGGATCATTGCCGGGAGGGCAAATGGACAGGGGGGGCATATTCTTGAGAACGTCATGTTTCCGGCCCTGAAAAACCTCCATCACCCTGAACTGCTGCAGGACTGCGGCAGGGCGGCAGATTATATCGTTGCGGCCATCAGGGAACGGAAAAGAATCGGCATTCTCACCGATTATGATGTGGACGGCATCTGTTCCCATGTCGTTGTCTATGAATCTTTAAAGCATTTTGCCGTAAGTGAAGACAGCCTGGTCAGTCTCATCGGCCATAGAATGCATGACGGCTACGGTATCAGTGCAAGTCTCGTTGACAAAATACTTGCCCTGGACAAAATACCCGAACTGATCATTACCGCGGATTGCGGATCATCGGATGAGCAGCAGATCAACCGACTGAAAGAGAGCGGCATAGCTGTGATTGTCACGGATCACCACACTATTCCTGTTGAGGGGGTTCCTGCCTCTGCGGTGGCCACGATCAATCCCAGCCGCAAGGATTGCCAGTATCCTGATAAATTCATTTCAGGCTGCATGGTCAGTTGGCTGCTCATGTGTCTGGTGCGAAGCCGGCTTATCGGCTGCGGCATTCTCGCTAATGATACGGTAAAACTCGGTGGGCTGCTTGATTTTGTCGGACTCAGCACAGTCGCCGATGCGGTAACATTCACCAGTCCGACTAACAGGGCGGTTGCCAATGGTGGTCTGCAGGTAATCAATCAATTGGCGAAACCGCCGTGGTTTGTATTGGCAAAACAGCTGGGCAAAAACGAAAGAAACCCTTTCACCGTAGAGGATCTGGCCTTTCAGATTGCGCCGAGGATCAATGCCCGGAGCAGAATGGCAGACCCCTATGCTGCGCTGAATTTCTTCATGGCAGCTGATACACTCAAGGCGGATGAACATCTGCAGAGGCTGGAGAAGAATAACGAGGAAAGAAAAATCACTGAACGCAATATGGTGAAAATAGCCCGGCAGAAGGCTAACAAACTGAATAAATTGCAGAAAAGTTCACTGGTAATTTCAGATGGTGAATTTCACGCCGGGGTGCAGGGCATCGTCGCCTCAAGACTGGTTGACAGCTTTGGAAAACCGACTGTTGTTTTAAGTCCGGTGCTTGAAGGGGATATCCTTTCCGGTTCCGCCAGGACAATTCCCGAGGTGCATCTTCTCAAGATTCTGCAGAAAATCAATGAGCAACATGTGGATCTTTTTCTGTCATTTGGCGGTCACAGTGGCGCTGCCGGACTGAAAATCAGAAAAGAGGATTTTGGTATCTTTTGCAATGCCTTTGAAATAACGGTTCAGGATGAGATCCAGAACAGAAAACTTGAGCCGATTATCTTAACTGACGGAGATTTGGAGGTTGAGCTGTTAAGCCTTGAGACATTGGCTGAACTGCAAAAGCTCGAACCATACGGCAGAGAGTTCGAGGAGCCTGCCTTTGAAGGAATTTTCACGGTGACAAAAACCCGTATTGTGGGGGCTGAGCCGGTGCATCTTGCCTTAAAGCTGGAAAAAAATGGAAGAAAATTTCAAGGCATCTGGTTTAATGCCATGGAGAACCCTGGTGACAGGCAAGCTATTAATGAAGGAACTACAATAAGATGCGCTTATAAGCTCAAGTTGAATGCCTTCAGGGGGCAGAGAAATTTGCAGTTGTTGGTCGAGTATGCCGAACCAGAGTAACCTCAGAGAGATAAAAGGTGTTTAGTCCGTTAGTTGTTGGCTAAACACCTAAACACCTACAGACTTCTTCCCGTACTTTTTGCCAAAATAATCAATCCGCAATAATGCAGGGAAGTACCGTGTTATATCTATCTGATTTTACAGCTATTAATAAAACTATACATAATATACATTATACGACATTGCAATATGGTGTTTTCTTTTCGCCCATTGAATGCTAAATATATTCGTTTTGTTGCTATCCTACCGCTAACCTCTGTTTGTATGGAGTGAATGAAATAATGACCAGGGAATTTTATCAGGAACCGCTTGTCAGCCGTTATACAAGCATTGAAATGCAGAAGATATTTTCTGAACAGTCGAAATTTACAACCTGGAGACGCTGCTGGATTGCCCTTGCCGAGGCTCAGCATGAGTTGGGTCTTACGGATATTGTCACCCGGGCCATGGTTGACGAGCTGAAAAAGTTTGAAAATAATATCAACTTCGATGTGGCTGCCCAGAAAGAAAAAGAAATCCGCCATGATGTCATGGCCCATGTCTATGCCTACGGCAAACAGTGTCCGACTGCAGAGCCCATTATCCATCTTGGTGCCACTTCACAGTTTGTCGGTTGCAATACGGACCTTATTTTGCAGCGTCAGGCTTTGGCATTAATAAAAAAAGCGGTTATTAATGTCATCGCCAATCTTGCCGCCTTCTGTCGCAAATATAAAGATCTGGCCACCCTCGGCTATACCCATTATCAGCCCGCCCAGCCAACCACGGTTGGCAAGCGGCACACCCTTTATATTCAGGATCTCATCATGGATCTCGATTATATTGAGTCCCTGGAGAAGCAGTTTAAAGCCCGGGGCGCCAAAGGCACGGTCGGCACCCAGGCCACTTTCATTGAACTGTTCAAAAATGATCATGAAAAGGTAAGACAACTTGACCTTTTGGTGGCGAAAAAATTAGGTTTTGATCAGGTTTTTGCCGTCACCGGCCAGACATATACCCGGAAACTTGACATGAAAACCTCTGAAACCCTGGCCGGTATCGGCGCATCCGCCCATAAATTCGCCGTTGATCTGCGCCTACTGTCAAATCTCAAGGTGCAGGAAGAACCTTTTGCCAAGGATCAGGTGGGTAGTTCAGCCATGGCTTACAAGCGAAATCCCATGCGCAGTGAACGCATGACAGGTCTTGCCCGTAAACTCATGGGACTGCCGGCCAATTTTGCCGCAACCTTTGCCAATCAATGGTTTGAGCGCACCCTTGATGATTCCGCCATTCGCCGCATGGATGTCCCCCAGGCCTTTCTCCTGACAGATGCCATACTTAAACTTTATCTTAATATTACCAGCGGAATGGTTGTTTTTACGAAACAAATTGCACGTCACATGCGAATGGAACTCCCCTTCATGGCCACTGAGAAAATACTCATGGCCTGTGTCGAGAAGGGACATAGCCGGCAGGAAATGCATGAGGTTATCAAAAAACACTCCATCGCCGCCGGGAAAATAGTGAAGGAGGAAGGCAGGGATAATGATCTCCTGATCCGCTTGGGTGAAGATCCGCTTATCCCCTTCTCTACGGCTGCGCTTGAGGCAATGGTTGGCACCGGCCAGGAGTTCACTGGCCGCGCTGCCGAACAGACTGATGAATTTCTTGCTGAAATTGTCGAACCGCGGCTGGCATCTTGTGGTGATTTGTTAGGAAATATTGATAGTGAACTCCAGGTGTGACATACTTGTCTGAGACCCAAAAACTGTATCTACTCATAAACCCCAGCCGGATTCATTATTTGAAGTTTCTTTTGGAAGGTTATGATGGTATGGCTATCCTTTCAACTATTGATGTGCAATCCGGCCTGGTAGTAATCCGCTATCCCCTTAATTCACAGACGGTACTCTTTGAACTGTTGGGGGATCTGGCGGTGGATCTTATTCGAAAAACTTGATGAGAGTTTTAACTATGAAGCGTATATTATTGATAATATGTTTTTTTTATTATTTTTTGCCGGCCGTTTTATTGGCTGCTGAAAATAATGATACCATTCTGAGCCTGGAAGAATGCATTGAAATCGTCATTGCCAACAATCCTGATCTCGCCATGGCTCGATCGGACCAGGGAAACCGGGAGGCCTTACTGCAGAGTTCCCAAAAAAACCTCTACCCTACCCTCTCCGCCCAGTACAGCTACATGCATCAGCCGGATGAAGTCTACACGTTGCCTGATTTATTCACATATGGGGTGAAAGCCGAGCAGCCCCTCTATAAAGGAAAATCTCTCGTCACCTCCGTCAAACAGGCCGAGTTATCCCTTGAAACCTCAAAGCTGGTCATTGAGCAGGTTACCAATAACCTGGTTTTTGAAGTTTTTGGCCGTTATTATGAGCTTCTCCGCGCTTTAAAACTTGAGGAAGAGGCCCGGCAGTCCGTCCTGCGTCTTCAGTCCCACAGCAAGGATGCCAAGGCCTTTTATGAGGCGGGTCTTATCCCTAAAAATGACATGCTGCAAAGTGAAGTTGAACTTGCCCAGGGTGAGCAGGATCTTGTTGATGCGGAGAATGTATCGGCCATGGCCAAATCCCGTTTGAATGTGCTGATGGAGCGTCCGGTAGGTGCTCTATTGAACATTGAAGAAAGCGATAAGTACACCATTCAGGATATCAGTTGGGATGAGGTCATCGAAAAGGCCCGGGCAAACAGGGCTGAGATTGCCCAGTCCGATAAGGCTGTGAAAATTGCGGAAAATGATATTGTGCTGAAAAAGGCGCCCTATCTTCCCTCTGTTACCCTTTCAGCCAGCTACGACCGGGTTGGCGATGACATTGGCGCGGCCCCTTCTCCGGGTTTTCCCAGTGAGTTAAAAACCGTCAAGGCTATGGCCACCTGGCAGCTCTGGACCTGGTTGAAGGATCGGGATGAGGTGCATGCTGCTGAAAAAAATCTGCAGAAAGCCAAAAAAGCGGTCACCAGAACGACCAATGAAGTAACACTGGATGCCCGGAATTCCTATCTTCGTCTTGAACAGGCGGCCAAAAGAATTAAAGTGTCTGAAAAGGCCATTGAACATGCCAAGGAGAATTACCGCATCAATCAGGCTCAGTATCAGGCACAGCTGACAACTTCCACGGATGTGCTTGATGCTCAGACTTTGTTGAGCCAGGCCATGACAAATTATTATGATGCCTTGTACGGTTATCAACTCGCCCTGGCGGCAATCGATAAATCAAAGGGATTGTTTGGACAGCGTTACAGTAAATGAACGAAAAAAAATTACTTTATATAGAAACCTTCGGCTGCCAGATGAATGACCGTGACTCGGAAATCATGCGTCAGCTTCTTGCCAAGGTATATGAACCTACGGATGTTATCCATTCGGCAGACGCCATTATTGTCAATACCTGCAGTATCCGTGACAAGGCCGAGCAGAAGGCCTACAGTCTGCTCGGCACCTTGAGGAAAAGGAAACGGGACAATCCCGAATTGATCATTGCCGCCACCGGTTGTGTCGCCCAGCAGGAAGGTGCCAAAATGCTTTCCCGCATGCCCCATGTGGACCTTGTAGTGGGGCCGCAGAACATCTACCAGCTACCGGAACTTTTCGCAAAGGCGCAGCTGCTGCGGAAAGGTATTGTGGCAACGGATATGGCCAAATCCTTTCATATCCCCCCTTTTCTTCCCTCCCTGCAACAGGGACAGCCGCACAAGCGTTTTGTCACCATCATGCAGGGATGCAACAACTACTGTACTTATTGCATCGTCCCCTACACCAGGGGCCGGGAAATCAGCAGAAAACCTGAAGATATCCTGGCTGAGGTAAGTCATCTGGCTACGGGTGGGGTCAAGGAGGTCACTCTGCTCGGCCAGAATGTCAACTCCTATGGCAATGATTATCCTGTCGACAGCAGAACCAGTTTCGCCTCTCTGCTCAGGCGGGTAACGGAAGTCAAAGGAATAGAAAGGGTACGTTTCACCACATCAAATCCCAAGGATCTTTCCGAGGAATTGATGCAATGCTTTACAGATCTGAAAAAACTCTGCACGCATTTTCATCTCCCTGTCCAGTCCGGATCAAATGCAATTTTGCAGCGCATGAATCGCAAATATACCATTGAGCACTATTTAGGCAGAGTTGAAAAACTGCGCAGCTACTGCCCTGAGATTGCCTTGACTACAGACATCATCGTCGGGTTCCCGGGTGAGTCTGAGGAAGATTTTCAGGCAACCATGGATCTTATTGAAACAGTCCGCTATTACAGTGCCTTTTCATTTAAATATTCAAACCGGCCTCCGGCAAAATCATGCCAGTTTATTGATTCTGTAAGCCGGGAGGAAAAAGAGCGGCGTCTGGCAGTCCTGCAGGACCGCCTACAGCAGATTACTCTGGAAAGAAACAGGGAGTACATCGGTCGCCGCATGGAGCTCATGGTGGAAGGAGAAAGCAAGGCTGCTGACGGGCAGTGGTCCGGACGAAGCGCCACCAACCATATTGTCAATTTCCAGAGTCAGGATGCCCTGGTGCCGGGGCAACTCGTGCAGGTGGTCATCCAGGAGGCATGTTTGCACTCACTGCGCGGCATATTAATGCCATAACGGGCCGGGCCATCTTTACACAGAACGGAGATATTATGATTGATCTGCATACCCATTGTTTTTTCAGTGACGGCGAACTGGTTCCAGCCGAGCATGTCCGTCGTGTTGAGATTCTCGGCTATGAGGCCATTGCCATAACCGATCATGCCGATTCCTCGA
>JAHIVT010000130.1 GCA_018816555.1 Pseudomonadota bacterium
CATGACGGAAGAAAGTGCTGGCTGCCTGCGCAGAGCTGCGAGCTGGTCTGAAGAAATGATGGAAGAAATGTTTAGAGAAATGTATGCGGCTGGGGAGACCCCATGGGAGCTGCATCGGCCTGATGGCAATCTCATCGAGATTGTCAGAGATTATGCCATTGCCCCGGGACCTGCGCTGGATATCGGCTGCGGAACCGGCAACAACACCATCTGGCTGGCCCAGCACGGATTTACCGCCACCGGCTGCGATGTGGCGGAAATCGCCGTCGACCAGGCCATTGCCAAGGCAGCGGCGGCACAAGTCGCCTGCACCTTTCTGCGCCTTGACTTCTTAAGCGATGCTGTGCCCGGCGGCCCTTTTGCCTTTCTCTTTGACCGGGGCTGCTTCCATTCCTTTGACAGCGCTGAAGAACGCCGGCGTTTTGCGGGAAAATCAGCCTCCCTGCTACGCCGAGAGAGCTTATGGCTCTCGCTGGTGGGCAATTGCGATGAAATCCGCGATACTCCCGGCCCGCCCCAGTGTTCGGCCCTGGATATCATCAGTGCGGTGGAACCCTTTTTTGAAATTCACTTGCTTGAGTCCAACCACTTTGACACCAACCGTGCATCCGCCCACCGCAATTGGGTTTGCCTGATGAAAAAACGTATGCGTTAAGCCTGTCTGATTTACCCTGGCATGCATTACCTCCCGCAATTATTTACCATTTAGCCAAGAATCAGAAGCTACACCAAGAATTTTTTAAGAGGAGAAACAGTCATGAAAGTCGTCGCATTTAACGGAAGCGCCCGCAAGGGCGGCAATACTGCCACCCTGCTGAAACAGGTGCTTGAGGAAATCGCCAGGGAAGGCATTGAGACCGAGCTGATTGAACTGGCCGGCAGGGCTGTCCCGGGCTGTATCGCCTGCTATAAGTGTTTTGACAGAAAAAATCAGCAGTGCGCCGTTGATAACGATATCATCAACGAGGCCATTGCCAAAATGAACGAGGCCGACGGCATCCTGCTGGGCTCACCAACCTATTTTGCCGATGTTTCCGCTTCCATGAAAGGGCTGATCGAACGCTGCGGCATGGTGTCCCGGGCCAACGGCGACATGTTCAAAAGAAAGGTGGGCGCGGGAGTTGTGGCCGTCCGCCGGGCCGGCGCCTCCCATGTCTTCAGTTCGTTGAACAATTTTTTCACCATCGGCCAGATGATCATTGTCGGTTCATCCTACTGGAACATCGGCATCGGCCGGGATCCCGGCGAGGTGTTAAATGACCAGGAAGGGATCAAGACAATGCAGGACCTGGGCCGCAATATGGCCTGGCTGATCAAGAAAATCAACTCATAGCAGGGGATTCAACCTCCACCCACCCACCGAGCCGCGCTGAACGCAGACACGCATCGCAAACGGACAGCGCGGCCAGTCCTGCCTCGCCGCTGACCGGATTGGCCCCATCTCCCCGGAGAAAGGCCAGCCAGTCATGGAGCAGCGGGACAATGGTCGGAGTCGGCGGAGCATGACTGAGGGGCATGATGGTTGCGCCCTGGATGAACTCCAGTCTGCCAAGCACCTGATCACCATGCAGTTCGCCGTCCAAACCGACAAACTCATAGCGGCCGCATCTGCCCCTGCCGACTTTGCTCGAATCCACCGTGCCCACCACCCCATCGGTCAGTTCCAGCTGGGCGGTGAACAGGTCCTCCAGGTTGGGGTTATGGATCTGATAGCGGGATGCGCGCACCCGTTTGATTTCCAGATCGGTGATAAAACGCAGGGCATCAAACATATGCACGGCGGTGTGCAGAATGACACCCGCCCCTGCGGTGGCCGCATCTTCCAGCCACGCCAGCGAAGAAGGTTCCAGCCGATGGCAGGCGGAAAAACTGAACAGCCGTCCGGCACTGACCAGATTACGGCGCAATCCCTGGATGATGTCGTTATAGCGCAGGGTATGCCCCACCGTGAGGGGCAGTTCCGCATCCCTGAACAGGGCAACCATCTCGGCCCCACTCCTGCTGTCTGCAGCCAAAGGTTTTTCCACCAGCAGGGGTTTGCGCAGCACGGCGCAGTAGCGGGCAATGGCAAGATTAACGGTGGGGGGTGTGACGGAGATCACAGCCTCCACCTCAGGATCATGCACCAGATCATGCCAGTCGGCATGATAGCGGACATGCCACTTTCTCGCCTGCTCCAGGCCGGCAGCCGATCTTCTGGAGATGGCCACCAGCTCCATGCCGACTATATCCTTGACAATATGCCCGGCATAGCGGGAGCCATGCCTGCCCGTGCCGATAATCCCGACTTTCATCACGTGTCCTCTGTCTGCTTTTACTGATCCCAGCCGCCAGACTGCTGTTCCCACCCTTACCCAGAATAAACTCTTAAGGGTGTTTTGAATAATTAGAATTTTCGTCTGAGATCAAGAAACAGTGAAAATGAAAAGGCACAGCATATTAGGTATATGTGAGCATTTTTCATTTTTGCTGTGACGCAGAGATCGGGCGAAAAGGCAATTATTCAAGATTCCCTTAACATCCCTGCCCGGCAAGCGCCTCCGAAAAAAAACAATAAGGGTCTTTGTCCTTGAACACGTCCAGGCCAAAGCCATGGACAACCGCCAGGCAACCGCCGCAGACCGGCCTGATCGAACACTTTGCGCAGGCCGCCGATCCGGCGCGATATTTACGAGCCGGATCGCCATGGTAGATATCGCTGATGCTCTGTGCAAAGGCATTGCCGATGTGGGAAGGAAGCTTGCGGCAGGCATGGGCCTCGCCATCCGGCAGGATGGAAAAGAAGTTGAAGGCCGCCCCGCAGCCGTGACCGGCGCAGCCGCCGAAAAGGGGCTGATTTTCCTGACGGCGGATAATATTCATGAGATTATCCTTGAGGCTGATGCAGGGATTTTCCCGGGCCGCGGCCAGGTATTTTCCAAGGAAATCGGCATAATCCCGGGGCTGCACGGACTGCAGGCTGGCCCCTTCCCCCACCATGGCGAGACGG
>JAHIVT010000131.1 GCA_018816555.1 Pseudomonadota bacterium
AATGGGAAGTCCAAACTACCTTTTACAGACCCCCTACGGATATTATTACCGCCAGAAAATACCCCCCGATTTACGCCAGCTTGTCGGCAAGACAAAGTTACGCTATTCTCTTAAAACCGACTTGTTGAGCGTTGCCCGATCCCCCTTTTATTCCTGATTTTTATCAGATTTTCCGCAAAGGATCTCCCTAAAATCAACGGTTTTCGCTACGGCAGTTGCGGTTGTCAAAATAGATTGTTCCCGCACTATCCATGCAATAGGGTACATTGTATGGGTTTGAGGGCAGTGAAGCAAGAATTCCGGAAGAGGTCAGCTCTTCCAGAGATGACGGTTTGCGACCGTATGTTTTTTCATACTGCAGCACAGCCTGCTCGATCACCTGCACGCCTTCCAGGGCATGCAGCCGGTCAACGATGTCGGCATAGCCGGGATCGCTTTCAGGCTTATCGATCAGCATGGATTTCATAAGAACAATTGCCGCGCCTGTTTCGCCGCCTTTCTGGGCCAGACGCGCGCCGAGAATGGAAAGAAATAGCGGTGCATTGGGCCTCTTGACGGCTTCCAGAAAAAATTTCCCCGCCTCTCCAGGTTTCTTCAAAAAATAGTAGGCGTTGAAACCCATGAAATGAGTGGGCTGCCAGTCCCAGAGGCGGCTTTTGGCGGAAATTTTCAGGAACTCCTGGGTTTCCGCCACCATGTTTGCAGGTTCCCAGGGCAGCCAGCCTTGCGCCACAATGTAGGTCTGGGCAAAGGAGGGATCCAGAGTTTGACTGGCAACAAGCAACCGGTGGATGCTCGACCAGTCGTACTGCTTTTTGACAACCAGGAATCCTCCTTCTGGTTTACGCACCAACTCAGTGCCCATTTGTGCGCCCGCCTCCAGGGTCAGGTAGTCGGCCATCAGCCCTTTGAACTCACCTGCTATGGCAAGCAATGCCACTGGCGGCAGATTCCATATTCCGGAACTGGAACGGCCGGACTGGGCGGCATCATGACGGTGTTGAAGCAAGGCGTTGTAGCTGGCCGCATAAAAGCAGGCCAGGGCCAGTCCGGTCAGGAGATGAATGGCCAACCGCCTGCTCATGCCAGCTCCTTGCGTTTGAACAGCAGGGTAGCGAGAAAGATCAGCAACGCCGAATAGGAAATCCCGTAGAGACAGAGCAGCAGAAACTCCTGGCTGCTGAAGGCCATTCCGTAAGCGGCGACATACTTTTTGTCAAAGAGCGAGAGGTTGGGGAAGAGCCAGGAGAGGGCAATCACCAAATTTTTCTGACCAGTCAGCGCCCCTGCATATGGGTTTTCAACCACCACCCGGCGCAGCAGCTCCATGTTCTGCCCGACGAGATAAGAGGAAACCGCCAGCAGCAAGGCGACAAAAGGCTGGCTGGCAAAGCTGAAACAGAGTACGCTCACCGCCAGCACCACCACAAGGCTCATATACTGGCAGACAATGGCCATCAGATAGGTCAGCCAGGAGAAGTTGGGCGGAACATAAATGGGATACTGCCAGAGCACATATTGCATGGATAGGGCGGAGGAGATACCGAGGATGATGGTGGCCAGGAGCAGGATCATGGCAAGTCCCAGGAACTTGCCGGTCAGATACTGCCAGATGGAGACCGGCCGAGAGAGCAGCATGAAGATCCGGCTACGTTCCAGATCATCCGCCAGTATCTTCATGCCCAGAAAAAAAACCAGTAATAACCCGGTGAAGGCCACGGCAGAGAGGCCGAACTCCACCGAGACCTTGCCAAGATCCCAGGAGTAGAGGGTGGTGACCCCGAGATTGGCCATGGTGAGCAGTACGGCAAGGCAGACAATGGCCCACAGTGCACGGTGTCGGACGCCTTCGGTACAGGTGGCCAGCGCCAGAAACCAGATATTACGCAACGCTTGCACGGTTGTCCTCCTCGATGAGACTGACAAAACGTTCTTCCAGACCAACGCCGGCGGCAAGAAACTCCTCCAGCCCCCCGCTATAGAGCAAGACTCCTTTATTGATGATGCCGATGCGGTCGCACAGTGCCTCGATGTCGCTCAGGATATGGGAGCTGAAGAAGATGGTCTTGCCTTCCTGTTTCAGCTCGGCGATAAGTTTCTTGATCTGGTGGCGGCCTACCGGATCCAGCCCGCTCATGGGTTCGTCAAAGATCAGCACCTCCGGGTCGTGCACCAGGGCGTTGGCCATGCCGAGGCGCTGTTTCATGCCTTTGGAAAATCCCCCCACCCGGCGATCCGCCGCATTGGCAAGATTCATGCGCTCAAGCAGCATGGGGATGCGCTGGTTCATTGCCTGTTTGGACATGCCGCTCAATCGGCCGGAGAGTCGCAGAGTTTCCCGGGCGGTAAGATGGTCGTAAAAGAAGGGAAACTCAGAGAGGTAGCCGATGCGGTGGCGGAACTCATCCTGGCCGACGATCTTGCCCAGGATGCCCAGACTGCCGCTATCCGGTTTCAGAAAGCCCAGCAGCAACTTGATGGTGGTGGACTTGCCCGCACCGTTGGGGCCAAGGAAACCGAAAACCTCACCTCTGGCAATGGTAATCGAAATATTATCAACAGCCTGATTTTTTCTACGTCCCGTCCCAAAGCCCTTAGTCAATCTGCTGATTTCAATGATTGGTGACGTGCTTTTATCGTGTGTCATATTCATTCGTTTAAACATAAATCTGTTCAAGGTTCAATATGGCTATTTCCTTCCTGATCTAAGCCATCATAGCAGTCTCTCTAAATATTTTTGCCAACTGATACTGATTACAATAACGCAAAGATATGGGATGAACAAGGATGCAACAGATGATTACCACAGAATGGTCACTAACATTCCATTAGAACCGCAAGAGGGCGGATATATTTAGTATCATTTACAATCTAAAAAAAAAAGCCCCGACCAATGGAACAGTCGAGGCTATAATGTACTATATGTAAAGCAGATTAATTATTGAACCGCTCCCCAAGTAGCAGTTGGAGCGCCGCCACCAGCAGCCCCGGCAATATTATTGGTATTGTCAGTAGCTGCTATAACTGCAACAGGAGTAGTAAGATTCACCAAACCAGCGGAAATCGCCTCCTTGCCCCAAACAGGATTACTGACAGAATAAAGCACATTAGCCACATCGGAATCAGACCCGTAGGCTGTGTCCCCTTTATCATGACGGGTATAAATAACATTAGAGCAACCGCCACTGGGGCAACTTCCTCCGGTCACAGCACTTTCAGAAGCTAAAACGGCCATTTGAGCACCGATCCCAAGCGGTACAGAAAAGGTTTTAACGGATGTGATATGTGTTCCAACGATCCTGCCACCTGCAACAGTTGCCGTTGCGCCAATTGACTGAGCAGCTACCAGAGTTGAAACAGCCTGTTCGGCGGCAGTAATAAGACCTTGCCCGCTAACAGCAACAGCAGCAAGAGTAGCTGCTGCTGTCTCAGTATGACCATAACAACCCAACTCAGAATTCAGATCAGCCTGTCCGGATACTGCCATTTTATTCATTGCCTTAGCATTTGCATTGCTGGCGCGGGTCCGGTAGGCCGCAAACTGCGGGATGGCAATGGCCGCCAGGATGCCGATGATGGCCACAACGATCATCAACTCGACAAGGGTAAAACCTTTTTGGTTATTTTTCTGCATTTTCTTTAACAATGAAATCATGGAACGCCTCCTTTGTTTTATTAAACTGCTAGTTATGATTTTCTTGTCATCCATGACATTTTTACCAAGTTTCATTTGTTGTTAAAGCCAGTTCCGTGCCAGAGAAAAATCTCTCAGAACATTTCTCATAACTATCAGTTTTCATATAACAAAATATCGTTTACCATTCCATTTTCATCTCTTTCAAGCAGTTCATTTATCACTTCATTCATGCTTCATTTATTTTAGTGACAATTTTTGTCAGTGCAGATGACATATTTTGTCAAACCCCTGGCAAGCCGTTGATTAAAAAAACTGTTACATTCTCATATCGTCAGCGGCATAAGGGACAACGCTTTACTCCATCATCTTTCAAACCAGGCGGCTTTACCGCTTCTTATAGTCTGGGCGGTATCGGCGGTCTGACGGAACACATCGCCGGTGGACAGCTGGGTAAAGACACTAACCGTGTCATCGCCGCTGCCGGAGCCGGAATGAATGGCCGGCGAGGTTGCCATGCCGCTGCCCAGGTCAACATATTTTAAAGCCCTGTACTTCACCTCACCACCGATGATGACGGTCTCGGTGCCGAAAATCGTCGGAGCCGGATAGGCGGTGCCGGTCTTGTAATAAAGGCCGTACAGCCGGCTGTAACCTTCGCCGACACAAGGGTCATCGCTTGGCTGAAATACCGAGGTAAACAGAATTCCGCCCAGCAGCGCAGAATGTCCGAGACTGCGGGTCGCCGGCGACACTCCGGCCGTGCCGACAATGGGCGGCAAGTCGAGGAACCATCCTTTCTTCTGTTGATCAACCTCCTCAACGAGCGTCGGGAAATCGGTTATCTGCGCGCCGCCTACTGTTGCCGATGGTCCATTTTCTATGGTCTGATCCTGGTCGGTGTACACCTCAATATCGGTTACATCAATCAAATCACCGGCGATATTGACAGCGGCGCCCGAACCATCATCCTTTACGCCATAAAGGGTCTGAATGGCGATACTCGTTTTATCCGCCAAGACGTAATAGCGTCCTGTGCCGAAATAGACCCACTTGTTGTGCAGATTATCAATACCGACCGCCGGCTGGCCCACAACCGGCTGATTGGCAAGAACCAGGGTCGTCGGCGCGGTCCAGAAAGCCGGGGAGCTGTTTTCGTTTAAGGCAAACCGCATAAGCCGCCCGGATGTGGCGTTGACATCACCGACCAGCCCGAAATAAGCAGTATCAGCCTGGTAATCGAGATCCCAGTCAACGGTAACGGGGCTGCCCATAAAGCTGTTGGCTACCGCCGTGTCGCAGGTGATGATCTTCATCGCCGATGCGCCGACTGTCGACAAACTGCAACCGGTGGGTGCGCCGGTTGTGACCCCGGGGGTCACAAGTTCGGCCAGATCATAAATGTATACCTTGGCAGTCTGAGTGCTGGCCGCGGTTTGCAAGCTATCGGGGCCGTTGCCGAAAATCATATACCATTTATTGTTATCACCAAAAGCCATGGTGGCCGGATAGACTAAGCTGAAACTGCCGTCAGGAACCTGCAACTCGGCCAGCAGTTTAGGCTCGCTCTCCGGATTGGTGATATCAAAAATCACAAAGGCGGAACGCATGGTTTTATCATTGGCCTGATGTGGCGGTCCTAAGCCGTCTGCCGCCGTGTCAATGAACATGGCACCGCCGCCCAACCGCATGCCGACGACCATCAAGGTCCCCCAGCCGTTAGGATGATCAGCGTCACTTGCGAAAATCTTGGCATCAAAAACCCGGGGTTTACTATCCACATAATACACATGGTTGTAATTCGGGTCTTTGAGCCACTTCAGATGCGGCAGAAGATTCATGGGGGCATATGCCCAGATTTCACTGCCGAGCGGATGGGCCGTGGCAGCAGCGCCGGTAGCGCAATTCTTGCCTGTGGTCAGATAGCTCACCTTGTCAACCCCGGCATCATTGACCACCCCGTAAAATCCGGCGTTAAAGGCATGCAGCAGACCGTCGTTGCCACCCACATAAGCCATTATCCTTCTGTCGGCATATCGGGCACGAAAGGCGGCATACGATATATCGTTGTAGAGGATGTTGAATGCCTCCTGGGGGGAGGAAACGATGGTCGGCGTGGAGTTGATGATGTCGCCAAGCCGCATTATTGAGGCTGCGGCATCGTCAGCGGTATACTTGACGGTTCGGGTACGGAAACCGGGAATTTCAACGCCGCGGATGTAATTAACAATATTTTCGGCGTCGGCCTGGGTGGCGACATCAAAAAAACCGTAACTGACTGATCCGAACATCGTCTGTTCAAAATCCACATACTCGCTATTGTCGACAAATGAGTCATAATCGCTGTCGATCCAGGTCATGATATGACGTCCGCTGCTTGCATTGGCGCTGTAAATCCGGTTTGATTTTATTTCAGCATCCGTCAATGTTTCCAAGTACAGCTTTTCCCTGGCGTTCCATAAATAACCGATTTCATACAATTCTTTTTCGACAAACTGGAAATTTGACAGCATCAGACGGTCACCGGCCTCAATCCAGGCAACCACCGGCGAAACCACAAAGCTCAGCACTCCCGAATCTGCCAGGGTCACAGAGGAGTTACTGCTCCCGTCAGCCCCGGTTGTCAGGTTGGCTACCTTCCAGTCATCATAGGTATTACCCGCTGTGCCGTTCATATTAAAGGTGGAGATTTTTACCCGCTCACAGCCGGTGAAAACATCATCTTCAACAGTGACCTCTTTTTCACCGGTGTTTGCCAGGGTAATGTTGTGAACAATGGTGCTGTCGCCGGCGGCGGAGAGACATTGCACATGCCAGCTGCCGTAACTTTTGCCCTGTTCTCCTTGCATGTGATAAGTGGAAAGGGTCATGTCATCACCCACAGCCGCCCACTCGCCTGCCGGATCGATGATAAAATCAACGGTCCCGCCGTCAGCCAGGGCAAGACTGGTGCTGCTTCTGGCGCTGAGTACTGCTGTGGAATCATAGATCTGCCAGTTGTCAAAAATATCCCCGGCAACACCCTGCATACTTCCTGCGGTTATTGCCAGTGAAACCTCGCCGGTATCCGGATCATAGGCGGTCACCGTGCCATTCATGGAATAAGGATTAATCGTCATATGCCGCGCATCATAATCAGATATCACTCCCTCAATGGAATACGGTTCAAGAGTGACTGTCCCGGCATTATAAGCAGTGACAACACCTTCCATGAAATAAGGGTCAAAGGAATCGGGATCGTCACTGGTGAACACCTTTATGCGGGTTCTGTTTTCCGTCTCATCGAAATATGTCTGAACAACCTGATCAATATCGTAATTGTCCAGTATGCCGTTTGGCGTACACTCTCCACCGACTCTATCGTCGGTTGAACGGCAATCCTCCCGGGTAAAACCATACCTGTCCAGCCAGAGGGCATGAACGGTGCCGATCCAGCTCGCCTGTCTGCCATCCAGATCCTTTTTCAAAGGTTCGAAATATGCCTGATAGAGCGCGCCTTCTCCCCTGACATTATTGGAAACAACAGCTGCCGCCGTACCAGACGAGGTTCTCTCTAGAATGGCATCAAAAACATTTTGCAATGCGGTTTCAAGTTCTTGGGGATTGCTTGCATAATAATAATTATCCGGGATGCCGTCAGATCCCTTTTCACCGGTCGAATTGATAACACTGTCCCATTCCTCAGTCAGATCAGGCAGATCATTATCGTTCTTGTCTTCGAAACCGCCCCATTTAGCCGCATACCAGAGAGGATCTTCCAGCAGGCCGGCTGTCGCACTGCCAAGTGTATATGTATTGGAACTGAAACCGTCACCCATGTTGCATTTATGTGTAGTTGGGCAATCAGTTACACCTGCTAAAGGATCATCATAGACGAAATCATTTGTCCCTGAATGGATATGCAGACCATCCTGGGTGGTGCCGCTGATCACATATCCATTACCAATGCTGTATCCCAGATTTTGAAGTGTAATGGCTGTAGTAACAGTAATTTGGGTTGCAGTAATTGTGTACTCAATAATCCCGCCGGCATCGAGGTCATAGTCATTACCCTGCAGACTGTCTTCCCAGATCACCAGGAATTTGCCGTGTCCAACCCCGGCCACCTCGGTGTGCGGCTCCACAATCTTGAAATCAACCATGGTGCAGCCATAATCGCTCTTATCGTTGTCAATACAGGATGGCAGAAGAGTGACCTTGCTGGTGGAGCCGGGAACCGGTATCTCGATTACCGGATTTCCCGATGCCAGCCTCACCGCATAAGTATCAACCTTCTGAATGCCTTCAAGTCCCCTGCCCCCTGCCAGTGTGGCCGGTCTGATGTCATTCACGTGTGAGTACCAGGCAAGTCCGGCGATACGGAAACCTCCACGGAGGTCAGGTCCTTCCGGGCAAAGGCCACGAACCTCGCCCAGGTTGGTAATTGCTTTTGCCGTGCACTTACGGTCCTGGCTGGCGCCGCTTTCACCGACAAACCATTTCTTGTTCGGATCCGCCGCATCGGGATAAACACCTTCTATTCTGCCGATAATCTCGGTAAGTTCCCGGGAATTTCTGGCAGAACCGAGATCCTTGACAACACCGAAGCTGTTCGTATCAAGCTCATCCTTAATTTTAGCAGGATCCGTAGTAAAAACCGTATCAGCAGAGATAACGCTGGAGTTGAAGTTGACCACATTGAGCCGTGCACAGTAATTATCAGAGTCAAGAGGATCAAGCCAGACTCCGGTGTTATAATTGATTCCTTCAATAAACTGCCCATCCCCGGATTGATAATCGGTTGGAGCATTTTCCCCGGCAAAATAGCGAAGCCCGCTCAGATAAATTTCGGCAAAGGGATTGCCCCAGTTATGGCACTCGCTGTCACTGCTGTCCCCGAAAAAATTGATGGATAGCGGGCAGTTGTCACCTCCGGAGGAAGTGACATTGTACGTCCAGCTGCTGTATTTATAACCATAGATACGGAACAGGCTCCAAGTATTGATAATTCCCTGAGACTTGACAGCCTGGGTGATAGGCCCGCCCGCTGAGGAATAAACCCGTTTGAAGGTGCCGTCGCCAATATGTATATCCTTAACTGGATCATGCCAGTCATCCTGATCAACGAAACCCACATCCGTTCCGCCATCAGCCACACCGCCATCATCACCATCACAGTCTCGGCCCAGATTAATCTCACGACACATGCCGTCCATGCCGTCGCTGTTGGCGACCTTCTGCACCATTTCACCGCCCCTGGTGGCCTTGCCGTAGGTGCCGGCGATCATACCGAACATGAGTCTGTCCTCATCACCGTAAACCTGCAGTAATCCGATCGGCTTGAGGTTGCCATAGGGGTATGCCTTGCACTTTTCCGTTCCCGAAACCTTGTCCGCAACCCCATTACCATCTGAATCAATATCAGGGATACAGACATGAATCCTGGCCACGTAGTCATTGAGTCCTAAACCGACATCCGCTTTTATCGGATTATCCTGTGCGGCATAGACACCTGAGGAATAAGGATTATTGTAATTTTTGCCGTTATTGCCCGGATCCTCTTCCTCCCACAGACATTGATGCACCTCGCCTGCGCTCCAGAAGGCATAATTACCCTGGGCGGCCCTGATAAGCGGCGGATCAGTAACATTCTGGGAAAAAATATTGGCCGTAGCGGAATAGGTGACATTGCAAAGCGTTAAACCGACCCTGGTATGATTGGTGATATCCCCATCATCTATGGCGATGGTGCTTCCTGCCCCTCCGACTCTCTTTACATCTACCGTGAGGGGATTCCCCGCAGTACTAGGAAAGGCTGTCACCCACCCTTCTATAAAATGTGTAGAATTGCCTTGATCAATAACGCTCACATAATCTCCGATCTTTATCATACTCCCTGTCAAATCGGTGTTAAAAGTTTTTGACCCTGTGCCGATTGTAATAGCGGTTTTGTTGAGACCAGTGGGCTCAGAGGTATTGACGGTGAAAGGAGTCAGGTCATTGACATCAGCTCCCTCATAATATTTGGCAAAGGCATGGATATCCGGCGGCAGATAGGCCCGCTCCAGGACGGTATTGGTGGAGGTGTCAACCCGGCGGTGTCCGCCGAACAAAATCTTGCGGATGGCATCTATGCGGGTCATGGAAGCCCAATTCAGGAAATTGCCGCTCCAGTAGGCGTCATTTGCGCCGGTACAGTACTTATTGGCCGTGTAGGTCACCGGCTCAAATCTTTTATTCACTGAGTCATAGTCATAGCACTTATGACTATCAAAATAGCCGTAGTAATCGATGGAATGCTTGTAGGTTATATCAGGTTCTCCGTCCCCATCGAGATCCGAATAATCGTTATAGGCCTTGAAAAAAAGCTGATGATCATTGGATGAGTTAATGATGACCTGCGGACTGACAACGCTTTCAATAAGGCTGATAGGCGTTGAGGTAAACTCGGCCATGGTGTGACTGGAAACTTCGGCCAGAGCTATCGTGGATGTTGCCCACAAGGCCGTACCGATAACCATTGTCTGCAGCAGGTATTTCTTATGAGTAAATCTCAATAGAGTTGTAATCATGACAGCCTCCATCACATCAATCAAAATTGCAGTCAGCCGAACTGGCATTGTTAATCAGATGACCGCTGAGTTTCCATTCAAGTCCGACAACTGATTCACTGTTTCCCAGACCTCTATGCTGCGAGATGATCGTATACAGCACATGAGTGCCGCCTGCAGCCGAGGAGCTGCCCAGCCCTTCATATCCGGCCACCATCGCCAGTCCGCTTCCTGTGGTTGCCACAGTTTTGCCGACAATGGTCATATTGGTATGGGAATCGTTGTCACTGGCATTACCCGGATAAAAAGCCACGTCCCGCACCACGTCACTCGGCAGCGGCGCAACTCCCCCCCCCGGACTGGCAAAGGTCAGATTCAGCACTTCAACTTTTCCGATAATCCTTTTCCCCGAGCCGGCCGGATCTTCAGTAAAACCGCCGGAATTTATACACAGGGCATTCTCATAGGTCACCCTGGAACCAAGCTCCGCTCCGCCGTCAGCCTGGTAGAATGTCTGCTGATGAACCTTTTCATTATTGGCAATCTGCATATCGATCGTTGAGGTTGTCGTTGCGGCAATACCGATAACCAGCAGGATGAGAAGAATGAGCAGCGAGGCAATAAGTACAAAACCTCTTTCATTGCTTAAAATAGATTCATTTTTACACATAATGAGCCCTTACACACTATCCGCCTTGATATAGGTCATGGTTACTGATTTTGTTGTTCCCTTTTCCTGCGTGGTGATGATGACGTTTATGGTTTTGACGCCGATAAAAGGGGAATCTACCGAAACATTCCAGTAGATGGCATAATTGCCGTCCGGAGAGGTCAAGTTCCCGTCAGCACCAGGTACGGTATCGGTAAGTCCTGCATCACCGTCCCCGTCCCCATCATTTAAGGCGCTGTCGTTATAATCGAGCCCCAGCACAGATTCAACTCTGTCGGAAGCCCAGGAGGTTGATTCGGTTATACGGTTGGCGGTGGAATTTCCACTGATTGCAGTGATCTGCATGACATTAGCGGACAGGATCCCGATGGTCAGCACGCAAATGGCTATTAAAACCTCAATAAGGGTGAATCCTGTCTGATTGTTGCTTAAATGATTGTCAGCGCATCTCATAGGCAGCCCCCCCTTGTCACACCAGGCCCATGTTACGGCAGTTCACTGTGATCTTCAGCAACCGCCGCCGGAAATTAACGGTAGCGGTACCGGTAAACGGCCCCCAGACGGTGCCGCTGAGAGCACCGCTGGTAAAAAATGCATCATTTGAGGCCGGCAGATACACGCGACTATTGGTGTAATTTTTGTCGGACTTCTCTGTAATGACAAGAATTGTAATGCGAACATTTCTGATATCCGCCAACTGAGCGGCGGTTGGCGTCGTGGTCTGGCTGCCGTCATCAAGCACATATTGAAATTCGATATTCTCAACATTTTCGGCAACCGTTTGCCAATTAACGGCGCCTGTCGAAAATCTCTGCAGATTGGTGCCATTAAGACGATATGCAATCCGTTCCATGTCAGACATGTCAACGGTACCATTGCCGTCAACATCCTGGGTAACGGCGTCAATGGTCCCATCGCCATCAAGATCAGCGGTAAAGGCTATCTGGGTTGCATTGGTATTGACCGGCTCAGCATCAAAATTTATGCCATTAACAAAACCTGTGCCGGCGGAACCGTCAGGATTATAACCTGCCAGTCTGATGTCCTTTGACAGCATGTCGAGCCCGATGCGGACGTTCTGCTGCATCTCGGAAACCTGCTCCTGAGCAACGTAACTGTTCTGCTGTGACTGAAAGGCGGAATAGATCGAGGCAAGAACAATACCGGAAATCGCCAGAGCCACCATCACCTCGACCAGGGTGAAGCCGCAATCGCCGTTGACAGCCTCCGGACAATTATATTTTTTATTAAATCCAGGTAATACCATCTTTACTGACTTCAAGCCTGAGACCTCCACCTGCGGAAACAGTAATTTTATACCACCGGTTGTTATTTCTGATTGTCACATTGCCCGTCTGGCTGCCGGCCGTAACCCCTTTTGCCGTATACGTGATCCTGGAAGCAAAACCGAAAGCAGCATTCACCAGCGAATTCTGCCTGGACATTGTCACAGTATTTAGAGTGAGCTCTCCTCCATCCTGAATACCGTTGTTGGCTACACCGCCGCCCGCGCCATCATCAATAAACACGGTATAGCCGCCGCCTATAGCCGGATAGACAACGGTCGTAAAACTCAGGCAGACCAAGGTGTTCCCCTTGATCGCCTGCAGCCTCGCCTGCTGCATGTCGGAATAGATATCACGTGCCGCGGCTTTCAACCGATAATCATCGGCAGAAGTTAAAAGATTCGGAAATGATATTGCCACCAATATGCCAATGATACCGATAACGACAAGAAGCTCTATCAGGGAAAATCCATATTCATTTTTTTGCAATTTGCGACTTCGCCCAAGATATCTCATGTTAAAAAAATTTTCGTAAATCATATTCTCTCTATCGTGATGCACAAATCATACCCTCATACGGGGGCTCATATTTAGATGAAACAGCTTTTCCTCTTTAATTGTCAAGAAAAAAGGAAATACTTAAAAATCAATGATTCAGCCTGAAATCTGCATAAAAGCGGCTTTCTCTTTTCGGATTAACCGGTTCCCATCGCACCCCAACTATAAAAAAAGTTTACTCTTCTTCAATACGCCAACGGCTGGCGAAGATTTCCCCAAATTCGCAGGTGGAAGACCAATCAGTCTTCCACCTGGGACTCATCACCGCATCCGCAACTGATACTTTCTGACTGACACATGGGACACAAAAAAATTCCCTCATCCTCGTCGAGCACCAGTTTGGACACATCATGATTTCCCCCGCATCTGTCGCAAGCCACAGTATGATCGTCGGTCCATAAATCCTTATCAGCCATGTTTTCCGGTTTCATTTCGCTTGAGTCGGAAGTATTATTATGATACCTGCCTTACGGCCGGACAGCCCGGACAACCCCTTGTTCCGTTTTAACATATTTAAACTCATTTCCCCCGCAGAGGGGGTATGATTCCCATCTGCCGGCACCTGCCTCCTGCCCGACTCTACCGCTCCAGTAATTACCAGCGAGCTTCATCTCACAGTTACCAGCACCCTGCAGTGCAGAAATATAATGCAGCATGTAAAGCTCATCTCTCGTCGGTAGACGCCAATCGGCGTACCCGCCTAAGTTCATCGTTTCCGCATGTTTTTTTGCTTCTTGCCAGTTGGAGTATTGGGGGCTTTTATCAATCTGCCACATCAGGCCGCTATTTGTCTGCTGACAGATACCGTTGCCGAGATCTACCAATCCGACTTGGCGGTCTGCCGCGGGAAATGACGAATCATGAACCGCCCCAACGCAGCCCACCAGAATTGACAGCATAAGAAACAACACAAAGCGTCTACAAAAAAACATAAAGCGCCTCCGTGATCAGTACAATTGTTTCCCTTCACAATATCAGACCAGATTAAAATGATTGTAGCACACTTCAACCTGCAGAGGGAAATCCCCATATCGTTCTCCGCAATTTTTTCCATTTACGATATAGACAACACCGGCCTGGTTATCCATTACCTTGAAATGATGCAGATATTCCTGAATGGATACCATACCCTGATCAAAGAAATAGGTGGATGCCAGGAAAAAGGCAGGGATAACCACACCTGCATTGTGCTGTAATGTAATGGAAATATTGACCATGCGATTGCGCATATTGCCGATCAGCTCATTGCCGCTGAAAATTAATATCTTCCAGGATGAATTGTTGGTGATCTTCACATGGGGCACACCGTCAAAATGATCCACCTGAACAACCTCGACCAAACCCTGCTTGAGAGCTTCGTCATAGGGTATTATTGCCTCGTCAGAGTTGACGGTTATCGTGTTTTCAACATTGTCGAAATTGATTATTGGCAGCAATTCCCGTGATTCAGTCCATGTCTGCATGATTCTTCCCATAACAACCTCCTTTTTTCATTTTTTCTTGCATTCCTTAACCTTTTCATTCACCATACAGACACTGGTAGGACAGATAGTGTCCTACCAGTTAAACAAAAAGAAAAAAAATGAAAAAATTCAAACCGCAGCACAGCCGCCTGCTCTTTATTGACAAAAAGATCAGGGACAGAACCTTTCCGAACTGCGCGTCGCTGGCCGAAGAGTGGGAGGTCAGCGCCAAAACGATCCAGCGTGATCTTGATTATATGCGCAACATGCTTGATGCCCCCATGGCTTATGAAGCCAAAATGCGCGGTTATTACTATACGGAAGAGAGCTTTCACCTGCCGGCACTCGCCTTGAACGACAGCGACCTCTTTGCCGTTTTCATAGCGGAAAAGGTCCTCAAACAATACGAAAACACGCCGATATACCCTCGCCTGCAATCCCTCTTTGCCAAAATTGCCGAATCCCTGCCGGACAAAATCACCATTGACACAACCCAACTCAACGACAGATTCTCTTTTTTTATCACCCCTCACAGCATCATTTCGGAGCAGGTATGGGAAACTGTCTTCGCTGCCCTGCGCACATCGCAATCAGTGGCAATTCGCCATGGCAAACCAGGTGAAATCGATCTCTCGGAACGCACCATTGATCCCTACCATGTGGTCAGTTACCAGGGTGAATGGTATGCCATTGCTTTCTGCCAATCACGCCGGGATATACGGACCTTTGCTCTCTCCCGTATTGGTAAGGCTCAGTTAACCGGGCATCATTTTACCGTTCCTGATGATTTTGATTTTCAGCAAACATCTCGGGACCGTTTTGGTATACAATGGAGTGATAAACAATATGATGTCAGGATATGGTTTTCACCCGCGGCAGCACCCTATATATGGGAAAGAGAATGGCACCATGGCCAGAAACTTGTTGAAAATAAGGATAAAAGCATCATTCTGTCTTTTACTGCCAGTCATCTGCTTGAGATTAAAAAATGGGTGCTCTCCTGGGGCGGTTTGGCCCGAGTCCTTTCGCCCAGGACACTGGCAAATGACATAAGAAAAGAGCTTGAATTATCGATGGGAAATTATGGAGATTGGGATGAAAAAAAAGATCATCAAACTGGTTGAGACAGACATTACTACCCTGTCAGTTGATGTCATTGTCAATGCAGCCAACTCTTCCCTGCTGGGAGGCGGCGGTGTTGACGGAGCGATCCATCGTGCAGCCGGACCCGAACTGCTGACGGAATGCCGGACGTTGAACGGATGCCCCACCAGCGAGGCAAAAATCACCAAGGGCTATAAGCTTCCCGCCCGTTTTGTCATTCACACGGTTGGTCCGATCTGGCGTGGCGGCAATCATGAGGAAACGCATCTTTTGGCCGAATGCTACCGCAATACCTTTAAGATTGCCCAGACCCAACACCTTGAAACCATAGCCTTTCCGGCCATCAGCACCGGTGCATACGGTTTTCCCGTAAAGGTGGCGGCGAAGATTGCCGTGCGGGAAACCATGATTGCTGCCATGCAGATTCCCTTTCTAAAACAGGTTATCTTCGTCTGTTTTACCCCGGAAACCAGAGAAGCTTATGAGGAAGCCCTGCAATGAAGAACTCTCTCACCCCAGACTCTCAACTGGTTGCCTGGATGACTGATATCCGCAGGTCGATTCATCAGTATCCGGAACTCGCCCTGCAGGAATTCCGTACCGCGGAGTATGTGTCCGGGAAACTGGAAGAACTCAGCATATCTTATAAAAAACGAGTAGCCGGCACAGGCATCGTGGCCTTTATCGGCGAAAAGAAAAACGGCGCCAAGGCCGTCGCACTGCGCGCTGACATGGATGCTCTGCCAATCACGGAAAAAACAGGACTCCCCTTCTCCTCTAAAAATGCGGGAATCATGCATGCATGCGGCCATGACGGCCATATGGCCATGCTCCTGGGTGCCGCAGCACTCCTAAAAAATCAGCCCCAACTGCCGGGGCAGATCGTTTTGCTCTTTCAGCCGGCCGAAGAGGATGACGGAGGAGCGGAAAAAATGATCGCAGCGGGAGCGCTGGAGGGAGTAGACGCCATCTTTGGCGGTCATATTGAACGTCATTACGGGGTTGGTGAAATTTCCGTGCAGCCCGGAATCATCTGCGCCTTTACCGATGAATTTCAAATCATCATCAGAGGCACTGGAGGGCATGCGGCCAAACCCCATGAAAGCGTTGACTGCATTGTTGCCGCCTCTTTTCTGGTGGCTTGCCTCCAGACCCTGGTTGCCAGGGAAACAAACCCGGTTTTCCCGGCGGTTGTCACGGTTGGCAAAATCAATGGCGGTACCGCCACAAATGTCATTGCCGACCAGGTTGTTCTGGATGGCACCATCCGCACAACCCATCCCGAGGCACGGGAGAAAATTTTCACAAGTCTGAGACGAATGGTTGCGGCTGTTCAGGATCTGTACAGAACTGAAACGGAATTAACTTTGATTGAAGGCTACCCCCCGGTCATCAATGACCCGGTTATCTCCGAGGTGGCGAGAGAGGCCGCCCTGCTGACAGTGGGAGAAAACGGCGTGAAAAATCAGCCATATCCGAGCTTAGGCGGTGAAGATTTCTCATTTTACCTCAAACAGGTTCCAGGCTGCTTTGTTCGATTTGGCGCGAGACGCGATGACCTCCCCAATGCCAATGCCCACAGCCCCATCTTTGATTTTGATGAACGGGTTCTGCCCATCGGCGCTGAATTCCTTGCCCGCTGCGCCCTTCTCTTTCTGCAACAGGCAGCACAAACTTAACGACGCAGAGATACAATGGTTTCCAGATGATGGGTCTGGGGAAACATATCAACCATTCTCATCTTTTCCACCACATACCCTTCCCCTTGCAGAAGAACGAGATCCCGACACAAAGTCGCCGGATCGCAGGAGATATAGATAATCTGCGAGATCCCGAGGGCAGTCAGATAAGGGATAACGTCCGCACATCCCTGCCGCGGCGGGTCAAGCAGGGCAATATCAAACTTTTCCCCAGTTGCAGCAAGGTTTTTTGCACCTTCAAGGGCGGAATTCTGGGAAAAAGTGCTGTTAACAATGCCGTTAATTTCAGCATTGCGGTTGGCACTGCGGATGGCTGAACGCTGCAGGTCCATGCCGATAACCGATTTGGCCTGCCGGGCAAGCGGCAAAGAAAAATTCCCCATCCCGCAGAAGAGATCAAGAACCCTGTGTCCGGCTTCAAGCTTTGCCCATTCCATCACCAGGGCAATGAGCTTCTCATTCTGGTCCGAATTAACCTGACAGAATCCTCCCGGCTCGATGGTCATCCTGAGGCTTTCTCCATCAGGCAACGCATGGGAGAAAGAGAGCAAGGGCTGCTCATCACCTGCTTTGTTTTCGGGAAAAACACCTGCCATGGCTGAGCCTGTTGCCTTGACGATCAAATGTTTTATACTGCTGTGGCCTCCGGCGAGCTCCTCAAAAACCTTTTTTTCAGCCGGTCGAGGTCTTCTGGACAGATGCATAAGAATAACAACAAGATCTTCAGCAGGGCTCAACAACAGCTCAACAGAGGTCGTTAAAGCGGTAATCTTGGCAAAGGGTGACTTATTGATCAGATAACCCAGAACGTCGTTCAGCTGTTGCCTTGCCAGCAGACAGGCGCTGATGGGTATCACCTCATGGGATTGACTGCGGTGAAAGCCGAGTTCTCCATCCTTTCCCACATGCAACCTGATACGCTGCCGGTAGTGAAAATCCTTTGGGGCAGGCAAGGGAGGAAGAAGAAACGACCTGAAGTCCTGTTTTAAGCCAGATCGCTCAAGCTGCTCAAACAAGATCTGATTCTTCAGATCCGCCTGTTTTGCAAAGCGGACATGCTGGAAATCACAGCCGCCACATTGGGGAAAGTAATGACAGGGAGGTTCTGCACGATCTGTGGAGGATTGCAGAATTTTTACCGCACGCGCCTCCACATAATTCTTTTTTTTACTGATCAGCCGAACTTCTACCTCTTCTCCGGGTAGGACATAGGGTACGAGTACTACTTTGCCGTCCGAAAACCGGCCTAAACCGTTGCCGCCAATCACCAGTTTTTCAATGTGTACGGTTAATGCCATTCAACGTATTTTTTTAAAAAGTTTAAGGAATTGAGAGTAAGTGTAAACGTAAAATATTCTTCCGATTATGCCAAAAAAAATCCCGTCAAACGATAACACCGTCTGACGGGATTTTTTTTTACTGCTTAAGAGAGGAATTTCAGCTATTTTTCCGTCTCAACGCAACCAGTCCTGAAAGACCAGCACCGAGAAGCCAGACTGCGCCGGGGATTGGCACGGCTGCGCCAGTAAAAGTAGCACCTTCCGTGGTGAAAGAAGCAAGATAAATTGTCCCAGGATACATATTCGAACCAGCAAGATCAGTAAATTGTATCGCATCAAAACCAAAAATTGTACCAGTATAATCAATTGTTAAAATTGTACCATTCTGCAAAGGAGCCAAAGGGGCACTTAACAGCAGAGGTCCCCAGTCAGCAGCACCAAATTTTGATATATCACTATAAGTATCCGCCAACCACACACCTGTGGTAGGTATGGCATCTCCTAATGTGCTACTATTTTTCACAAAATCATTACTCACATCAAGAAAAAAAGTAAACCCAGCAATACCACTTCCAGCAACCTCATCTAACCCATTAATATCAATATCAAAAGTAGATGCCTTACTTGATGTTGATACGGTTAATAGAGAAAATAAGAACACACCAAAAATTAATAAACTTTTTCTTAACATTTTAAACCCCTCAAATCAAATTTACATTAATGATTTTATACAAAAAAAGTCAGAATTAGTGATAAGATTATCTGCATTACAATCTGCATAAACCTTATAAATTCCAGTCGTTATTAAAGTCTTGGCTGCAAAGTAATCAGAATTAGTAATAAGATGATCCGCATTAGCATCCCCACGTTCACGGATAATAACACTAGTCATATCCAACGATGCTGTATTATCCAGCACAGCCTCACCAGCGGTGACAAAGTTAGCAAACACCTCACCATCTGTTCTTATGACACCAAGTCCAAGTGATGTGGAACCGAAATATGCTTCAGGAGAAGTCCCTGGATCGGTACTGTCTGTTCGGATAAACGTTGCCTTGCCGATGAGTTTTCTTGCCCCTGTCACACCGGCGGTGGGATTACCCTCATCGATCTTGCCACAGATAAAAACAACGGAACTGCCGGTATCCTGGGGATCCTGATACGGATATTTGACAGAGGTTGTCCCAAAATACCAATCATCAGTATTTTTCACAGCTGAAGTTAATGTAAGTTTCGTGTTGTCGTATGGCAACTGAACCCCGGCACTGACCAGAGGATCCCCAGTGATATTCGCATAAATATAAACAACCAGATCCGTATCTGTATAGGCCCCTTCGGCATACACATCCACATCAGCCGCCATTGCCGTGATACTCGAAGCAGCTATAACAGCTGAAGAAAGGATTGCCCCAATACCGCATAGTGTTTTCTTCTTCACCTCAGCCCCTCCCTCTATTTGATCCCCAACCTGCATCCCAGTATTTGGGGAGAAACATGACACTTTAAGACTGCCAGAATTCATTAGATTAAAACCAAGCAAATCAGGTGCCATCTTATAAAAATTGAAAACAAAACTAAAAAAATCTTTTATTTCAAAGGTTAAGCAATGCTCCGACAAGATCAACCAGTTACAAATTATAAAAAAAAGCCAAAACAATATCAATTTTCCTGAAATTAATGAAATTTATTCCGGAAAATCGGAAACAATCCCGTAACAACTCGACGGTGAATTGTTGGCCATCAACAAAAAAATATAATCAGATCCTTTTTTACAAAAAATCAAATAAATACAATCTTCAGGACTTGTCAAGCAAATCCAGAAAAAACCTGACAAAAAACAAACATCCATCAAATACAAGTATTCGCCGGGAACGTATTAATATTTTTTATCGGCATAGGCCAGCCAGCCCCCTGCCAGCACCAGATCCTTATCAAAAGAATTCAAGACAAATTTACAGGTGAATTCTTTCGATCCACTGGCGATGATGATTTCCTTATCCATATCAACGGAGATGGTTACATTTTTCCCAAGAGCAGAAAGCGCATCAATATCTTTTTTCGGTAACTCAATGGCAAGCATACCGCAGTTAAACATATTCTGCCGGAAAATCCTGGCAAAACTCTCGGCAATAACCACATTGATGTCATTCACCTCAAAAACCCACACGGCGTGTTCCCTGGAGGAGCCGCAGCCGAAATTGGAACGGGTGACGATGACTCCCGCACCTTTCACATCTGCCGTCGGATCAAATCCCGGCAGTTTCAAGTCTTCCAATATAAAGGGCTTTAAGTCTTCTTTGGTATTTTCCGTCAGATATTTCGCCGGAATTATCTCATCTGTGTTGATATCGTTTCTGTCCAGAAAAAGTACCTGGCCGCCGAATGTCTTCATAAAAACCTCATTATCTGATTGCGGATTGGGGATAGAGGATTGGGGATTGAAAAGAGTAATCCGCAATTTACCATACAGTTTCCACAAGCCCGCCATTCATATTTAGTTAGTTTATTTATTTGATCGCAGATTTGGGATTGAAAAGACTGCACCGCATTCAATCCCAAATCCGCAATCAGCGATCCGCAATCACATCATTTCCCTGGGATCAACGATATAACCTTTTACCGCCGCCGCGGCTGCAGAAACCGGGCTCATCAGGTGAACCATGCCGCCTTTGCCCATGCGTCCGTTAAAATTACGGTTCGTCGTTGAAGCGCAGACCTCGCCGGCAGCCAGTACGCCGTTACTCATGCCCAGACAGGCGCCGCAGGTGGGGTTGGTCACACAGAAACCGGCGTCCATGTAAATTTTAATAAGCCCTTCTTCCATGGCCTGGTTGTAAACCTTGGGTGTGGCCGGAGAAAGAATGGCCCGTACATTATCGGCGATTTTCCGCCCTTTAAGAATTTCCGCGCCTGAACGCAGATCTTCGATACGGCCGTTGGTGCAGGATCCCATGTAAACCTGGTCGATGTTTGTTCCCTTCATGTCGGTGATGTCCTTGACCTCATCCGGTTTGAAACCGTAAGTCACCTGGGGCACAAGCTCTGATACGTCAAAGGTCTTTTCCGCCATATATCTGGCATCGGCATCGGAATGCCACTTGCGGAAAGCCGCAACCGCGGCATCGATATCAGCATACTCATCCTGGATAAAGGGCCAGAGGTACTCGGCGGTAACCCGGTCAGGCAGGCACACCCCGCAGGTGGCCCCTGCCTCGATGGCCATATTGCACAGGGTCATACGGCCCTCCATGCTCATGGCGTCCACCACCGGACCGCAGAACTCCATCACCTTGTCGGTGGCCCCGTTTACGGTCAGTTCCTTGATGATTTTCAGGATGACATCCTTGGCATATACCCCTTTGGCAAGCTTACCGGTGATAGTGACCTTCATCGTTTCCGGCAGACGGAAGGAACAGACCCCTTTGAGAATTCCCACCTCCAAGTCCGTGGTACCGACGCCCGCGGCAAATGCGCCGAAGGCTCCGTGGGTGCAGGTGTGGGAGTCGCCCATGATTACCGTGTAACCGGGACGAATGAATCCTTTTTCAGGGAACAGGGCGTGACAGACACCGTTTGCGCCGATATCAAAAAAATCCTTGATATTGTTGCGTCTGGCCCAATCCCGCAGGATTTTGGCCTGGGTGGCGGTTTTTGAATCCTTGGACGGTGTAACGTGATCAATCACCACCTTTATCTTTTGCGGGTCAAAAACCCGGTCCATGTTTCTCGCCTTGAGATCATTGACAGCGATCGGGGTGGTAATCTCATGGCACATGACCACATCTATATCAAGCACGACGTTATTATCCGAGGGAACGTCCCGTTTGTGGGTCTCAAAAATTTTCTCAGTGATGGTTTTACCCATTGTTTGTTAACCTCCAAACTAAATGGCTTCGTATTTTTACCCTTAAGGGTAAAAAGTCCGACACCCGAATTTTGTGACGATAAATTAAAAGCTTATCATGCACTGTAGGGCTGTCGAGCGGCTTTTTGCGAGACAGTCAAATAAACAATAAAAAAATCCCGACTCAAAAGAGCGGAATATGCAGGACTGCAACATTAATAGATACTGTTAAGTTAATCAATTTTTTTATAGTTTGTATCCTGCCAATAATATGCTATAAAAATCAATATATTGTCATTAGAAAACCATATGTCAGCTTATTTTAAGCCAAATTGCCCCATGCAAAAAAAGAAGACTCAACCCTTACCCGAAAATCTGCCGCCTGAACAATCGGATTCATCACCACAGACCATGATTGAGCAGATTTACTCCATTTGCCAAACGGAATACGGCAAGGTTGACAAAAAACTGAAACAACTTTTCACCGACGTGACAGCCCTCTATGCCGGCGAGTGGCCGGAATTTGAGGCCTGCCAGGTGGGTTATCATAATCTGAATCACTGCCTTGCGGTTGCCCTTGCCACGGCACGCATGACAGGCGGATGGAACAAAGTCAATTCCAGCCGGCCCATTGCCGGGTCCCTATTTCTTGCCGGCATCGCCGCATCGCTGCTGCATGACTCAGGCTACCTGAAGAACAAAAATGACCGACAGGGCAAAGGCGGTAAGTTTACCTTTTCCCATGTGGGCCGCAGCATGGATCTCGCCTGCAATTATCTTAGCAGAAAGAGATGGAGTAAAAAAGACATCACTTTTATAAGCCGAATGATCGGGACCACTGAATTCGGTGAACAACCCGACATGACCGTTTTCAAGAATGATGAGCACCTGGTCATGGCACAAATGGTTGCCTCGGCGGATCTTATTGCCCAGATGGCTGATATCAACTATATCAGGCGCCTGCATGATCTCCATGATGAATTTCTGGAGGCATACAACACGGAAGGGAAGAAAAATCTCCGGAAACGCGCTGTCCATGTTTACGATTCTTTTCAGGAAATGCTCAACACCACCCCTGAATTCTATGAAAATTTCATTCTGCCGAGGCTGAAACTCTTTAACAGGATGGACAACTATCTGGTCTCCTTTTTCGCTGATGGTAGAAATCCCTATTTTGAAAGCATCACCGCCAATCTCTCCGGTCAGCTGTTAAGTAACCGGGTGCAATGGCAGAGACTGGGCGATATCCTGCAGGGGCTTGGTCTGGTGGACCCCGATGTCCTCAACGAGGCACTGACCAGACAGCAGCTGGGAAAAGCGACCCAGAGTTCTGACACGCAACAATCCGCGGAACAACAGGATATCGGTGCACAGCTGCTTGACTGGCTGCAATTAAGATGCACAGGACAGACGCGCCTGGGCGACATTCTCATGGAGATGAATGCCGTCGATCCACGCGCCCTCCGTACCGGACTGATTTCCCAACTGCTGCCGCAACAGCTCACAAAAGAACTGACCTACGATGAGCTTCTCGCCCTGCTGCAGATATCGCTCCTGGCGCAGAACCTCTATGATGATCCCTGGGTATTTGCCCAGATCATTGAAATGGCAGTCAAGCTTCTCGGCGGCGAGTCAGGCTCTCTCATGCTGGCCAACCGCCGGGATAACGAATTGGTCACCGCCATTCACTGCGGTACCCACAAGGAGCAGCTCGAAGGCAGATCCATTCCCATAGATAAAGGACTTTCCGGCTGGGTCTATCGCCATGCCAGGGCCGCCTTTGTCAGCAAATCCGCCGTTGGCGATGTTGCCTGGGAAAACTCCTTTCCCGGCGGCGAAGAAATTCACAATATTCTTGCCGTTCCCCTGCATATCAATGGTGAAATCATCGGCGTCGCCGAAGTGATCAACAAGGAACAGGGCAATTTCAACGACCATGACGCCGATATTCTCACCCTGCTCGCCAATGTCATGACCTGTTCCCTGTCATTGGTAAAAAAATTACAGTTCAATAAAAAATTATGAAATATGATAAAAGGTTTTGCAATATGAAAAACTGGCTCTGCTCACTCCCGGCTTTCCTGTTCCTCCTTTGCGGTTCATTGTCCCCGCTTGTTACCGGCAATGCCCTGGCGGCGCACGGGGAAAGCATTGACGGGAAATTAAAATACCCGGCCGAATTCGCCCGCTTTGACTACACCTCCGACAAGGCGGTCAAGGGCGGAGATATCATCCTGCATGCCCTGGGCAGCTATGACAAGATGAATCCCTTCACCCTGAAAGGCAACCCGCCCGAAGGTATTGCCGAACTTATCTTTGAAACCCTTGCCTCACCCAGCCTGGATGAACCCTTTGCCGAATACGGTTTACTTGCCAAGGATATCGAGCTTGCCCCGGACCGGATGTCCGTCACCTTTACCTTAAATGACAAAGCCCGTTTTTCCGATGGCTCACCGGTTACCGCCGAAGACGTCAAGTTTTCCCTGGAAACCCTGCAAAGCAAGGATGCTCATCCTTTTTTCGCCTCCTATTACCAGGACATCAGCCGGGCCGAAATTATCAATCCCGGTAAAATCCGTTTTTATTTCGCCCGGCCCAATCGTGAAATTCATATGATTGCCGGGCAGCTCCCCGTGTTTTCCAAGGCCTTTTACCAAAAACACCCCTTTAACGCAGCGGACATGACCCCGCCGGTGGGCAGCGGTCCTTATATCATCAGCGATTTCAAACAGGGGAAATCCATCACCTACAAGAGAAACCCCGCGTACTGGGGCAATGATGTCGCCTGCCGCCGGGGCATGTTTAATTTCGATACTATTACCTTCAAATATTTCCAGGATCAGATCGTTGGGGTGGAGGCCTTCAAGGCCGGCGAATTTGACTTCATGCATGTCAATATCGCCAAGCAGTGGGCACGGGATCTGGAAGGATCACAATTCGACAGCGGCAAAATCATCAAGAAACCCTTTGCCCATAAAAACGATCAGGGTATGCAGGCCTTTGTCTTCAATATCCGCAGGCCGCTTTTCCAGGACAGCCGCGTCCGTCAGGCCCTGGGCATGGCCTTTGACTTTGCCCGGACCAACAAAACCCTGTTTTTTGACCAATATACCCAGACGCAGAGCTTTTTCAGCAATTCCGATCTGGCCGCAACCGGCCTGCCCCAGGGTCTTGAGCTGGAAATGCTGCAACCTTTCAAGGATCAGGTACCTTCCGAAGTTTTTACCACCCCCATCACCCCGGTTAAGACCGGTTCCCCCACGGCCCTGCGCAATAATCTCCGCGCGGCCATGAAATTGCTCGCCGAAGCGGGATGGACGGTGCACAACGGGAAACTGACCGATAAGCACGGCAAGCCTTTTGCGTTTGAAATTCTGCTTTCTTCTCCCTCCTTTGAACGAGTTATGGCGGATTTTGTCAAGAATCTGCAGACACTGGGGATCGATGCCACCTATCGCACCATCGACCAGGCCCTCTATGTCCAGCGCATGCAGGACTTTGACTTTGACATGACCGTAGATGTCTTTGGCCAGTCCCAGTCGCCGGGCAACGAGCAACGCGACTATTGGACTTCGGCGGCGGCGGACCGCAAGGGATCACGCAATATCATCGGCATCAAGAATCCGGCGGTGGATCAACTGGTGGACCGCATCATCTACGCCACCACCCAGGAGGAACTGACCGCAGCCTGCAAGGCCCTTGACCGGGTACTCTGGTATAACTATTACCTCATCCCCAACTGGTATCTTGCCACCTACCGCATCGCTTTCTGGGACAAATTCTCCCGCCCGGAAACTCTGCCTCTTTATTACACGCCCTTTCAACTGCTGATGACCTGGTGGGAGAAAGGCAAAGGGGATTGACAGTTCAGTCAACCTGCTCCTGAGAGTGCCTGAAGTTTTAAAGGATATCTTTCACTGAAGGCAGTTTAAACTTTAGACACTTTAAGTATTTTAGGCATTTTAGTCACTCAAACCTTAAACAGCCCAGAATCCGAACCAGTGACACAACTCAACAATATAACGTTACGACCTCAAGAGTCCTGATATCATGTTTGCCTATATCCTGCGCCGCATACTGCTCATGATCCCCACCCTGTTCGGGATCATGCTGATTACCTTCACCGTCACCCAGTTTGTGCCGGGCGGACCGGTGGAGAGAATGCTTGCCGACATGCAGCGCTCCTCCCGGGGCGGCGCTGAAGTCAGCGGCGGTGGCTCAAATATCTACCAGGGCAACAAAGGCCTTGACCCTGAACGCATCCAGGAAATCCGGGCCATGTATGGTTTTGACAAGCCGCCGATGGAACGCTTTATTACCATGATGGGCAACTATCTGGTCTTTGACTTCGGCAAATCCTACTACCATCATCAGTCCGTGGTGGATCTCGTCATCTCCAAGCTGCCGGTATCCATGTCCCTGGGCCTCTGGTCCTTTCTCATCGTCTATGGGGTCTGCATCCCGCTGGGCATCAAAAAGGCGGTGCGTGACGGCTCCCGCTTCGATGTTTTTTCAAGCACCATGATTCTGGTGGGCTACGCCATCCCAGGTTTTGTGCTGGCCATTGTGCTCATCGTCCTCTTTGGCGGCGGCAGCTTCTGGAATATCTTTCCCCTGCGCGGACTGGTCTCTGACAACTGGTCCGAACTGAACATGATGAGCAAGGTTCTTGATTACCTGTGGCACATGGTGCTGCCCATTATCTCCAGTGCGGTGGGCAGCCTTGCCGTCATGACCCTGCTCACCAAAAACAGCTTTCTGGAAGAGATTCGCAAACAGTACGTTATCACTGCCCGGGCCAAGGGCTTAAGTGAAAACCGGGTGCTCTACCGCCATGTGTTCAGAAACGCCATTATTCCCATCATTACCGGCTTTCCAGGTTCCTTTATCACCGCCTTTTTCACCGGCAGTCTGCTGATCGAGACCATCTTTTCGCTGGACGGCATGGGACTGCTGGCCTATCAATCGATTCTTAACCGCGATTATCCCGTTGTGCTGGGCACCCTGTATTTTTTCACCATTATCGGTCTGATCTCCCGGCTGCTGTCCGACCTCAGCTATGTGGTGGTTGACCCGCGCATTACCTTTGAAAGCGTGGAGCAGTAAAAAAATATGCCTGCAAGAGCACTCAAGAAAAACACCATCTTCCAGCGGCGCTGGCGGAAATTCAAGAACAACAGGCGGGGCTACTGGAGCCTTATCATCTTTTCCATTCTCTTTGTCATGAGCCTTGGCGCCGAGGTGATCAGCAACGACCGGCCCTTTCTCATCATCTACAACGGTTCTTTTTATTTTCCGCTGGTCAAAACTTATGCGGAAACCACCTTTGGCGGGGATTTCCCCACCGAAGCCGATTACCGGGACCCCTATATTCTTGAAAAGATCACCATGGGCGACAACAAGACCTTTTTCCCGCTTAATCCCTACAGTTTTGCCTCAATCAACCCCAACCTGGACGTGCCGGTTCCCTCTCCCCCCACCAGGGAGAATCTGCTGGGCACCGATGACCGGGGCCGGGATGTGCTGGCACGACTCATTTACGGATTCCGCCTTTCCGTCGTCTTCGGTCTGCTGCTTACCGGGGTGGGCACCCTGCTGGGCATAGCCGCCGGGGCCATACAGGGCTATTTCGGCGGCAGAACCGATCTTTTCTGCCAACGTTTCATCGAGATCTGGGGCTCCATGCCCGAACTTTATCTGCTGATCATTTTCTCCTCCATCTTCAAACCGAGCCTGCTGCTGCTGTTGATCCTGCTCTCCATGTTCGGCTGGATGGGCCTGTCCGATTACGTGCGGGCGGAATTTCTCAAAAGCCGCAACCTGGATTATGTTACGGCGGCAAAGGCCATGGGGGTGGGCAACGTCACCATCATGGTCCGCCACCTGCTGCCCAACGGCATGACCCCGGTCATCACCTTTCTGCCCTTCCGCATGTCAGGAGCGATCCTGGCCCTGACCAGTCTTGATTTCCTCGGTCTCGGCGTTCCCCCGCCTACCCCCAGTCTCGGGGAACTGCTGGCCCAGGGCAAGGCCAATATCGATGCCTGGTGGCTGTCCCTCAGCACCTTTTTTGTTCTGGTGGGCACCCTGATTCTGCTGATCTTTATCGGCGAGGCGTTGCGGGAAACCTTTGATCCGAGGAAGGTATGAAGACGCCACTGCTGCAGATTCATGCTCTCAATGCCGGCTTCCACAGCCAGGACGGTTTTCAGCCGGTCCTCCATGATGTGTCATTGACCATTCATCATGGGGAGACCGTGGCGCTGGTGGGTGAATCCGGTTCGGGCAAATCCGTAACCGCCTTTTCCATCCTGCAGCTGCTTGACCGCCACTCTTTCAGCTGCCAGGGGGAAATCCTTTTTAATGGTCAGGATCTGCTGACCAAAAGTGAGACCCAGCTGCAGAAAATCAGGGGCAATGATATTGCCATGATTTTTCAGGAACCCATGACCTCGCTTAATCCTGTCTACACCATCGGTCAGCAGCTCATCGAACCGCTTATGCTGCACCAGCATCTCGCCCCGGATCAGGCCATGGCCAAGGCGGTGCAGCTTCTTGATAAGACCGGCATCCCTGACCCGGACAACCGTATGCAAAGCTTTCCCCATCAGCTTTCCGGCGGGCAGAGACAGCGGGTGATGATTGCCATGGCCCTGGCCTGCCGGCCCAAGCTGCTGATCGCCGATGAGCCGACCACAGCACTTGACGTAACCATTCAGGCCCAGATCCTTACCCTGCTGCAGGAGCTGCAGACAGAGCTCGACATGTCCGTTCTGCTCATCACCCATGATCTTCACATGGTCAGAAAGATCGCTGATTCCGTCAATATCATGCACCAGGGACGCATCGTCGAACACGGCCCCTGCTCCACCATCTTTGCGTCACCCCGTGACCCATATACCATCAAACTGCTTAACAGCGTGCCCAAAGGGGAACCCGACCATAAGAATACCGGCAAACCTCTGCTCACCATTGCCGATTTCCATTGCCATTTCAGCATCAGAAGGGGTTTTTTCAAACGCAAGGTGGGAGAGATCCGAGCGGTCAACGGAGTGAGCCTGGTTGTCAAGGAAGGGTCAACCTATGGCATTGTCGGCGAATCAGGCTCCGGCAAAAGCACCCTCGGCCTGGGGATTTTGCGGCTCATTGAGGGCACTGGGCGGATCAGCTATGGGGAGACGGATCTGCTGGCCAGAAACCGCAGCGAAATGCGCAGCCTGCGCCGGGAACTGCAGGTCGTTTTCCAGGACCCGTTTTCATCGCTTTCCCCGCGCATGACGATTTTTCAGATCATCGAGGAAGGGCTCAAGGTGCATCATATCGGCCGGAACAAACAGCAGCGACGGGAAATTGTCGAACGGGTTCTCAATGAGGTGGGACTGACCCCTGAAATGCTGGACCGCTATCCCCACGAATTTTCCGGCGGACAGCGCCAGAGGATCGCCATTGCCCGGGCCATTGCCCTGCAGCCGAAATTCATCGTGCTCGACGAGCCCACCAGCGCACTCGACATGACCATCCAGGCCCAGATCATCGATCTGCTGCGCTCCCTGCAGGAAAAATACGCCATCACCTACCTGTTCATATCCCACGATCTGCGCGTGGTCCGCGCCCTGGCCGACGATGTGGCGGTGATGAAAGACGGAATGATCGTTGAAAGCGGTCCGGCGGCAGATATTTTTGCAAATCCCACTCACCCTTATACCCGCAAACTTTTCAGCGCAGCTTTTGAGCTTAAGGCATAATTTTAACTTGTTATTGCCTTTCCCATAACGTTATGATCTAGGCAAATATACTTATTAACCAATTAAAAAATTCCGGTGCCGACTATGATGAAAACTCGATTTGCCCTGTTTCTGCTTTGCCTCTTTCTCAGCTTTTCCCTCTGCACAGCTGCCTTTGCGGAAAAAAATCCCTGGGACATAAAACTTCCCTTCAAGGAAGCAACTATCCAGTACAGCATCACCGGGTCCGAGACAGGCTCGGAAACCCTCTATATCCGAGACTATGGCAAAGAAAAAGCAAGCCACCGCAAGTCAACGTCAAAAATAATGTTTATGACCACCCAAACGGATCAGATCGAAATCACCAATCCCGACTGGGTTTATACCATCGACATGAAGGAAAGGACCGGCACCAAGGTGACCAATCCGGTGAAATTCATGATCGAGGAATACAACAAACTGTCATCCAAGGAAAAGGACATGGTTAATAAAAATGTCCAGGAAATGGGCACGTCCCTTATGCAGGGCATGCAGGGCTCCGTCCAGCAGAATGCCGAAAAAATCCTGGGCTACAACTGTGATCTCGCCTCCGTTGCCGGCACCACGTCATACTCAATGCACGGCACGGATATTACCCTGAAATCCGATGTGAGCATGATGGGCATGAAATTTTCCACGGTGGCCACCAAGATCACTGAGGGATCAGTGCCCGGTGACGTCTTTGCCCCACCTCCCGGCATCCAGGTCACCCATGACAAGGAGGCCGATGATGCGGCCAGGGCCATGGCCAAATCCACCATTGACACATTGAAATCACCGGATGCTTCCCAGAAAATGCAGCAACAGGCCGGAGATGCCATGAATCAGGCCGAATCCGCCGGACAGCAGGCTCCCCCGGCAAACCAGGGATCAGGCCAGGATATGCAGAAGGCTATGGATGCCCTGAAAGGTATGTTTGGTAAATAATTTCAACTGAGAGAAACCCATGACGGAAGACATCTACGCGTTCAAATACGGTGAGTACGGCAATACCGAGGCGATTATCGCAAAAAAACCAAGCCTCGCCCTGCAATACTTCAACTACATCAACAAAGGCACGGCCTTCACCGAGGAAGAACGGAGCAGACTTGGTCTTGACGGCGCCCTGCCCCCCTCGCCCCGTTCTCTGGTGAGCCAGGTGATCAACAGTGCCGAAAAGGTGAAGAACAAGGAAGATGACATTGAACGCTACATCTATATCCGCGCTCTTTTCGACCGCAACGCGACCCTGGCCCACGCCCTGATCCGCAGTGATATCAAAACGTACATGGGCATCATCTACACCCCCACCGTGGGTCTTGCCTGCCAGCGTTATTCGTCGATCTTCCGCAATGCCAACGGCGTTCACTTTTATCCCGGCAACATCGAACGGGCGGAAGAGATCCTGCGCCGCTATGTGCACCTGGGAATCAGGGTAGCGGTGGTGACGGACAACCAGGGAATCCTGGGCATCGGCGACCAGGGGGCCGGCGGTATCGCCATCTGCCTCGGCAAACTCATGCTCTATACCCAGGGGGCGGGAATAGCCCCCTGGCACTGCCTGCCCATCTCCCTTGACGTGGGCACAAACAACAAAGCGCTGCTGGACGATGAATTTTACCTGGGTTGGCGGCATGAAAGGCTCTCCGGCAGCGATTATCTGCGTTTCGTACAGCGCTTTGCCAAGGCCTTCAGGGCTGTTTTCCCCAATGCCCTCTGCCAGTGGGAGGACTTTTCCAAACAGAACGCCTTTGCCATCCGGGACTCCTACCTGCATGACCTGATTTCCTTTAATGACGACATCCAGGGCACCGGTGCGGTCACCCTGGCCGGGATACTCACCGCCATGCGCATCAAAAAGGAAAGACTGGAAGATCAGGTCTATCTGATCCATGGGGCCGGGGCAGGCGGGGTGGGCATTGCCGAACAGATCGAAACCGCCCTGATTGAAAACGGTTTAAGCCCTGAAACGGCACGCAGCCGGATCTATACCCTGGACAGCCAGGGGCTGGTCACCTCGGACCGCAAACTCGAACCGTACAAGGAAAAATTCGCCAAGGACCCGTCCCAGCTCCCATGGCTGAAAGAGGCGGGCGACGGCAGCCTGGAAAACGTGGTGAAACACGAGAAAGTGACTGTGCTCATCGGCACCTCGGGCCAATCAGGCTGTTTCACCAGGGAAGTGGTGCAGGCAGCGGCGGCCAACACCCCGCGGCCGGTCATTCTGCCGCTCAGCAACCCCACCTCCATGACAGAGGCCCTGCCGGCGGATATCTACAAGTGGACCGACGGCAAGGCCCTGGTGGCCACCGGTAGTCCCTTCCCGACTGTGTCGCACAACGGTAAGACATACACCATCGGCCAGTGCAACAATGTCTTTGTTTTTCCCGGAGTGGGACTGGGCATCATTGCCTCAGGGGCCAAGGAGGTGCTGCCGTCCTTTTTCACCGCGGCAGCCCATGCGGTTTCCCAGTGCGTCCAGCCCGAGGCCATGGACAGGGGCGAGCTGCTGCCGCCGGTAGCGGAACTGCAAAGCGTCAGCCTCAAGGTATCCCAGGCCGTGGGGCTTACCGCCATCAGGGCCAATGTCGGTCATCTCTGCGCCTTCAGCGACTTCCAGCATGACAATGACGAGGAGAAGCTGAACAAACTGATCAGCAACATGCGCTGGCAGCCGGAGTATCTGCCAATCGATCTGGCTTAAAAGGACTTCACTCTTTGCCAAGGCGGCGCAGGAACGGCACCCTGTCAATATTCGCCACCTGTGAACGGCCATCGGCCCTGATCAGCCAGTAACGCTGTGGGTTTGCGCCGATCTCCTGCAATAGGGTGTCAGACACCCAGTGCGAGTCGTCAATGAGATTATAAAATGCGGAATCTATCCCGAAAAAACCGTCCAGCAGATGGGCGATTTCATGGACGGTTTTACTGGGATAGCCCTGGGGCATGGCCAACCACTTACCCAGGTCGCCGAAGCCCTCATGCCGCAATTCCCCAAGCAGCTGCTGCACCCGCTGCCTGTTCTGCCCCATCCCCTCCGCCAGTTTCTCCTTGAACTCATCCTGGAGGGCGGACACCGATTCTTCGGCAATGACGTCCACCCGGTCATATTTCACCAGAATGGTATTGTGAAAAAAACGCAGCACATTGTCTCTGCATGACTCATAGCTCTGGCCTGTTACCAAAAGCATATGCGAGCTTATTAAATCAGAATCCATGTCTCCCCCGATATGGCTCTTACTGCATATAAAATACGAAGCTCAAATCTTTAAAATTTTTCCATAACATGTAATGGCGGCAAAAAAAAAAAAAGTCTACGCCCCAAAAAAGCTCAGCGCAGCTGCCGGTCAGCCAGCAGGGCCTCATTGGCAGGCCGGTAAACAATCAGCAGCGGCTTGCGGATCCTTCTGGAGACTGTCTCCACCAATGAGCCGAAAAACAACTTTTTCAGTACATTCTTTTTTGATGTGCCCATGACCACCAGATCATGTTTTTCCGATTCTTTGAGAATCGTTTCCTGCCTGGCCTCGGTCTTGTCGATCTGAAAAGTGATCTGCGCCGTGATTTTCAGCCTTTTTACCCAGTCTGCCAGCTGATGCTTTTTGAATTCCACTCTCTCATCAGGCTCATCGGCGGGCAGCAGGTAGAGGATGGTCAGCTGATGATCACCCACCCGGGACAGGGCATGAACAATGGGACCCACATCATTAAGCTCATCCAGGCTTCGCACCGGTACCAGTATCCTTTCCGTATGCAACTCGCCATAAAACCTGACCAGCACCACCGGACAGGCAACGTTTTTCGCCACCTTCTCCAGAATCTCCTGGAAGCTCTGAAAGGTCCCTTCAATGGGATAGCCGAGAACAACCGCCTTGGCATCGTTGTATTCCACCGCTGCAACCAGACCCGAGGCGATATCCTTGTCCGGCACCAGTTCCGTGTGCAGATCATAGCCTAGTTTCTCAATCTCCTCCCGTTCCCCGCTGAAAAGAGAATCCATGGCTCCCTGCAGGACATATTCCCTGCTGTACGGTTGCACTACCCGCACGGACATGGGCACCGCATTATAATGATGGGCAAAAATCGTTGCCATGCGGGCCAGACCGACGACTTTGTCTGATTGTTTGGCCCCGAAGGCCACCACCCCGTCAGGGATGGGGTGGGGAACGAGTTTTTCCCAGGTCCATGGAACCAGGGAAAAGGCCTTGTGCTGTTTGCCGTTGTTATTCTCTTTTTTCCCTGCCCTGCTGTCCGGCTGCAGGTTATGATCAACGATCTCGTCGGACTCACCGGCCCTGGTTATTGCCAGCCGGGCGCAGACCGGTCCGGAAAGCTCGGAAAGTACCACGCCGGCGAGGACAACCGGGGTGATGATGGCGGAAAAGGCGGCCAGATTTTCGTCACTGCTGATCAGAAAAATAAGACCGATGGCCACACCGGCCTGGGGCATAAGTGCCAGGCCCAGATAATTGCGCACGGCAACCGGTGCACCGGTAAAAAATGCCCCGGTAAAAGCCCCGCAGTATTTACCCATAATCCTGAAGAAGTAATAGACGAGCCCGACCCAGCCCGCGTTGCCGAGAGAGGAAAGATCGAGGTGGCAGCCGGCAAGGGTAAAAAACAGCACATAAATGGGAGGTTCAAAGGCATTCAGCGCTCGGAAGAGACGGACATCCCTGGTTACCCTGTTGATCACGGTAAACCCGGCCGCCATTCCGGCAAGCAGCGGGGAAAGATGAAAAGCCCGGCAACCTTCGCCGCACAGCAGCAGCAGGGCCAGACCAGCGGTCAGCATCTCGTCCTGCCGTTTGAGATGATGCAGCACAAAGGAGATCACAAGTCCGGTGATCAATCCGGCGGAGAGCGAAAAAGATATCTCCATCATGCTGCCGAGTATGGCTCCGGCCACGGAACCGCTGCCGGCAACGGCAATCTGCCCGGCAAAGGACATGGCCAGACCGAAAAAGATAATGGCCAGACCGTTGTCAATGGCCACCACCGCCATCAGCGTTGAGGTCAGCGGCCCTTTAGCCTTCAGCTCCCGCATGACATGCAGGGTGGTGGCGGGTGCGGTGGCCACGGAAACGGCCCCCAGCAGCAGGGCCATGACAAGATAATCATCCGTGCTCCAGTCAGCGCATTGCAGACCGCATAACCGGGCCACGAAAAAGGAGGCGGACGCCACTAAGACCAACGCGCCGGCTGCCTCGGCAACGCCGATGGCACCAATACTCCTGGCGGATTGGCGCAGCCGTTTGACCTCGATCTGTTCACCGATGCCAAAGGCGATCAGCATCAGGGCAATCTGGGTAAAATGGTGCAGCTTATTGCCCACCGACTCCATGGTGACGATGCCGAAGCCCGACGGGCCGAGCAGCAGTCCGGCCAGGATGTAGCCGGTGACGGAAGGCAGTTTCAGCAGCTGCCCGGCCTTTGCCGCCAGCATTCCTGCAGCCAGCAGCACGGCAAGCCCCAAGGTGACGTCTTCCATTAAAAATGTCCCGATTGCGTAGAAGAGATTGTCGGAAAAAATTCTTTACCCATTGTAATGGCAATAGCTGAATTTCACCATATTTAGATGGAGAGCGGGAAAAACTTCTTCTTTGGTTTTCCGGTATTTCTGTGCTAAAATCATCCAATGTTTCAGGGATATTAGCGTCTTTTTTTCCTTTTTTACGAGGTGTGGCGGGATGAATGAGCTGATGCAGAAAATCAAAGACCGGGACCCGGCCGAAAAAGAGTTTCACCAGGCGGTGTACGAGGTGCTTGAGACCGTTAAACCGGTGTTTGACCGCTATCCCCAGTACCGCCAGAGCGCGGTTCTGGAGCGGATCACCGAACCGGAGCGGGTCATCATGTTCCGGGTGCCCTGGATGGATGACCAGAACCAGGTCCATGTCAACCGCGGTTTCCGGGTGGAGATGAACAGCGCCCGGGGCCCTTATAAGGGCGGGCTTCGTTTTCATCCCTCGGTCAATCTCAGCATCATCAAATTTCTGGCCTTTGAACAGGTCTTTAAAAACAGCCTGACCACCCTGGCCATGGGCGGCGGCAAGGGTGGCTCGGATTTTAACCCCAAGGGCAGATCAGATAACGAGGTGATGCGCTTCTGCCAGAGCTTCATGGCCGAGCTCTACCGCCATATCGGCGCAAATACCGATATCCCGGCCGGAGACATCGGCGTCGGCGCCCGGGAGATCGGCTTTCTCTTCGGCATGTATAAAAAGCTGCGCAACGAATTCACCGGCGTGCTCACCGGCAAAAGTCTCAACTGGGGCGGCAGCCTGATCCGGCCGGAGGCCACCGGCTACGGCAATGTCTATTTTGCCGCGGAAATGCTGGCCACCAGAAACCAGACCTTTGCCGGCAAAACCTGCCTTATTTCCGGCTCAGGCAACGTGGCCCAGTTCACCGCGGAAAAGGTGCTGGAACTGGGCGGCAAGGTGCTGGCCCTGTCTGATTCATCTGGCTACATCTTTGATGAGCAGGGAATTGATGCGGAAAAGCTCGCCTTTGTCAAAACCCTGAAAAACATCAGGCGTGGCAGGATACGGGAATACGCCGAACAATACCCGGAGGCGGTTTATACGGAAAGAGACCCGAGCATCGGTTTTAATCCCCTGTGGAACCATAAGGCGGACTGCGCCCTGCCCAGCGCCACGGAAAACGAGATCAACCAACAGGATGCGGAAAACCTGGTGGGCAACGGGGTCAGCCTGGTCAGCGAAGGGGCCAATATGCCGTCCACCCCGGAGGCGATCGACATCTTTTTAGACCATAAACTGCTCTATGCCCCGAGCAAGGCAGCCAATGCGGGCGGAGTGGCGGTTTCCGGCCTGGAGATGGCCCAGAATTCCATGCGCATCAACTGGCCCCGGGAGGAGGTTGACGGCAGGCTGAAGATCATCATGAAATCCATCCATAAAACCTGTCTCGATGCGGCGGTAGAATATAACGAGCCCGGCAATTATCTGGCCGGGGCAAATATCGCAGGCTTTGTCAAGGTGGTAGACGCCATGCTGGATCAGGGATTGGTGTAATGCAAATATGTGATGAATTTGTAAGACTTTTTTCACCACGGAGCACACAGAGAGCACAGAGAAATATTTTTTATTACAGTTGCTCTGTGGGCTCTGTGCTCTCTGTGGTTAATTTCCCGGTTTTACAAATCCATCAGAAAAGTGCCATGACTCAAGGCGACTTGGCAAACAGTTTCATCCAAAAGGGATTGACCCCTTGCCTGGCCAGAAGATACCAGGAGGTCGCACCGATATGCAGCCGCCTGGGATAGGTCCACTGCCCCGACCAGTCACCGATCTCCCTATGGAAACCGGTCTCAGCCTTATTAGGACAGGCGGCATACATACCCATGGCCAGGTCATTGCCCGGATTGCTCTTGGCAACAAAAACCGTAGCGGACAGATAACTGATAATCTGCTCGGCCTGCTCTTTGCGGCCGAGGAAATTGTAAACAGCCGCCACCTGGGCCGTGCCCTCGGACCAGATCCCCCTGCCTTCCCGGCTGAATCTGTAACCCCAGATGCCGTCACAGGCGGGGTCCTGCTCCAATTCCCGCACATTGGCATCAAGCCACAGGATAGGTGCCGGAAGCGCTGTATCAACCTGCCAGCCGATGCTCCTGCGAAACTCCGGGTCATGTCCCATGGCCAGCACACTCCAGGTCTGCACGTCCAGCGGCGCCACATCTCGGTTAAGTGAGCCGTCAAGGTCGCTTGCCCCTGCCAGGAAATGCCCCTCCTGGGGGTCATACATCTTCAGGACAAAACTGCGGGCGTGTCTTGCCCGTTCAAGCCAGGCCCGGTCACCGGTGAGATCGGCCAACTGCATGAAGGCAACGTAGAGATCGATGTTGTGTTCGGTGCTGCGCCACAGTAAACGCTTCGGTCCGCCTTCGCTCCCCACGTCCTCCCACCCGTCGAATCCGCCGCTATAGCCCCCGCCTTGGCCCACCAGGACATCAGGATTATCTGCTGTTTCATTAACCCGGCAATTTTGCTCAATCCACTCCGCCCCCTGCAGGGCAGCGCGCAGGTAAGGCTTATCCTGGCCCGGCACAGAAAACTTGCGATGGGCGGCCAGCAGGGAGATGACAGTCCAGGCCATATTGCCCGTATCCGTGCTGATCTGGTATCGGTCCTCCACCCAGACGGGGGCGGAACCGTTCGGCTTACCCTGGTCATCCACCGGTATCTGCCACCAGCCTGGTAAACGGGCAGAGTCATCGGCAAGCAGGTCCACCGGAACGGCCAGATAAGCATTGCGCCACCTGCCATCCCGGTAAGACCGATCATGATTCTGCTGCCAGACCAGGGTATCGGCCAGTATTTTCGCCCTCTTTGCATTTTCCGTGTCCCCTTTGGCCAGATATGACAGCAGGGTCAGCGCATTATCATACAGAAAGGCGGCGTTGCGCAGCGACTTGTCCTCGTTCTTACCTGTTGCCCGGTATGATCTGATAAGCCGCAGCATGTTCTTGTCCGCATTGTTGTACCGGACATCATCAAGATAAACCGTGGCGCCCTTACGATTTTTGCCCGCATCAAAAAAGATCGAGAGCCCGCCGATCACCCCGGTGAGGTTTGATCCCGGCGGGATCTCAATTTTAAACGGCTGCCAGCTGGTTGTCAGTTTCAGGAGTTTCGGCGAGTTTTTCAACAGGTCCAGGGTATCGCGGTTCGGTTGGTCGGAATTGCTGCGGCCCTTCTCATTAATACCGCCCACCTCGATTCTGACCTGCTCCCCGCCGAGTTTACCGCGAATCCAGCCGGTCAACTCGGTGGCCCCCACCAGTACCCGACCGCGCCGTTCTCCCCAGTTTCCTCCGCTCAGATTGGGATAGGCCCAGGTCACCCCGACCCATCCTCTTTTTTTCGCCGGCTGATAGGTGATGCGCAGGCAGGTATTACCGGAAAAAGGGCTTTCCCGGCTGTCAGGGGCAAGGGTGAGATCGTTCACATCACCCGACCAGTTGATGGGATAAAAGCCGGCCGCCCCGGTGTCATACTCGTCATAAACAACAGTGCCGTCGGTCAGGCGATCCATCTCCTGGTCCAGATAACCATAGAGGGAATCCAGAGAGACTGTGGGAACAGGGCTCTCGATTTCGACGGTTGG
>JAHIVT010000132.1 GCA_018816555.1 Pseudomonadota bacterium
AAAATATTGCCAAACCGTTTAAATGGAAATTCACCAGAGACAATTTGAACCAAATATTGAACAAGATCTCTGGGTATTTTGTTAACCATGCAAAGGTTGCGGCATAAATACGTCACTATATTTGCGAATAAGAGTACTAAGGAGAAAATTGTCAAACCGGAATAGCCTTTATCACTACAACTTTCTTTCATTTTTTTTAGCAAAAACCTTGAGTTATTACAAGGTTTATTCTGTTTGATAATTTTTTTTTTTTACGCTTGATATTCTGTGTTGTTTATTGTTATTTTTTTTATTTGGTTATTTTTATTAGTTGTTTTATACAGCAAATTCCATACCCCATTTACTCAACAGGTGATACTGATAATTATCCTATCGGAAACAAAGGAAAAAAGTAAACATACATCGTCAAAATAGCGACTTTCTTCTCTTTTTTTATTTACCTAATTACTATATGCACTGGAGCATTTGAATAAATGTCACTAATTGTTCAAAAATTTGGCGGCACATCCGTCGCTGATCCTGAAAAGATCAAAGCTGTTGCCCGGCGGGTGATGGAATCGAGCAGACAAGGCAATCAAATGGTCGTTGTTCTCTCGGCCATGGCTGGTGAAACCAACCGCCTGGTTGACCTTGCTCATAAAATGCAAGCAATACCGGACCAGAGGGAAATGGATGTCCTTCTTTCAATAGGAGAGCAGGCCACTGTCGCACTTTTTGCCATGGCTGTAAAAGAGGCGGGGTTGGATGCTGTCTCCTTACTTGGGGATCAGGTAAAAATCAGCACGGACGCCATGCATACCAAAGCCCGGATCAAATCGATAAACGCAGACCTTATCAAGCGCCATTTAAATGATGGGAAAATTGTCGTTGTTGCCGGATTTCAGGGAGTGTCTGAAGATGGAGACATCACAACCCTGGGCCGTGGCGGATCCGATACCACTGCTGTTGCCCTGGCAGCAGCCCTGACAGCAGATCAATGTGAAATTTTTACCGATGTGGAAGGGGTATATACGACAGATCCCAACATCTGCCCTTCCGCTCGCAAAATTGACCGAATTACCTATGATGAAATGCTTGAACTTGCCAGTCTTGGTGCCAAAGTGCTCGACATCAGGTCCGTCGGTCTGGCAAAAAGATACAAAGTCCCGGTTCATGTACGATCAACCTTTACCAACACACAAGGAACTTGGGTCGTTGAGGAGGATAAAATAATGGAATCCATGCTGGTCTCCGGCGTTACTTATAATAAGAATGAAGCACGTATCACTTTTTCCAAAGTACCTGACACACCCGGAATTGCCTCGCGTATTTTCAATCCCATTTCCGATGCAGGCATTGTGGTGGATATGATTATCCAGAACACCAGAGCAGGGGACATAACGGACATGACATTCACGGTGCCCAAAAGCGACTATGAGCGGGCCATGAAGATCATGCAAAAAATCGGTAAGGAAATCGGAGCGGAAAGTGTTACCGGCGATACGAAAATTGCCAAGGTGTCTATTGTCGGCGTCGGCATGCGTAATCATTCCGGTATTGCCACCACCATGTTCCATATCCTTTCCAGGGAAAATATCAACATCATGATGATCTCCACCTCGGAAATCAAAATCTCCTGCGTGATAGAGGAGAAATACACGGAACTTGCCGTGCGGGCTCTGCATGACGCCTTTGAGCTCGACAAGGCAAATCTGCCACTTGAAGAATCCTAGGATAACTATTTCGCTATGAGCAAACAGCTGACAATATATGATACGACCCTGCGTGACGGAACCCAGGCTGAAAATTTCAATCTGTCCGTTGAAGACAAGATAAGAGTAAGCCTGAAACTAGATCAGCTTGGTATTGATTTTATTGAGGGTGGCTGGCCCGGTTCAAATCCTTCGGCCACCAGATTTTTTGAAGAAATCAGAAACTATGAGCTGAAACATTCCCTGATAGCCGCTTTCGGCAGCACAAGACTGTTCAGCAATTCCGCCGAGACAGATGGGAATCTACAGGCCTTGATTGCCGCGCAAACACCGGCGATCACCATTTTCGGCAAGAGCTGGGATATACATGTCCATGAAGCCTTGCGCATCGGACTTGATGACAATTTAGTCATCATTGAAGATTCTTTGGCCTATCTGCGGCCCCACGTCAAACATCTTTTCTATGATGCCGAACATTTTTTCGACGGATTTAAGAAAAACAAGGAATACGCCCTGGCAAGTCTTGATCGTGCTGTCAGGGGAGGCGCCGAGGTGCTTGTGCTGTGCGACACAAACGGCGGCACGCTTCCCACGGAAATTCCGGATATTATTCTCCAGGTAAAAAGCCACCTCAAACAGGGCGGTCATAATGTGGGAATCGGCATCCATGCCCATAATGATTCGGAAACAGCGGCGGCAAACTCTCTGATGGCTATTTCCATGGGCGCCACGCAGGTGCAGGGGACGATAAACGGCTATGGTGAGCGGTGCGGCAACGCCAACCTCACCTCCATCATGCCGGCCCTTGCCCTGAAAATGGATTATACCTTCAATGCGGCGCAGCATCTCAAAAAATTGAGCGAAACATCGCGCTATGTCAACGAGCTGGCCAATCTTCCCCACAACAGATACCAGCCCTATGTAGGAGCATCCGCCTTTGCCCATAAGGGTGGTATCCATGTCAGTGCAGTGAAACGAAATCCGTTGACCTATGAGCATATTGATCCTGAAAAGGTGGGTAATGTCCGCAGAATTCTTATCTCGGACCAGTCAGGTCGCAGTAATGTGCTGCATAAAGCCAAAAAATTCGGCATCGATCTTGACAGCAAAGACCCTGTGGTCACCTCAATTTTGAAAGAGCTGAAAACGCTGGAGAATCAAGGGTTTCAGTATGAGGGGGCAGAGGCATCCTTTGAACTCTTGATGCGCCGCGCCCTGGGGGCGCAGCGCCGCTATTTTACCCTGCTGGGTTTTCGCGTCATCAACCAGAAATCCGACATGGATCAGCCACCCCAGGCCGAGGCGACCATACGCTTGGAAGTCGGAGGTGAGATGGTGCACACTGCCGCCCTGGGTGAGGGTCCGGTCAATGCTCTGGATAATGCTCTGCGCAAGGCGCTGACCCAGTTTTATCCTTCATTGTCGGAAATGTGGCTGGATGATTACCGTGTCCGTGTGCTGGCGAGCGACCATGGGACAGGTGCCCGGGTCAGGGTTCTTGTCGAATCAAGGGATGGTGAATCAGAATGGGGAACCGTTGGTGTTTCACACGATATCCTTGAGGCAAGCTGGCAGGCACTGGTTGACAGTATCACCTATAAGCTCATGAAGGATGAGAGAAAAAAATCATAATAACGGCCCGGCAACCGGCAACTGGGATTACCGTATCCTGGTCCTGCTTGTTGCCGGTTTCGTGGCTGGAGTCAGTTCATTTGCGCATTATAAAGCAGGGACGAGCCCTGATGAGAATCTGCAACGCAGGAAGTCTGCAAACTGGGCGGTAACTCTTTTATCTTCGGCCAATATTTCCTCTGAAATGCGGCCGTTTGTCTTCCTGCCCGTGCCGCTTAACAGTGCCGACACAAGGCTTCTTGAGACAATTCCCGGAATAGGTCCCAGACTGGCGGAAAGAATCATTGACTTGCGCAACCAAAGAAAAGGATTCCGAGATATGCACGAATTGCTGGCAGTGGAAGGGATCGGCCCGCAGAAATTTGCCGCAATCAAGAAATACTGCTCTCTGTGAAAAACTTACGACCGGATAGCGGCGACAAAGTCCGCCATATCCCGGCGGACCTGCTCATAGCGCTCCAGGGTCAGACCTGCACCGAGGGCCACAATCCTTGCCATATCTTTGGTCAAAAAATCCCCCGGCCCATGGGCATCAGCGTTTACAGCAAGCTTTGCCCCACACATCTCCGCGATTTTGGCCACATGGCCGTTTGTCAGCGAATGCCCCTTGCGTCCCGATAACTCCAGCATAATACCTTTCTCGGCAGCAAGACGGGCATCTTCCATAGTGATAAAACCCGGATGGGCCAGCAGATCAACCCCTGCCTCCAAGGCTGCCCTGTTTGTCCCTGGCCGCACCGGTTCAACCACCGTCTCTCCATGGGCCACCACGATATCAGCACCAAGTTTTCTGGCGTAGCGGGTTAATTCATCCATCAACTCCAGCGGCACATGGGTCAGCTCGATTCCAGCCAGCAGCCTGGTGGAGGAATAACGGTTCATATCAGTCGCCGCTTTGATGATTCTGGGCAGGATAAAATCGATATTCGAGGAATCGGCATGATCGGTTATGGCAATGGCCTCATAGCCGAGAATCTCAACACGACGGACATGCTCGGCTGGAACCAGTTCGCCGTCACTGAAAAAACAATGGGTATGCAGATCAATCATAATATCTCCGTTCTGTG
>JAHIVT010000133.1 GCA_018816555.1 Pseudomonadota bacterium
ATTTACCCTTTCTTGCTGTCAATCAAGGCCGCAAGCTTTTCCCATTGCACGCCCCTTTCGATGAGCGGCTCCCTGTTGCCTTTGTAGACCGACAGATTTTCCTCAAAGCTCGGCTTGGGCGGACTCTTGTAAATGACCCCCAAAGGCCAGGGCTCTGCCTCCACAGCCTTTTGAAATGCGGCTGTCCTATCCTGCGGGTCATACTTGTCATCCACAATATAGGTATGCTCCTTGTACCAGCGCCGAGTATTGATCTTGTTAAAAGAAACGCAGGAGGTAAAGGTATCCACCAGGGCAAATCCTTTATGCCGGATAGCCTGGCTAAATATCTTCTGGGTAAGGGCCGTGTCATGAATGGAGGTGCGGGCGACAAAAGAGGCATTCAGCGCCACAGCGACGGCCAGGGGATTGAAAGGCTCTGCAAAAACGCCGTCGACCTGCAGCGGGGTGACAAATCCCGGTTGGCTGGTGGGAGAGGCCTGGCCTTTGGTCAGGCCGTATACCATATTGTTATACACGATGACGGTGATATCCGGATTGCGGCGGATGGCATGGATGAAATGGTTACCGCCCTCACCGTACATGTCACCGTCGCCGCTGGTAATAATGACTTTTAAGTTTGGATTAACCGCCTTGATCGCCGTGGCAGGGGGAAGGGCCCGTCCATGCAGGCCGTTGAAAAAATTTGCTTTGACATAATGCGGCGTTTTGGCCGCCTGACCGATGCCGGATACCAACACCAGATCCTGGGGCCGGATCTGCAACTCAGTCAGTGTCTGCTTCAGCACCGTGAGAATGCCATAATTTCCACAGCCTGGGCACCAGGCGATATCGATTTTCCCCATGTCGAAATTCATGAATTTTTTCCCTCCCGCATCATGATGCATGATAAGCCGTTGTGCAAAAATAACTCCAAACATTGCAACGCAGTAAACGGCATAAGGGGCCGTAAAGAAATAATGAGAAAAGTAATGGTTAGTTCTTAACGGCCCCTAAGCATTTTTGCAGATCGCCAACCAGTTCTTCCACGGTAAAGGGCAGACCGTTATACTTGAGAACCGCATGGTGAAACCTGTGCCCTGTTTCCCGCTGGATCAAGCGGCCCATCTGTGATGTGGCATTGTTTTCAACGATGATCGTCTTGTCCGCTTTTGCCAGGTATCGCTCCAGATCGGCCGGCAGTGGATAGACCTGCTGGATGGCAATCTGCGCTACATCATTACTGCCAAGCCGCCCGAGCGCCTCCCTGACAATGGGGTTGGTTGATCCCCAGCTGACGACGATGGTGCGGCAATCACCAGAACCTTCCAAGCCGGCTGGGAGCAGTTCCTCTTTTATCTTCTCAAGCTTATACAGACGTTTGTCGACCATCTTCACCCGCACCTCCGAATCTTCGGTGATGTGGCCGGCCTCATCATGCTCGTCACTGTCCGCGGCCACCAGTCCCAGACCCCTGCCAGGAATACCCCGTGGGGAAATGCCGTCAGGGGTGAGTCGGTACCTTTGGTAATCCTCGACAGTTTCCACGATAGAATGCGCGGTCTCCCGGGGGTCTAAAACAAAGACGGCAGTATTGTAATAGGTGTCAACCAGGTACTGGTCAGTCAGGATGATGACCGGTACCTGATATCTGTCGGCAAGGTCAAAGGCCTTGCGGCTTAGATCAAAGGCGCCCTGCAGGGATTCGGGGGCGAGGATGATGCGGGGAAATTCACCGTGTCCGGCATAGAGCGCCAACTCCAGATCACCCTGTTCGGTCCGGGTGGGCAGGCCGGTGGCTGGCCCGGGACGCTGGGCCAGATGGATCACCACCGGCGTCTCCAGCATGCCGGCCAGACTGATCCCTTCAGTCATGAGGGCAAAGCCGCCGCCGGAAGTGGTCACCATGGCCCTGGCCCCGGCATACCAGGCCCCCAGGGCCATATTGATGGCGGCAATCTCATCCTCGGCCTGTTCCACCAGCAGGTTGAAATCATGCTGGTGCTGGGCCATGAAGGTGATAACCCCGGTTCCCGGTGTCATGGGGTAGGAGGTGATGCATTGGCAGCCTCCGGCAATCGCTCCCAGAGCAACCGCCTCGGTGCCGTTGACCATGATCTCATCGCGGATATCGTGTCGTATGATCTCCGGGAAACGAATTCCCCCGCTTTCCCGCAGGGCAAGGCTTCTTTCATATCCCAAGCGAGCAGCCTTGAGATTGTTGGCAACCACCTCCTCGCCTTTAGCGGCAAACCGGCTGCCCAGGTATTTCTCCATGACCTGGGCATCAACCGCCAGCAACCCGAGGATGAGGCCCAGCGCCATGGTATTGGCATACATCTCATTGCCGATCTCCCTGGACAGCTTCCTGAGCGGGACATGCAGGAGCCGGGGAACGTCACCCACCACATCCCTGTCCCCGGCGATGATCGTCTCCTCTGTTATGCGGTTCTGCAGATGGGGGATGACCTTCTCATCCAGGGGAACAAGCAGATCAATACGCTGCAGCGGCGCCTGCACCGACCGAGAAGCCACCCTGATGCTGGTGGAATTGGTCCCGCCCCGCACCCTGGACATATATTCCTTGGTGGCATGGATGTGAAAACCGGCCAGCTTGAGTATTTTGGTCAGCAGCTGTTCTATGGTCTGGATCCCCTGGCCGGCCTCCCCGGCCAGGACAATGGAAATATCATTTGCTGCAGGTGAACTGGTCATTGCCAGCACCTCCTTTCAGGAATTCATGCAATAGTTGAGGCTTACCAGGAACTCTGGCAGGAAAGCCTTGATTGCCAGGGACAGATAATGCTTGTTAGCCGCGATGTGCTTTTTTATTGTCAGGAATACCAGAGAATAAAGTTGGCCTCCAACGGGACCAGGGCATCAGGGTGGCTGGGAATCAGCCTCGGCGTATAGTCGCCGGTGGGCCGGCCGTCGGCTGGAAGTACAGCGTAGTAAAGGTAGCCGTCTTCCGAGCC
>JAHIVT010000134.1 GCA_018816555.1 Pseudomonadota bacterium
AAAAGGCGACAAGCGGACGGGTGGTGGTGACCAGAAAAAAGATGACGCCGTGAGCGGCGACTATCGGCTCAAGTGGAAGCTGCAGATCGGCAGGCTGAATCCCCTGCTGGAAAAGGCGCAGACAAAGTACTGCATCTCCGGAGTGCAGCAACGGCTCAATAACCTGGGCTTCTACTGCGGGAAAATTGACGGCATCAAGGGACCGAACACCAAACTGGCCATCGAGAGGTTTCAATCCCTGTTCAATCTGGAGGTGGACAATGTCCCCGGCACCGGGGAAACCCAGCCGAAACTGGCTGAGGTGCATGACACCAGTAAAGCGGTAACAATCCCGCCGGGCGACAAGGAACCCACCAAGACCGTGGTCAAGGAAAAGGATTTCCGCAAGACCACCGACGAAGAGGTGGGACATGTTGCCCCGGATTTTGTGGATAGCAGCGAGAAGTTCTACAATACCCTGGTGGTGGCGCCGGAGTACCGGATCAAGCTCGAGCTCGGCAAGATCGACGACCTGTTTCTGCACAAGGCGGACACCAAGAAGGGCCGCATGGAAAGGATGCAGGTGGCTGGGCTTTTTTATTTTCCCATGAACCATCAGAAGGCTGAAACAGCCCTGGACTTCGGGTGGAAATATTATTGTGACAAACTCAGCGGCAGCGATGATGCCCTGAAGGATCATATCCGAAATTTTGTCCTTGACGGCGGGAAATTGCCTCCTCCGGCGGATGATCCTGCCAAACCGAAAAGTGAAAACTTCAAGAAATTGCGTTTTCCCGGGGGCTATACGTACCTATTCTGTCCGAGTTACCCTAAGTTCAAACCCAACCACGATACCCGCAACGCCTACAGGCTGGCCTGGACCAGGGATGATATCCACGATGCCGAGACCATGTGCAGCCACGACAATCCCGTGCTTGGCGCCATCCCTCTGGTGGCTACGGTTGAAATGCGCTATGGCGCTGATGAGGAATGGAAGCCGGCCAAGGAAGTCATGGTCTATTTTCAGCTGGTTGATCCCTATGAACTGCCTGCATATGATAAAACCAAGTCCCCCCTCGATCAGCTCAACCGGCCGCCATTGCGGGAGTCTGACATGCAGACAGCCACCAACACCGGGGTGGGGCCGGCCAAGCATGTCCGCCTGGCCATGGCCAAGGTTGCGGAAACAGCGAAAGATCCGCAGAAGAATAACTGCCCCAAGGCCCATGGCGGCAAAAGGGAATCGCCTCCTAAAGTGGCTGACACTATCTTCGAGATTGAGGTGGACCTTGCCACGCACATGGAGCATAAAAGCGGAACCCATAAAAAGGGAGAACGTCCCGGATTCAACAAGGCACACACAAATCCCGACCTGGCCGATAAGGTCCAGGCCCCATTTTTTGAGAAGCCGGAAGATGCTTCAGGTCAGGGAGAAAAATATAAACACGCGGTGCGTGCCAAAACCAATGAAAAGGGACTTGCAGGCGTTATTTTCAAGCCTTCAACCGTTGGGGGTGACCGGTATCGCCTAAAGGCATTTATCGGCCCTCCCACATTGCTGAGTGACGGCACTGATAAGGCGGCCGTGATGGTGGAGACCGGAACCCTGGTGGTATGGCGTAACGTGCGCGTAAGTAAGATGCGCAAACTGCCCTGTACAAGTGTGGCCGCTACCATCCAGTCTGATATCAAAAAGCAGTTGGATCCGCTTGTCGGTTTGACAGGGGTCTGGCACGGGCTGCATACAAAGCCCGAGGAGACCCTGAAATTCAAGACCGGCGTGACTAAAAAGGACAAGACCCATGTGGGCTATGCGGATGTGGACGTCTCCCGTAACGGAGACGCAAGCTGCAAGTACGACGGTTTTGTCAAACAGATGGCCCGGTCTTTCTGCGAATTGTCGCTGGATGCCGGTGCCGAGTCAGTGAAAGATATTACCGCGAAAGAATGGGACGATGCCCTGCAGGCGGCAGTGACCTTTGCCAAAGCCAATAATACAACAGGCAACGCCCATGTTATTGACGTAGACAAGCTTGTGATCACGGACAAAACCAAGGTCAATTACAGTAACACATTTGTGATGATTCCCGTGCGCACCCCCCTGGTCTACAATTCACTTGTTGCAACAAATAAATTGCCTCTGAAGGCCAACAAGACTTTGAACGATGCGGGGAGTCACTTTGATTCCTGGTTCGACCAGTGTCTGGTCAACCCCTTTATTCATGACCTGGCTGATGACGGATATCTGCCGGGTCTGGTCATCCTGCAGGTACCGACAATAAGCACCTGGCATTCCACATCCAATCTTGGAGACTATTCCATTGGTCTTAGTTCCAGAGGATGTATCGTTCTGAGCGGAAAGGACAGCTATCCGTATCCGAATCGACAGGGCCTGCCAGGTGCCGGCAATCGCCAGAAACGAGCCGGAACCACTTCCAGTAAGGATAACATGGGTTACAGCGGCCTGGTAGCCCATGAGTGGGGGCATTGCCTGTTCAGGGATCACGCGCCGCCCAACCCTTCTCCGGGAAATACCACGATACACGATCTCCAGGGGGACGGCTATTGCGTGATGAGCTACGAGACCACAGAGGGAGACTATTGTGGTAAATGCGTACTGGCCCTGCAAGGCTGGAGCGATATAAAGAGCCTCCCATGATGCTGGAAGGACCGAGGAGAATTGGACCATGGCACTGAAAATAAATCTCATTGTGACACAGACTGACCTGCTTTATCAGCAGGA
>JAHIVT010000135.1 GCA_018816555.1 Pseudomonadota bacterium
ACCATGACGATGCAGGGGCCGCTGCACATGAAATCGGTCAGTTCGCCGAAAAACGGCCGAGCTTTGTGCACATAGTAGAAACCTTCGGCTTCGACCTTGCTCAGGTACAGTTTCTTGAGACCGACGACCTTGAAGCCTTCGGCGTAAATGCGGGCGAGAATTTTACCGGCGTTGCCGGCGGCAAAGGCGTCCGGTTTGATTATAGCAAAGGTTCTTTCCATGACTAACTCCTTATCTGTATGTATTTATATTCAAAAAATGAATCGATTTTTTTAACACCCATCCTGACAAAAGTCAAGAAAATCGATTTCTCGATCAGGCGTTTATCTTAAGATCTTGCCCCATTCCAGGGTAGAAAATACCTTGACTTTCAGTGACAATCTTTTTATTTCAATCGGCCAATCTCAAGTGCTCTCAACATGAGCTTAACAGGGAACCCGGTGCAAATCCGGGACGGGCCCGCCGCTGTAACCGGGGACGAGCTTCGCAGTATGCCACTGTCATTTTGATGGGAAGGCGCGGAGTAAGAATGAACCGGAAGTCAGAAGACCTGCCTTGGGATTTTGGTTGCATAGCCGCCGTGGACAAGTGGCTGTGCCCCATGATCTTGCGCGGATAAATTGGGAAATCCCCGGATCGATTCTTATATCGGTCCGGGGATTTTTTTTGTCCACGTCGCGGATATCAGCCCGGCCTCAAGACTCAAAGGCCATATTTGGGCCATGTGCGCCGGGGTATTCCCTCAATAAGACAAAGGTGGGAGTAAGTCCCCTGAGCCTGAATGTGGTTAAATGCTGAAGAGGTTCTAAAGTCAGACAAATGGGCTCCCACACAGGGAACCATTTTCAGAAGAGATACGTGATGAAGAACATGCAATTACAAAAGGTAGTCTGCTGTCTGTTGGTTTTGTCGTATTTTTGTCTGCTCAATGTTGAAAGCCTCCTGGCCTGGCCGGTGAGCGGCACGGACAGCCAGGGACAGGCATATGTCATCGACCAAAGGCCGCTGCGGGTTATTTCCCTGGTTCCCGAGATCAGCGAGATCCTCTTTGCCATAGGCGCTGATGAGGCCCTGGTGGGCATCACCCAGCACACGGTTACGCCGGCTGCGGCCGCGCAAAAAAAGGTGGTTGGCGGCTTTTTTGCCCCTGGTATCGAGGAGATCGAAGCCCTCAACCCTGATCTCATCTTTGTGGCTGATCTGCAGCAAGAGGTGCGGGCTCATTTCCAGAATAAATGCCGTCTCCTTACCCTGAACGTTACAGGGATCGACAGCGCCATGGAGCGCATCGAGCTTCTTGGACGGATTTTCGGGCGGGAAGAGGCGGCCCGCAAGGTTGTGGCGGAAAATCGCGAGCAGCTTACTCTCATCGCCCGGAAGGTGGCCGGCATCCCTGCTGGAAAAAGGCAACGGGCCGTGCGGCTCATGGGCAGTGAAAGTCTGATGGTGCCTGGCGATGATTCCTTTCAGAATGATTTTATCCGGGCCGCCGGCGCTATCCCGCCTAAGTTCGGTGAGAACGGCAAGATCATTGCCATCACCACGGAAGAGTGGCAGCGGTTTGATCCACAGGTCGTGTATGGTTGCGGCAACGGCAAGCCGGAAATCCTGGAGGCTGCCGGGGTAAAGGATGTGAGCGCCTTGCAGAACAACAGGTTCTATTCCTTTCCCTGCGATTTCACCTGCCGGGCCGGGGTCAATATCGGCAACTTTGTCTCCTGGCTTGCCGCCCGCATCTACAGCGAGGAGTTTTCTGATCCCTCCCGGCAGGTGCGACCCGATCAGGTGCTTTCCGAAAAAGCCGTGGCCGTGGATCTGCCCTATGTGCGGCAGGCCAGGGTGGTGGAGAGCAGTATCCGCGATTTCAAAAACCGCACCCTGCTGGTTGATTTCAAGGCACCCCAGACCATTCTCTCCAGTCTTGAAGGGCCGAGGGCAGAAATATCGACGGTGGGCAATCACTATTACCCCGCCCCCACCTGGGGCCTGGGTGATGATGAGAGCGTTGACGCCATGCGCCGCCGGACCTGCGCGGTCCTGGCTCAGTCGCCGGAGGAAACCAGCCTGCTGTTCACCGGGGCGGATATAAATAACCTGGCCATCAGCAGTCAGAATTTCAAGGAGATGACGGTGAATGCCCTGGTCACGGCCGGGGTGACGTCCAACGCGGTGCGCATGGGGCGCGATGCCGGCAATTTCTATGAGCCCGGCACCATCAACGTCCTGATCATGACCAACATGCAGCTCTCGCCCCGGGCTATGACCCGGGCCATGATCAGTGTCACCGAGGGAAAAACCGCGGCCCTCACCGATTTGGACATCCGCAGCAGCTCCTCTCCCAACCTGCCCGCCACCGGCACCGGCACGGACAACATCCTGGTGGTGCAGGGCGAGGGGCCTGCCATTGATAATACCGGAGGCCATTCCAAAATGGGGGAGCTCATCGCCCGGGCGGTGTATGAGGGGGTGCTGGAGGCGGTGGCCAGGCAGAACGGCATCACCAGGGAGCGTTCCATCTTTGCCCGGCTTGGCGAGCGGCATATAAGCCTGTGGCAGCTTCTGTCAGACGATATGGAGGGCTGCAATCTCAGCAAGGCGGAGACCATCGCCGAGGTGGAGAGACTGCTTATTGATTCACCGTATGCAGGTTTTATGGCCGCCGCATTTGCGGCAAGCGATGCCGAACAGGCCGGGCTTCTCACCGATTTCCGCGCCCTTGGTGACTGGGGGAGAACGGTCAGCAGCTCCATTTCCCATAAAGCGGACATGGAGTGGCAGCACCGCTTTGCCCCGGGCGATCTGCCCCCGATGCTGGCCATTGCCTTTGAGTCCCTGATCAACGGGGTTTGCGCCGCAGCAAGCAGTCCTGCGGGACCATAGGAAAGGAGAGACTGGCGGCAACCGGAGCGGGGAAGGTCATTGAGCAACGTGGTATTGTTAAGAGATTTGCAGATTCGGTGGGTACGGCTGATCTGTTCCGTCAGGATTGCATAAGCGTTGATAAGTTGGTATTGTTGATGACGTTTGAGGTACGCCTTGAGCATTGTGCACATGGTGATTTCTTTAAACTTAAAGGAAAGAGAAAATAACATGATGAAAAGAATGGGAATTTTGGCGTTTTTCGTAATTTCCTCGATTTCTACCCCTGTAATGGCAGGCGATGTGGATGGCAAGGCTGTGCTGGGAGGTGCGGTTGGCGGAGCTGCCGGTGCTGCCATCGGTTCTGCCATCGGTGGCAAAGAAGGTGCCATGATTGGTGCCGGCCTGGGCGGTGTGACCGGCGTGGCCGTGGCCACCTCGGACGAAAAAAAGCCACATGCAACTCATGTGCAGGGCCAAACAGTGTATGTTTATGAGGATGAGGATCATCATGACAACGGCCTCCACCGGGGGCAGAATAAACACCGGAACGGGCATGGTCACGATTGATGCATTGACCCCTGTTGTTGTTTGAGCAAAAAAAGGCGCCCATTGCGGCGCCTTTTTTTTGATTTAATGACCTGTGTCGTTATAAGGCAGGGAGACAGATTTAATTTTTCTTCCGGACTGAGGGGACTGAATTTTTTTCGCGGTTTTGGCGAAAATCATTCTGTTCCCGGCTTTGGCAAAGGAAAAATAAAATCAGTCCCCTCTATAGCGCATCCCTTTTATCTCACCCGCCTGCGTCAATATCGTTGTTGACATTTCAATAAGTGGTCATTATGTATAAAATGGTTTATGAAATGTGATTTTAGAGGATTTTATGAATCCTCATTCAGCCATTTTCAGCCGGAAAGCTGAAAGGCAATTTTTTCTCTCATGGGCATTCACATGCACAAACTAACCCTGATCTGTGCTTTTTGTCTGCTGGTCATTCTATCTTTTATCAGCGGCTGCGCTGAAGTACAAGTGCAGCAGCCCGCTGCCGAACAGTCTGCCCAGGCGCCATCGGCGGAACTGCCGACCCCCCTGGCCATTTTCCCTTTTGAAAACAACGCGGTAACCCGGCATGAAGAATATGAGCCCCTGACCGGGGGACTGGCTGCCATGCTGATCACCGATCTGCGCCACGAGTCAACGAACCTCAAGATCATTGAACGCAACAGGATCAAGGAACTGCTGCAGGAGATCGACCTGAGCCAGAGCGGCTATGTTGACCAGGCCACTGCGCTGCGCATCGGCAAACTGCTTGGCGCCCGCTCCATTGCCTTCGGCTCCTTTGTGGTTCTCGGCGAGCAGGTGCGCATTGATGCCAGGCTGGTGAATGTTGAAACAAGTGAGACGATCCTGGCTGAATCCATAAACGGCACCTCGGACCAGTTTCTGCAACTGGAGAAGAAGCTTGCCGACAAGCTTGCCGGCGCCTTCCAGGAGCGGCTGGCTTCCACCCAGGCATCGGCCTCGGCAAATACCATGAATGCCGCTCTGGCCTTTTCCAAGGGGCTGGAAGCCCTGGACCGGGGCGACCGGCAAGAGGCTGAATCCTATTTTCGAAAAACCATTGAACTGGACCCTGGCTTTACCAGGCAGGTGGAGAGCGCCCGGCTTTCCAAATAAGCCGTTGTACAAAATAGCTGGAATATCCTCATAATGTCAACGGCATAAGGGACCGTATAAACTGTTGGCACTGTAAAGATTAAGTCGTAACGGCCCCTAAATGAACTGAATGAATCCACATTTGACAAGAAGAACACTCTATGCCCAAGAAACTCTTTGCCGTTATTTTTTCCCTCTTCTTTATTTCACTCCTCTGCCCCACGCTTACCAAGGCCGGCCAGGTGGTCACGGAAGACCTCAGAAACTGGGCCAGGGACGCCATTGCCCAGGAGAAATCCCTGGGCTCCGACCTTCGTGACGATACGCTGGCGGTCCTTTATTTCCAGAATCTGACGGGCCGCAGCGAGCTCGATCCCTGGCAGAAAGGGCTCACGGTGATGCTGATCTCCGATCTGGCTCAGATCAAAGAGCTGCAGGTGCTGGAGCGGGTAAAACTGCAGGCACTGGTCGAAGAAATCGGCTTCGGAACCTCCGGGCAGGTGGATAAGGCGAGTGCGCCCCGCATCGGTCGCTTTGTCAGAGCACAGCATTTGATGGGCGGTGAATTCGGGCAGGATTCTTCACTTTCGCTTTCTGTTGCCTCCGACCTGCTCGATGTGCCCCGTGAAACCGTCATGGATCGCTTCGGCTCCAAGGGTATGGTCGAAGAACTCTTCAGAATTGAAAAAGAGCTGCTCTTCGGCGTTATCGACTCCCTGGGGATCACATTGTCCCCTGAGCGGAAAGCCGCGCTGCAGAAGCCTCTTTCCACGGATTACCGGGCACTTATGTTCTTTTTCCAGGCCATCGATTGCAGCGACCGGGGAGAGTATGACAAGGCGGAAGAGTATTACCAGAAGGCTCTGGAGCGGGACCCCTCGCTGACTCAGGCGACTGACGCCCTGCAGGAACTCGCCGATCTCGGCCTTATCGGCCGGAAAAGAGGGAATCCCTGGCGGGGCAAGTCGTTTCTCAAGGAGCTGCGGGAGAGGGCTTCCTTCACCGACAGCCTGACGCCTGTCTATCCGGTCAGACGGACACGGACCCCGGATGAGATTGTCGAAAGAGAGCGACTGATGGATTCCTGCCCGGACGACCCGCTGAAATCCGAACCCGGGGTATGCGGCTGCGGGGTGGCTGACGCGGACACTGATCAGGATAGCACGCTGGACTGCAATGACAGTTGCCCGGCAGATGCGCTGAAGATATTACCCGGTGTCTGCGGCTGCGGGGTGTCTGATGTGGACACTGACCTGGATGGCACTCCGGACTGCATTGACCTCTGTCCGACCGACCCCAATAAAATCGTACCGGGTGAGTGTGGCTGCTTTGATTCTCTCTGTGGCTAATGTTCATTCTAACACGGCCGGGGAAATGGGATAGGAAGCGCCCGATTCACCGTGAGGCTGTTTTGATGAATGCTGATTGACGTAAGTGATGATTGAAATACTTTTTAAGTGAGAAATGATGATGAAACGATGGGCGACGCTGCTGTTTCCCCTGGTCCTCTGCGCAAACGCCGCCGGTGTCTGTGCCAGCGAAGTAACTTTTCAAGGCGGTCTGCAGTATGACTGGTGGAAAGGTAACAATGACACGGACGGCAGTCAGGTATTTGTGCCGGTGGAATTGGGCGCTGAAATGGATGATTTCTCCGCCCGGATGATAACCGCCTTTACTCGAACGGAAAGCGACATAAGCGGGGTGGGCGGCTTTCAGAGTCTGTCCTCGGTGATCGACACGAAAGTCAACCTCTCCTATATGATGGTTGACAAACTGCCGGTCAACTTTCTTTTCGGTCTTGATCTGAACTGCCCCACCGGCAAGACAGACCTTGATGATGACGAACTGCTGGTTGTCAGGGACCCTGACCTGGTTTCCATTGTTGATCATGGCGAGGGATTTAATGTCAATCCCAATATCAGCATGACCAAAGATTGGGCAGACTGGGGCACCGGGCTCGGCATAGGCTATCTGTGGCGAGGCGAATACGACTACAGCGGGGAATACCGCAACTATGACCCGGGGGAAATCGCCTATGTCACCGGTGAGATCCGTTATTACCTGGCCGAGGAGGGCCTGCTCCGGCTGTATGGCGACTACGGGACGTTCACCAAGGACAAGCTTGATAATGAGGATTTCTACCGGGAGTCGGATTTTTTTCTGCTGGGTGCGGAAACACGTTATCTGACCGAAAAATGGGAAACCAGGTTGAATATCAAAGGGACCTTCAGAGGGAAAAGCGAGTTTCGCCAGGCGAGCAGCAGATTGAAAACAGAGAGCAGGGAAGGCTATGGCGATGAATTCTTAGCGGATTTGCTTTGCCGCTACGCCTTCAGTGAAAAGGACAGCATCACCCCTTTTGTCCAGCTGCTTTATATTGACGACAACCAGTATGCTGCATCATCTCCTCTCTACGTGGGGACCAGAACAAAGTATTCAGCAGGTCTCAGCCTCAAACGGCAGGTGAGTGACGTCGGCAGCCTGGAACTGATGCTGCGCGTTTTTCATATGGATGACGAAAAGGGCTGGCTGGATAGTGACGATGTCACCTATAACGGCCATTCCCTCATGCTGCTGTATGCCGGCAGTTTCTGAAGTTTTCTGCACCGATTGATGACGGGTAATTAACCTGCAGACGCTGCAGCAAACTTGATCCCAATATCGCCTTTGTCGGTCTGGCCTGATGGGACTACTTCAGGGAGTAGGGCAGGAAAACCATCTCCCGCACCGTCTGGCTGCGGCTGTCCTTTATTTTCCTTGCGGTGGGCATCGGCCTTTCGTTCCTGCATGTGCTGATCCGATAGTTCATCCCGTCGAGACGGCCAAGAAGTTGCCTCTTTCATTTTCCATTTCATTGCCCGGCGGGCAGCAGAAATCCCTGCTCAACAAGCTTGCGGATCAGTTGGCAGACCAGCGGGGCGAGTTTTGCAGGGTCTGCCTTAAGCGCTGTAGCCATATCCGGCAGCAGCTCCTGCAGGGTCTTCCTGCCGTTGCAGTGGATCATCAGGTTGGCCATGAAGGTGTCGGAATTTCCCCGGAAGGCCAGTCCCTTGGTTAGGTGGATGGCGGAGCCGGTCACCTTCCAGCCCTGCTCCGAGGGGGTGAACTGCTGCTCCAGGCGCAGATCGGCTGAATACTTCAGCCGACAGGCAAGCAGCGCACGGTCCTCTCTCACCGTCTCAAGAAAATCCTGCAGTTCAAAGCCCCTGGCAACATGTTCGCCGCAGGGACCGATCATCCTTTCCGGGCTTTCATCGGCGCGGAACCAGTTTGGGCCGATAGCCCGCCGGCGCATGGTGATCAGTCCGGCGCCGAATGATTCGATGCCCAGCCGTTCATAGTAATCCAGCCATTGATGGAAGCGCTGGGAAAACTCCGTCTCCTCGTCGCTGAACTCGGTATGGCGGATCCACTTGGAGGCGTAGGCGGCAGGGGACAATGATTCCGAGCGCATTACCCAGACATCGCAGTCGCTGCCCTCAAACCACTGGGCCATCTGCTGTTGCCAGTCGCTGCCGCCTTTCTCCGCCCAGTTGCAGAGGATCTGGCAGAAGCCGCCCTCCTCCAGAAAGCGGGGCGCCTGCCGGGCGATGTTGCGGGTGACCGAGTCGGCCTCCTTGCCGCCGTCGCGGTAAATGAAACGGCTTTCCGGCGAGATGACAAAGGGCGGATTGCTGATGATGAGATCAAATTTCCGCTCACCTACCGGCCCGAAAAAATCCCCCTGCAGACAATCGACATTGCTGATATTATTCAGCCGGGCATTGAAGGCAGCGAGCTGCACCGCCCGGGGATTGAGGTCCACCGCCGCGACCTGTTGGCTGTGCTGGGCGGCGAGAAAGGCATGGACCCCGCAGCCGCAGCCAAGATCAAGGGTCTGACGGGAGGGTTTGCGGATGGTGAGTTGGCTCAAGGTGATGGTGCTGCCGCCGATGCCCATGACATACTGACTGCGCTGCGGGGTCTGCAGCATGGCGGGCAGATCAAAGGCCAGGATCAGGTTGCGGAAGGGCAGTAACTTGACAGCCGCAGCCACCTGGCCGTTATGGCTCCGGACAAGGCCGGACTGCAGCCAGGATTCGGGTGTCATGGGCCGGATGGCCTGGGCAAAGGTGTCCGCCTCCACCGGCACTTCCATGAGAAAGAGGCGGATCAGGGTATGCAGGACGGAGCCGCCGGCGGTGCGGTCAAGCAGCAGGGGGTGATCGCTTTCCAGGGAGGGGAGATCGTTGATGCCGATGGCATCAAGGATGCTTTCATCAAGAAAGCCGGCCTTTTCCAGCAGATCGCGCAGGCGCTGGTAATCGTCCGCATCGGCAAAGGCAAATAAGGGGGCGCTGTTTTGGGCCGGCATCATCATAATCCTCCTTCCATGCAATCGTGGCGTAGGAGCGGGCCATGCCCGCGATAACAGTGTTTTCGCCATGCCAAAGGTCGCGGGCATGCCCGCTCCTACGCGCGAGACGAGTTTCTGGGGCGGACTTCGGGCGGGGTGAAGCGCCCACACCTTTGTTCAGGTTTTTCTATCTCTTGACATGACAGATGGAAGTAAATACGCTATTTTAATGAAAATATACGATTGTTTACTTTACGTAAAACAAAATCTACTTTTTGTTAAGTGCTAACCTGAAAAAAGGGGGCTAAACAATGCCTGATCCCATCACCATCAGTGAGTATGATTTTGCCGTAGTCAGCGATATGGAGAAACGTGAGGTCAAACCCCTGCCTGAAACCCCTTTTCGCATCCTGCTCATGGGTGATTTTTGCGGCAGACCAAGACGGAAGAAGGGGAGACTACGGCCGGTGAAGGTTGACCGGGACAACATCGATAGTGTGTTGAACAAGATGAATGTGGAGATCGCTCTGCCCCTGGTCGGCAATGAGGCACCGGTCACCATTCGTTTTGCAGAAATGGAAGATTTTCACCCGGACAGCATCTTTCAGCGTTTGGAAATTTTTGCGGAACTGCGGGATATGCGGGAAGGTCTGGACGATCCCGCAGTGCTGGCCGCCTTGGCCGATGAGTTCCGGGAGGAGCCGCCTGCAAAAAAGGAAATGCCTGAGATACCGCCGCTGCAACCACCCCTGCAGGAGGGAGGCGGGCTGCTGGATCAGATTATTGACCAGACGGCGCATCCCTCATCATCCAAGCCGGTGTCGCCGCGTTCCGGCTCCCAGCTGGACAGCTTTGTGCGGGAGATTGTCAGACCACATCTGGTGGCAAAGGCCAATCCAAAGCAGCAGGAAATGATCGACGCGGTGGATCGGGCCAGCGGTGAGCTGATGCGCCTGATTCTCAGCCATCCTCATTTTCAGGCAGTGGAGGCGGCCTGGCGGGGGCTGGAGTTTTTGGTCGCAAGGATCGAAACCGATGAAAAGCTCGGCGTTTGCCTGCTTGATATGAGTAAAGATGAGCTTGCCGCGGATCTGGCAAGCAACAGTGACCTGCGAAAAAGCGCTATCTTCCGCCTGCTGGTTGAGGAGGCGGTGCAGACCCCGGGCGGAGAACCGTGGGCGGTGGTGGCAGGATGTTATACCATGGAAAAGACCCTGACGGATATCGGCCTGCTCGCCCGCATGGCCCAGATTGCCGGTGCGGCCGGGGCGCCGTTTATCGCCGCGGCAGCCGACCGGATGCTCTGCGGCCAGTCCCTGCACCAGACCCCTGATCCCGATGACTGGCAGCCCCAGGCGGAACCGGCGGCACAAGAGGCGTGGCAGCTGCTGCGCAGCCTGCCTGAATCGCAATATGTGGGGCTTGTGCTGCCCCGCTTTCTGCTGCGGCTTCCTTTTGGGGCGGACACCGAGCCGCTTGACAGCATGTCATTTGATGAGCTGGGTGAGGAGGGCGGTCATGAAAAGTATTTGTGGGGCAATCCCTGCCTGGCCTGCGCCCTGCTCCTCGGCCAGGCCTTCAGCCGCCGGGAATGGGCAATGGAGCCGGGTGAGGTGGACGAAATCAGCAATCTCCCCCTGCATGTTTATCGAAAAGACGGCGAGTCACGGACCAAGCCCTGCGCCGAAGTGGTGTTCAGCCAGCGGGCCGCGGAGATGATCATGGAGAAGGGGTTCATGCCGCTGCTTTCTTTTTTGAATCAGGACCGGGTGCGGTTGGCCCGTTTCCAGTCCATTGCCGAGCCCTTGACCCGGCTTGCCGGACCATGGAGCTGACCCCATGCCTGATCTGATCGTAAAACTCTACGAACTGCCGGAGGACCGGCTCCTGGTGGCAGGCCTCGCCGATGCCGGCATCATCATCCGCCGGGCCATGGCCTATGAAAAATTTCAGGTCGTTGACTGGGTGGGGACACATTTCAGCAAAGGGTGGGCCGGGGAATGCGATGTCGCCTTCGCCAATAACCCCATTTCCTGTTTTATTGCCACAGCTGATGGCAGCATTGCCGGCTTTGCCTGCTATGACAGCACCATGAAGAATTTTTTCGGGCCTGTCGGAGTTAAAGAAAATTTCCGGGACAAAGACATCGGCACCGCCCTGCTGCTGCGCTGCCTGCACAGCATGGCTGCAGACGGCTATGCTTACGGCGTTATCGGCGGGGCGGGCAATGTGGACTTTTATGCCAGAACAGTAAATGCCGTTGAGATACCCGGCTCGTCACCAGGGGTCTACCGGGATAAATTGCAAAGCTGACAGCGGCGGGTTGCACAATGCCGGGAACAATTTGCTGAACGCCAAGAGGAGGGGTGTAATCATATTATGCGCTGCGCAACCTGTAACAAAATCGTGGATACGGGCGGAAAGATTCATTTTCGTGATGAATGCCCCCATTGCAGTGCTGATCTGCACATCTGCCAAAACTGCCTGTTTTACGATACCGGAGCTGAAAATGACTGCCGGGAATCAAACGCCGAGCTGGTGATTGATAAGGAGAAGGCCAACTTCTGCGAGTATTTCCGACCGGCAGAGGATCAGGCAGCCTCCACTGGTGCCGCCGATGAGATGAAGAAAAAACTGGATGACCTGTTTAAGAAGAGCAGATAAATGATTGCCGTGGGCTCTCGGCAATGCCGTTTGCAATTCCTGCAGCAGTGGTAAATCCCGGTAGCGGAGGTGCAGAGATGGCAAAAAAATCGTTTCCCCTGGCCGAGGTCTATGGCCTGCTTGAGCCGGGACCGGTGGTGCTGGTCAGTACGGCCCGTGAGGGGCGGGCCAACATCATGACCATGTCGTGGCAGACGATGCTGGATTTTGAGCCGCCGGTGCTGGCCTGCGTGATCAGCAGTAACAACTTCACCTTCGAAATCCTTGAGGAGACCGGGGAGTGTGTGCTCAACATCCCCACCGTGGAACTGGCGGAAAAGGTGGTGGGCTGCGGCAACACCTCCGGCCGCAAGGTGGACAAGTTCCAGCACTTCGGGCTCACGCAGGCAGCAGCCTCATGCGTCAAGGCCCCGCTCATCGACGAGTGTTATGCCAATCTGGAATGCAAGGTGGTTGACCGGCAGATGGTAGACACTTACAACCTCTTTGTTCTTGAGGTGCTCCAGGCCTGGATCAACCCTTCCCTCCATGACCCGCGCACCATCCATCATCGCGGCCAAGGCGCGTTCATGGTGGCCGGGGAGACGATCAAATTGGCCTCGAAGTCGTTGTGAAAAAATAACTGCGACATCGCAATGCAATATTGTGAACGACATAAGGGGCCGTAACAAAATGGTTAAAGATGTAATGGTGATTTCGCAACGCCCCCTAAAATGAAATAGCTTTCCTGCGACCTCACCTGCCCGTTTCCCAATTTGCCCAAGTCTCATCCTTTGTGATAGAATAATAAATACGATGCCGAAAAAAGGATGGGAGATTTCATGATCGACAAACAAAAACGGGGCAGATATACGCTTTATCTGGCTCTCTGCCTGATATTGTATGTCGCGGCCGTACTTGGCTATACTTCCTGGTCCAATCAGCGCCATAAACATATCATCATGGCGGAGATTGACCAGCAACTGCTGCTGGCTGCCAAGGCGCTGAAATTCATGCTCGCCCCTGATTTTCACGACCGGGCCATGGACAAGGATTCCATCTCCTTTGCTGAAGAGCTGCGCAACCGCAAGGCCATCACCGGTTATGCGGACAACACCGACTTCACCTACGTCTATACCCTGGTTGAACAGGACGGCAAATTCTATTTTTCCGCCCCCACGGTCACCGAAGAAGAGGCCAAGGAGAGGAAATCCTGGTATTTCTATCCCTATGACGATATCCCTGCCGGTTTCGTCGAAGCCTTCCGGGAAAAAAAGACGGTGTTTATCAATTACTCGGACAAGTGGGGCCGGTTCAGATCCATCGCCCTTCCCCAGACCTCTCCCGGCGGCAGGACCTATCTCGCCTGCGCGGATTATCAGATCACCGATATGGACGCCCTGCTGCGGCATAACCTTGTTGTATCCATCCTCACGGCATTTTACTTCTTTCTTGGCTCCTTACCATTCATCCTCTTTTTCAGGAATTTTTTCCGCTCCTATAATGCCGAGCTGCAGGAGATCAACGTTGAATTGACGGAACACAAGGCGCATCTTGAGGAAGTGGTGGTCGAGCGCACCAGCAAGCTGCAGGCCGCCCATGACCGCCTGGCCAGTGAACTGGTTGAACGCAGGCGGATCGAAGCCGATCTCCAGGAAAAAAAGCACAAACTGGAGGAGGCCCTGGCCCAGGTAAAAACCCTCAGGGGATTCCTTCCCATCTGTTCTTCCTGTAAGAAGATCCGCGATGATAAAGGATACTGGAAGCAGATCGAGACGTATGTCAGAGAACATTCCGACGCGCAGTTCAGCCACAGTGTCTGTCCTGAATGCGCCAGACGGATCTATCCGGATCTGGATATCGATGAAATCGAGAAATTATGCTTTCCCAAGGATTGATCAGGCCGGCATTTCCCTTGTCGCCTGATCATTGTTTTTTCACCTGAGATCACCGCGCCGCCCAGAATATTTTTTATCTGCAGGGCAAGCTCGACAAAAAGGAGCGAGTGCTTTACGATAAGACCGAGCCCGGTGCGCTGAATTAACTGTGGAATGATCTGCCGCAGTAAAAGATTTATGAACTTCTGTGGAAGCCGGAAGCCGGAAGTCAGTAGTCTGAATGGTTGATTACTTTGCCGTTTTTTTTTATTCTATCTCCTGACTTCTCACTCCTTACTCCTCACTTTAAAAAAGGAGAAAAACCATGCCGCCAGCCGCGAGAATGGGGGACATGCATACCTGCCCCATGCAGACGCCAACCCCGGCAGGACCTATTCCCCATGTGGGTGGTCCCATCATGCCGCCGGGTTGCCCGACGGTGCTCATCGCCGGCCAACCTGCCGCCCGTATGGGTGATATGGCGATCTGTGTCGGCCCCCCCGATGTCATTGTCAAGGGCTCGGCCACGGTGCTGATCGGCGGCATGCCGGCGGCCCGTCTGGGGGATTCCACGGCCCATGGCGGCAGCATTGTTGCCGGCTGCCCCACCGTGATGATCGGCGGCTGAAATCGTTGACTTCAGTCTCCAGGGCACCAAACAATGCAGATTGCTGATGGATTGACGAGCAAGGGGTGCTTGCCCCTGTGAGCGCAAACCGTAATGGTGATCCGATGACCTGCCCATGATTCTACGAGATGCCACTACAGGCAAAGAGTACTCCATAAGCCTGCCCTGTCTGATCGGGCGCGGCAAGGAGGCGGATCTCGTCCTGCCGGATCTGGCCGTTTCCCACCGTCACGCCCTGCTCGATGTCACTGACGATCAGGTGTGGATCAAGGATCTGGGGAGCACCAACGGTATATGGGTCAACGGCAGCAGGATCACCACCAAGGCCTTTCTGCGTCCCGGAGACTTTATCCAGGTGGGGCAGATGAAATTTCTGCTGCCCGCGCCGGTTGCGCAAAGTGCCGAGCAGACAGTGGTGCTCCATGTGCTGGACCGTGCCAGGGTGGCGCCGGAGCTCGACCGGCGGCGGCTGGAGCTGATCTACGACATCACCACGGAACTTCCCGGCAGCCGTGACGTCAGCCGATTGGGGGAAAAGATATTTGCCAGCTGCAAGAAATATTTTCAGCAGGACCATGGTGTGATCTCCTTGTTTCAGGAGGACGGCAGTCTGAAGCCCCTGTGTTGTGACTTCCGGGACAGCGCCCTGCCGCTCAGCCGCAGCATCGTCAAGCGGGTGCTGCAGAATGGCGAATCCCTGTTGCTGGAAGACGCGCTCAGTTCCGATTCCTTTAAAAAAGAGGAAAGCATCATCAATCTGCGCATCAGGTCGGCCATGTGCGCTCCCCTTATTTACCACAATCAGATCAACGGGCTCATCTATATTGACCGCAATATCCCCGGTGCCTACAGTAACAGTGATCTGGAACTCTTCCGGTCCATTGCCGCCATCATCGCCCCATTGATCGAGAATGCCCGGCTGTGGAGTGAGCTGCAGAAGAAGTATACCGACACGGTGGATAAACTGCGCAGTACGGAGACGCGGCTGATCGATACCGAACGGGTGGCGGCTTACGTGCGACTTGCCCAGGCCATGGCCCATGAAGTCAGAAATCCCCTGGTCTCCCTCGGTGGACTGGTTAGAAGAATTGCCAGGCTGGACCAGGAGGGCGTCGGGCTGCAGAAGATGCAGACCATGGTGAAATCAGTGGAACGCATTGAATCCGTGCTGCAGGAGGTGGACGATTTTGCCCGTATTTCCCTGCTGGAAAAACAGCTGGTCAGAATGGATCTGCTGGTGCAGGAGGTGATTGAAAGTTGTCAGGAGGAGCTGGGCAAAAAACAGGTTCGCCCGCAGTTTGTCGTGGCCACGGCAAATGTGATGGCGCCGGTGGACAGGCAGCTTATGAAAAAGGCCCTGGCCGCGGTGTTCAAGGAGATACTTTTCGGCATGGCCCAGGGCAGCGAGTTACCCATACGGCTGCAGGATGGTGAGGCGGCCCTAGAAATAAGTTTCGGCCATGTCTTGGCAGGGAGTGACTTCCGTGATCCCTTTGCCCCGGTTTTTCGTGATAAACCATGGTGCAACAGTCTCTTTTTAAATATCGCCCATAAGATTCTGCTGGATCATGGCGGCAAACTTTTGCTTAACACCGAGGGACACGGCGTGCTGCCGCTCATGATGCTCATATGCCGCTCGATAACGGTGGAAAGCGAGATGCAGGGTGGACACACGCCCTGAGGCGGTTTATTTGCTGTAATCCTTGGGGCCGAACAGGGGAACGCCTTCCGGGGTGGCCGCCGGTTGTTTCGAGTCTGACTTTTCTCCCTGCTTGCCGGTGGCGGTTTTCCGTTTTGCATGGGGTTGCGATTCGTCGACGAATGACTGGGTCATGGCATCCTCTCTAACCATCAGATCGCGGGGGATCTGGATCTGATTGCCCTTGAAAATACGATTGGGATTGATAGTCGGGTTATGCTGGGCCAGGATTCCCCAGTTTTTCAGGTCACCGGTGTACCATTTGGCGATGATGGACAGGCTTTCCCCCTGCATTGTGACGGTATGGACAAAATAGGTAGGAACCGCTTGTTCAGTCGCGGCTTCGGGCCGGGTCTGTTCGGACGGCGGCGCTTCAGCCGGCGGCTGCGCGGCCTCTTTGGCGGCGCAGCTGATGAGAACAAATGACAGTGCAAGGGATATGACAAAGAGAAAAGGAGACCGCCGCATACGTATCTTCACTGATTTTCTCCTGACGCTTTTTTTATTTTTTTAAGGTAATTCCGGGCCGGGACATTTTGCGGGTTAATGGCTACCGCCTTTTCCAGATTGGCGATGCACTCCGCCTTTTTACCCTGTGCGTTCTGCACCAGGGCCAGATTGAAAAGGGCCTCATCCACATAACTCGGGGCAAGCTCAACGACACGATTATACATTTCCTCCGCCCTGGCATAATCCTTTGACAGGGCATAAATGAAGCCGAGATTAAAGAATGTATCCGGAAATTTCGGATTGATATGAATAACATTCTGGAAGCTGGCGATGGCCTTGGGGTAATCTTTCTGGTTCAGATAGAGCATGCCGAGTTGAAAATGGGCCTGTTCGCTGTCAGGATTGATATGGATTGATTTTTCCAGCAGCGCCGTTGCCTGTTTGCTATCTGTCTCGGCCAGCTTTTCCGCCTGTCCCACCAGCGCCTCCGCATAGGAGACCGCAATCTTGTCCTGCATGCCCGGGCCGAGCTGCAGAAGTTTTTCAAAGTATTTAACGGACTCACCGTAACGTTTGGCAACCAGCGCGTCCATGGCCTGCTCATAGAGTTCCGTGCCGGGAGCTTCGGCAGGCGGAGGGCCCTGCTGCTCCACCGGCGCAACCTGTGCCGACCCTTCGGCAATCTCCGGGGCAGCCTGCTGTTGCTCTGTTGGTGTGGAAGTTGTCGGAGCGGGTTCTTCCTTCTTGCCGACAAAGGTTGCCACCAGGGCAATGACCAGGGCAATTGCCACGGTTATACCTGCATAAAGCGTTTTTTTCGGCGAGGCCGGCGGTGACGGCTGAAGGGGCGGCTCATCCGCTGCTGCTTTTTTCAGGGCATCCGTGGCGGCCGATGTTTTTGCCGCAGCCCTTTCCATGGCCGGGAGCGGGACAGCAGCTTTGGCCTCGGGTTCCTCCTGCATGAGACCGATTCTGGTGATCTCCTGCATGTGTTGCTCTTCGGCGATAATCTCTTCGGCAAAAAGAGTCTTCATATATTTGGCCAGCACATTTGCCGTGGGATGCACGCCGAGCTGCTTCATGCATTCCTCCAGATCGGTCAGCATGTCGCCGCAGGTCTGGTAGCGGTTAGCCGGGTCCTTGGCCAGGGAGCGGTAGAGAACCTCCAGCAGTTTTTCCGGGAGATCCTGCCGCACCTCCTCCGGTCTTTCGAACTGGGCTTCCCGCACTTTGGCGAGAATGTGCATGGTGTCACCGGAAAACATGCGACTGCCGGTCACCATTTCATAGAGAATGATCCCGCAGGAAAAAATGTCGGAACGGTTGTCGATGGCTTTGCCGGCGGCCTGTTCCGGTGACATATAGGCAACTTTGCCTTTGATCATACCCATCTGGGTCATGGTGGTCTGGCTGGCGGCCTTGGCGATACCGAAATCGACGATTTTCACGTCTCCTTCATAGGTGACAAGGATGTTCTGCGGGCTGATGTCCCGGTGAATAATATTCAGAGGTATTCCCTGGAAATCTTTGAGTTTGTGCGCGTAATCAAGACCGGCGCAGATACGGGAAACGATCAGCAGTGCCAGGGGCAGTTCCAGGGGGAGATCTTTTTCTTTTGCCTTGCTGTTGATAATGCGGCAGTCTTTGCCCAGGAGATACTCCATGGCAATGAAGTAGGTGTCACCCAGACTACCGAAATCATAGATCTGGACGATGTTCTGGTGGTGCAGCAGGGCGGCGAGTTTGGCTTCGTCAATGAAGGATCTGACCAGTTCCTCTTCGGTGGCGAGATGAGGAAGGATCTTTTTAATGGCGATCAGTTTTTCAAATCCCTGAACTCCGGTGATCATGGCCCGGTAAAGTTCGGCCATGCCGCCTACCGCCAGTTTATCAAGGAGAATGTATTTCCCGAGCTGCTGTTTCTGAAAAGTTGTCATGAAAATGCAGAGTCCCGTAAATTTTATAGTAATAAAAATAATATGCTAAACATCCTTCTGGCCGTCAAGGAGTATTTGACCCCGCAATTTTAAATGGATGTGGCGGGTGAGGTGGGCAGCGTGACTATTTGAGGTGTCCGTCTGGAAATGCACCGGTTTGTAATGATCCGCGGCGGCAAGATAATTTGGCAATTTTATGGTAAAGCTGTATGCTAAGGCTTTATAGTTACAAAAAAAACTTGAGATAGCTGTACTCTTTTAGGTATTATCTTATATCCGCCCCATAGCGCACCCATAAGAGCAGGGAGATGCAATTTCCCGGTGAAGACATCGTGCAAAACGAACAACTGAATAAACATCCGCGCCAGCCACTTATTTTCCGCGTCAGCATCGCTGTTCTGCTGCTTTTTTCCCTGTCAATCGGGTTGCCTGTTTCTTTCATGCTGGCAAAACAGAAGGATGTCCTTTTTTCCCAAACCCTGAAATCCACCGAGGCTGTGATCGGTTATTTCGCGGCAAGCGCCAAAGTTCCCCTGCTTGCCGATGATACCTTGCGCCTCAATGCCGTTGCCCGGGATGCTGCCGGTCTTGCCGGGATTGACTATGCCTTTGTGGTTGATCGCAACCGAGTCATCCAGGCCCATTCAAGGCAGGAGATGCTCGGCAGGGAATACTCTCCACCTGCCAATGCGGTGATTGTCAGTGAAAATAAAGAGGCTGCCATTGTCCAGTATCAGGATAATGAAGGCCGGCAGATTTTCGATCTGTCCAGGACCGTTCTCTATAATGACAAAACCCTCGGTGTTGTCCATCTCGGTATGCCCCTTGATTTTATCCGCAGCAGTGTGGAGGCCCAGCAGACCTCTCTTCTGCCGTCGCTGCTGGTCCCGGCTCTGTTGGTGCTCGCCGGCCTTTTTGTTCTTGCTTATCTCTATGGGCAAAGATTTCGTGCAGGCGTTACCGCCCTGATCGAGGCGGCAGGGGAATATGGCAAGGGCAATCTGCGGCACAGGATTGATGAAATAGCCGACGATGAGCTGGGTGATGTCGCATTGTCGTTGAACACGATGGCGGAAAAACTGCTGTCTCGCGGAAATAACCATGTGCAGCTTGAGAACTATTTGAAATTTTCCTCGGTAGACCGGATTCTGGAAGGTCCGGTATCAAAAGGGGAGTCCTATGCGGTCAGGCGCCAGGTTGCGGTGCTTTTTGCCGGGGTAAAGGGCTTTGGCTCCTATGCCGGCACGGCAAAACCGGAAGATGTGGTCACCGCCATGAACAAGTATATCGAAATCGTCACCAGAATCATCAGCAAACACGGCGGTTATGTTGACAAGATTATCGGTGACGCGGTGGTCGGCATCTTCGGAGTTTCCCTTTACCGGGAGGAGCATACCGCCCGCGCCCTGCGCGCAGCAGTGGAACTGCAGCAGACATTGGCAGCCGGCAGTGAACTGGAGAGTCACCTGCTCTCCAACGTCTGTGTCGGTATCAGTTCGGGTATTGTCCTGTCCGGTAATATCGGCTCCCACTCCAAAGTCGAGTACAGTTCCATCGGTGAGAGTATCAAAGAGGCCTACTGGCTCATCGGACTGGGGGAGCCGGGAGAGATCATCCTGGCCGAGGGGATTTACAGTCAGATCAAGGATCAGGTTCTGGTTGAACAGCTGGATGCGCTGCAGGTGGTCGGTTCCTCCGAGCCCATCAAGACTTACCGTTTTCTTAGCCTCAAAACGAAGAATGCTGATCAATAAGTTTTTTCCCGCCGCGGGGTTGCGGTCATTTTTCCGTATCCTGGGCACGCTCTTTATGGTGCTGCTCCTGCATGGGTGCGCGACGGCTCCCGCCAGAATAGTGCATCTGCCCCAGTCGGAGGGAACACCCCGTTTTATCCCGGTCATTGTCCAGTTCGGCGATACGTTGACCTCGCTTGCCGCCAAATACCTTGGCGATGCCGATAAAAGCTGGATCATTGCCGACTTTAATGATGTCAAGGATATCAGTCCGGGACAGGAACTGATCATCCCGCTGGAGCCAGTTGACAAGGCCAGACTCTCCCGCAAGGGATATCAGACTGTGCCCATACTCACCTATCATAATTTTTCCGAGTCAAAAGAGGAATTGATGGTGGTGCGGGAAAGTGATTTTGCTGCCCAGATGCAATATCTCAAAGACAATGGCTATACCCCGATATCCCTTGATGAGTTGTTTGATTTTTTGAAGTACCGCAAGGATATTCCCCCAAAGGCGGTGGTCATTACCATCGATGACGGCTGGCGGGGAGTTTATGATATTGCCTACCCCATTCTGAAAAAATTCGATTACCCGGCCACTCTGTTTATTTACACGGATCTCATCAACGGCAGCAGGAAAACCCTGAGTTGGGATATGGTCGCCGAACTGGACAAGGCCGGGATTGACGTGCAGTGCCATACCAAGACCCATCGCAACTTAAACCGGATTGTCGGCAATGAGCCGTTTCAGCAATATGCCTCGGAAATTGAGCATGAGATCACCGAGTGCACGGAAATAGTAGAGAGAAAACTCCACAAACAGGTCAAATATATGGCTTACCCCTATGGGGAGACCAATAAGCTGGCCATTGCCTTTCTGGAGAAAAACGGCTACCAGGGAGCCTTTACCGTCAAACGGCACAGCAATCCCTTTTTCATGGATCCGTATGCCTTGAACCGCAGTATGGTTTACGGCGATTTCAGTCTGGAGACCTTTAAGAAAAATCTGGAAACATACAGCAATGAGGCGCTGCGCTGATGCTTTTTCCCATGATGCCAATGCTGTCTTGTCCTCCCCTGGGCGCCTTGCGGCGCTTTTTTTTGTCAATCCTGCTTTTTGGCTCGCTTGTTTATTCGTTAAGTGCCTGCGCTCCCCAGCCCAAGGGAACGGCCCCGGACCCGGAGTTGTTTGTCTCCCTGTCGGATACCTTCCGGGGCAAAGCCCTTGCATATGAAAACAGGGGGGATCTGCGGCGGGCACTGCAGTGCTGGCGTATTCTTCAGAGTCTGAGTCCCCGTGACAAGGAAATCACCGCAAGGGTTGAGAAGCTGACACTGGAAACACGGACAAAAGCCACCGAGCATTTTCAGCAGGGGGTTGCCTTGTATCAGAAAGGTTTGCCGGCGGATGCCCGCCGGGAGTTTCTCTACACGCTCACCTATGAACAGGACCATCCCGAGGCATTGGATTATCTGCTGAACAGGCTTCAAGACAATGTATTCAACACCTATCAGGTTCAGGAGGGAGACACCTGCAGAGAGATTGCCAAAAAGATTTATCATGACGCGGGTAAGGAGTTTCTTGTCTCTGCTTTCAATAAGGTGAATAGCAGTTGCCAACCCAGTCCCGGCACTGAATTGAAGCTGGTAGTGCTGGATCAGGAACTGCCCGGCGGCCCCAAGTTCTCCGATGCCATGCCGCCGCAGGAAGGAGCAAGGGTGCTTGCCCCCGGGCGGCAGAAAAGGAAGGAGATGGAGGATACTTACAACCCGGGTGAGGCAGGTGTCACAAACCAGGCGCAGGCTGTGGAGGGCGGCGCGAAGAAGAACGCGCTGAAATACGATCAGGCCGGGAAGTTGCTCGACCAAAAGAAATATGTGGAGGCCTTGCGTCTGTTGCGCACCATTGACGCAGGTTACCGGGATGTGGCGAAGCTCGTTGCCGCAACGGACGCGTCCATCCAGCAGGAGGCCGATGCCCATTACCGCAAGGGTATCAGCTATTATCTCTCTGAAGACCTTGATAAGGCCATCAAGGAGTGGGAGGAGGTCCTGCGGCTGCGGCCGGATGATCTCAAGGCAAAAAAAGATCTGCTTAATGCCCGGCGTCTGAAGGAGAGATAAACAAATTCTGATTTCCGGCTCCGCCTCCCTCTCTTTTCCCCTGGTGCTGAGTTCCAGCCGATAAGTTTCCCTTTCTCCTGACTGGCATACGCATCAGCTCGGCAAGCCGAACTTCCATCATGCGCGGCATTCCGGTAGATCCTGAGCCGGGTTCAGGACGAATCCACAGTTGCGGCAAATGCCTGACACAAATCCCGCCACGCAGGATTAAAGCTTTCTCGCGATTTTATCTTTCAGGCACTTCAAGTACTTCTCAACCATCTCGCTGAAAAGGTTTTTGCGTTCCGCACAGCGATATTTTCATATTGTTTCATTTTACTCTGTTCCAATAACGAACAGCAGGGAACAGGAGTAATGAATCCCTGCGTTTCACTATGCGTGCGTGTTGCGGGGTCTTTTTCTGCTTCTTGCGTTTCGTATCGTTTCATTGTGTTCCTTGAGGGTTTGAGGGAATATCCTTTGGTCTTATTTTTCATAACACTCCGTAATTATTTGGATATTTGAAGTAGTTGCAGCGTGGCACATTGCTTGCTAACTTGCAAGTCAACATGTTGAGTTGATTGACTTGGGTAAGTCCTGTGGTCGCAAATTTTCATAAAGGAGCAGCAATATGCCATCAATTGCCTTGTTTTCCAGCACATTTACCAACGAAGCCAAAATCGTCAGCGAACTAGCGTCACTCACCGCTTCACCGATCATCAGCGACAAAGATATTATTGCCGATGCCAGTTCGAAATACAATGTCGACAAAAACAAACTGGAACAGGCCCTTTACGCGAAAATGTCGGTATTTAACCAGTTCACCCTGGAAAAAGAGAGATGTCTTGCCTGTCTAAAGGCGTCTTTGGCAGCCATGCTGGCGGCTAAGGAACGATGCATCTATTATGGCTTTATCACCCACCTCATATCCTCCCGGGTAAGCCATGTTCTCAAGGTGCTGGTTGTCGACAGCAAAGAGCAGAGGGTTCACCAGGCCGTTGCCGCCGGTATCGCCGAAAAAGAGGCGAAACGGCAGATTCATAAAAGCGATGTGAGCGCCTTTGAACTGACCGATTTTCTCTTTAAAAAAGAGGCATGGGATCCAAGCCTCTATGACATAATTATCCCTGCCGACAAAAACAAGACCACTGAATCCACCCTGAAGATTATTCTCGAAAATTTCCATAAAAGCGCTGTGCAGAAAAGTGAGGGATCGGTCCAGGCCCTCAAGGATATGGCCCTCGCCGCCCAGGTGGAGCTTGCTTTGCTCGGCAAAGGGCACAACATCGAAGTCGGGGCGGACAATGGCAGAATCCGCCTCACCGCACACAAGAGCGTTCTCAATTTCGGCAAACTGGAAAGCGAACTTACCGAGATTGCTACTGCAGTCCGAGGGGTAAAGGGTGTAGAGGTGCTGAGGGGGCCGGATTACATAACTTCCATTTACCGCAAACAGGAGTTTGAGCTGCCATCCAAGGTTTTACTGGTGGACGATGAAAAAGAGTTTGCCCAGACCTTATCGGAGCGACTGATCAGCCGCGATGTGGGTTCCCATGCGGTCTATGACGGACAGCAGGCTCTGGACCTGCTCAATGACGATAACCCGGATGTCATGGTGCTTGATCTCAAGATGCCGGGTATTGACGGCATCGAGGTGCTGCGCCAGACCAGGAAGACCCATCCCAATATCAAGGTCATTATTCTCACCGGTCACGGCACGGAAGACGACAGGAAAACCTGTATGGATCTCGGAGCCTTTGCCTATCTGCAGAAACCGACCGATATTGAGAAATTGTCCACCACCATTTACGATGCATATAAAAAGATAGAAAAATCCGGCACGATGGCTTTCGCCGGCGGCGCGAGCAGCCGCAACGGAAGATATGGTTGATAACAGAGGAAAATCATTAATAACTCGACAGGAGACGAATATGGAGGAAAAACTGGAAGCAAAAGTGTTGCTGGTTGATGACGAAGAGGAATTCTGCAACATGCTATCCGAACGGCTTGAAACCCGCGGCATGAAGGTAAATGCCGTGTTGAGCGGCGAGGATGCTGTCAAACGGGTGGAAGATCAGAATTTTGATGCGATTATTCTGGATCTCGCCATGCCGGGTATTGACGGGATTGAGACGTTGAGGCGGATCAAGGAGATGCGTCCTGACTTGGAGATCCTCATGCTGACCGGTCACGGGACAGTGAAAAGCGGCATCGAGGCAATGAAACTCGGGGCGGAAGACTTTCTTGAAAAACCCGTGGACATGAAAGTGCTGATGGAAAAGATCAGCGAAGCCAAACACAAGAGAATGCTGATCCTGGAAAAGAGATCCCAGGAAGAAGTTGAGAGCATCATCAGAAGTAAAAGCTGGTAATACACCTAACCTCTTTATTGGGGTTAGATAATGCGGGAACTGCTGAAATGATACACTGATTTTTCCAAAGGAGAAATTCGGTGCAGGAAAATTGCGTCCTTCTCCCGGCAGAAAAAACAGGGAAGGTCGACCCCGCAGGGAAATGAAAATTTAGCCAACATTTAAGGAGCGTACTTGTGACTACAGAAATTCCGGTCGTAAGAGACTATACAATCCCGCTTGAGCGTTATCCCCACCTGAATGAGAAAAAGACTCTCCGCGATGCGGCAAAAGTGATCCACACTTTTACTGCCGGAGAAAAAGACCAGCTCAGGTACTCCGACGCTCTGGTTGTCAATGATCAGAATCAGCTGGTGGGCAGGATCACCATGACTGACATTCTGCACGGCCTTGCCCCGCAACTGGTCGAGGCGACAAAGGTAAACAAATTCGAGGGGAAGACCGCAGATTTCGCCAATCTGGCCCTGCTGGTGGAGGATTCCTTTTTCAAGGAATGCTCGCTGCAATGGAGCAAGCCAATCCGCAAATTCATGTCGTCGGTTGAGCATACTGTTCCAGCGGACACCCATCTTTTACAGGCGTTGCTCATCATGCTCAACACAAAGGACTATAACCTGCCGGTTGTTGCCAATGAAATGATCGTCGGCGTTATCCGCATGGAAGAAATATTCAAGGCAATCAGCAGCCACTGCAACCTGTAGGCTTCATTTTAACTGATTAGAAAAAGGATGGAGATTATGGCACAAGCAAAATCGGAAACACTTGGTTTGGCTGTAAAGAAAGAGCCGTTTGACTGGAAACGGACTCTATTCCTGACATTAGGGGTAGTTATCTTTGTAATTATTTATTATGCACCGCCCTGGCCGGATGCCATCGACCCCCTGGGCAAGGCTTTCCCGCTAACCCGCGAGGCCAAGGGCGCCCTGGCTGTTTTTGGGCTGGCCGGGATCTGGTGGGTGTTTGAGGTCATGCCCATCGGCGTCACCAGTCTGATGATCGGCGTGCTGCAGGCGCTGTTTTTGATCCGGCCCGCCAAGGTGGCCTTCAAGGATTTCATGGACCCGTCGGTGCTCTTTATCTTCGGCTCCGTGGTTATCGGCATGGTATTCACCAAAACAGGGCTCACCAAGCGAGCCGCCTACAAGATGCTTTCCATTGTCGGTGAACGAACCAGCATGATTTATCTGGGCACCATGGTGCTCACCGTGGCCCTGACCCACTTAATGGCCCATACGGCGGTGGCCGCCACCATGTTTCCCCTGCTGATGGCCATCTATTCCATGTACAGCGAGGACGATAAGCCGACCAAATTCGGCAAGGGCCTCTTCATCGGCCTGGCCTATGTGGCCGGCGCCGGTAGTATCATCACCCTGCTGGGCGCGGCCCGCGGCGCAGTTGCCATCGGCTTTTTCAAGGACATCATGGGTAAGGAGATCACCTTTTTTGAACTATCCAAATACATGGCTCCTCTCGGCTGGTTGATGACCTTCCTCCTCTGGGGCTTTTTCATGATCTTCTTCAAACCTGAGAAGGCAAGAATTCCCGGTTTGAAGGAAAAGGCGAAAAAGATGTATAAGGATCTCGGCTCCATGAGCAGTACCGAGGTGCTGACTCTGGTAATTGTCGTTACAGCCATCCTCGTCATCTCATTGCGTTCCTTTGTTCCGGCCCTGAAGGTGCTGGACAAGACGGGCATTCTGCTGCTTTCGACCGTCTTCTTCTTCGTGTTCAAGATTCTTGATATCAATGATCTTGAGGCGATTCCCTGGAACATCATTCTGCTCTTTTCCGGCGCCATGTCCATCGGTTTCTGCCTGTGGGACACCGGTGCGGCAAGCTGGCTGGCCGTCAACTGGCTGGTTCTGTTCCAGAAGGCCAACTGGTTTATTTTTGTCCTCGGTATTGCTTTCTTTGTTCTGGTGATGACGAACTTCATTATGAATGTGGCGGCCATCGCCATCTCGCTGCCGGTGGCGCTGGTTATCGCACCTTACCTGGGCGTGGCCGGCGAAGTTGTTTTCTTCGCCTCCCTGGCGGCAGCTGGTATGCCTTTCGTGCTGCTGGTCGGCGCGGCGCCAAACGCCATTGCCTACAACTCGAAACAGTTCACAGCAGGCGAGTTCTTTAAATACGGCATCATTGCCTCCATTATGCTCATGCTGGCCCTTGCCCTGATGGTAGCTGTTGTCTGGCCGTTGATGGGTATGCCAATCACCATTACTCCTGGTTCGTAAGGCAGGAGACTGAACCCGGAGGTTGGTTTTGTCCTCAGCTGCCGGTATGGCTTATTCATACCGGCAGCTGACCATCTCAACCCGGCTGGTTCGTAGCTTGTGATTCTTTAAGGTTGCAATGAGTTTAATTTAAAGATTATTTTCGCCATTGCGAGAGGAGGAACATACCTTGGTTGTTGCATGCTGATTCTATGATTTGATTCTGAAAAACTGGTGGTTCATCAAAGAGGACATGGCAGTCGGCAGGAGGCAACCCGAAAGATATTCGCCGATTTCCCTGCCGGAACAGGAAGAGGGTGAAATGACTGCACTGAGCGTATTGATCGTAGATGACAAGATTGAGTTCGCCGCTGCTCTGTTGGAACGTCTCCTGGCAAGAGGGTTGAAGGCCGAAGCGGTGCATTCCGGCAAGGAGGCCCTGTCCAGCGTCATCACCAATCCCCCTGATGTGGTTATCCTGGATCTGAAATTGCCTGATTTGAATCCCCTGGAAGTACTGGAAGCGATCAAGACTTTTGACCCGGCCATTGAGATCATTATCCTCACCGATCACGAAACCGCCACCATGGCCATTGAGGGCATGGAGCACGGTGCATTTGACTATTTCATCAAACCCATTGATTTTGACCTGCTGCTCGAAAAAATCTATCTGTCCTCCGGGCAAAATAAGGAAATCCGGAGCCGGTTGATGTAAGAGAGGTGGCTTCTGTCGAGAAGAGTGGCTGAAGTACTTCAAGTGCCCTTGTCATGGAATTCATGCGCCGCTTCCTGCAGCATGTCCTGCCTTCAGGGTTTCATAAGGTCCGCTATTACGGGCTTCTCCATCCGGTCAATCGATTGATTATTGCTCCTTCGAGATCTCCGCCATGAGGAGAAGAGGTTACCACCAGATCAGGGTCTTGCCCGGTATGACAGAGGCAAAAAAAACGGCATCAATGTTCATGGACACGTATGCCCATCCGCCTGAAAAACAACAAAAAATACGGGTTCAACCGTCAATCGTCATGAAATATCCCGCAGAAAATTTAACAAACACTCAAGCTTGCAGTTATTCCTTCTTGTCACCTCTTGATAAAAGTGCTACTCCTTTTCCTTGATAAAAGAAAATCCGGGTAAAAATTCCTATATAATGATGAGGTTCTGAGGCCGCTTCGGCGGTTAGTTCAACAGGAGTTTTTACGTCGGCTGCGCGCCGTAAAAACTCTTATATCGTTGGGCACACAAAATATGACTGCACTTAATTCCGTAGTCGATTGGGCAGAATCCGATTTACCTGAATGGCAAAGCGATGCCGTACGACGCCTCTTGGTCCAAGACGTCCTGACCGACAACGACCGTCAAGAAATTCTTTCTATGGTGAAAGCATTCCACGGTCTCTTACCTGATGGCATAACGTCGCCGAAACCGCAGCCTTTGCAGAAAGGCATGGTGTCTGGCGCACCGAAATCTAAGGCAAACATAGTACTAAAGGCCATCAAGGATCTCCGCAGCATCAACAAGATCCCAGATGGATCTGTGTTACCATTCGGTCATCAAGGTCTTACCGCAATCTATGGTGAAAACGGGACAGGAAAATCTGGTTATGCGCGTGTGCTCAAACGGGCTTGTCGTGCTAGAGACACGCAGGAACGAATTCTCCCGAATGTATACGGTACTTCTTTGGCAGTGATGCCCGCTATGGCCACGTTCAAGCTCTCTATCAATGCTGGAGTCGATCAAGAAATTGAGTGGGCGGAGGGGAAGTCTAGCGACGAGGTTCTGACCAACATTACTGTGTTCGACTCGAAATGTGCACGTGTGATAGTCGATGAAAAGAACGAACCCACCTATCTGCCATATGGCGCTCACGTATTCGAGGAACTGGTAAAACTTCTCAACTGGATCAGACAGGAGATTGATGCCGAGAGACCGAAGCCGGAACCGCTACAGTGGCCGGAGATTTCGCCAGCGACGAAACCAGGTATCTTCCTGGCCGGGCTCAACCATCATAATAAAGAGAAGGAAGTCGAAGACATCGCGGTTTGGACAGACGAAGATGCCCTCGAGCTTGAAAAGCTCGCTAAGCAGATAGCGGAACTAGAAACTAACGACCCCATCAAACAAGCCGCGAAAATTAGAAGTTTCAAAGAGCGTGTCAGCAATTTAAAAACATTCATTGAACAACGGGTTGTTGCTCTCTCCGACGAACGTCTGAGCAAGCTTAAGGAGATGTTCAGCCTTTTGGCAGAGGCGGAGAAAGCCGTTGAACTTGCGTCGCAGGCTACGCTTCAGGATGAGCCTCTGGCCGGTGCCGGAGAAACTGCGTGGCAAATTCTTTACAACGCGGCCAAGGCTTACTCCATGAAATACGCGTATCCTGAGGATGAGTTCCCTATGGTCGGCGTAGAAAGTCGTTGCGTGCTCTGTATGCAGCCGTTGAACGACGACGCAAAACAGCGACTACTTCGATTCAAAGCCTTTATGGAACAGGCCGCGAAAAAAAAGCACGAAGATGCGATAAAAACCCTAGATACCGCTATTGAATCCATCAAAGCTCTTAAAGAGCAGGCCACGGCGAGTCAGCACACAAATACAATTGGCGAACTAAAACAACGCGACGAAAAGGCAGCGACTATCACTGAATCTTATCTGGCTGCCATGAATACCCGGTTTGAATACTTTGATAAATTGAAAACGGGAGCCGAAGCAGGTGAACTGCAGCCTCTGCCAGATAGCTCCACCAAAGCTCTTGCTGAAATCATTGGTGCCCTGGAGAAGGATGCCGAGGGTTTTGAAAAGGCAGTAGATCCCTCAGTAATGCAGAAGTTGAAGAAAGATAAGGCAGATCTGATGGCGCGGAAATGTTTTGTTGCGAATCGAGCAAAGATACTTTCCCACCTCGCGAGCATGAAGACCGCCCAAAAATGTGATCAGGCACACGCATCGACTGATTCGGCTGCAATTACCCGTAAAGGAAAGAATGTCGTATCTGAAGCATTAACGCCTCAACTCAAGGCCGCGATCCAATCCGAGTTGGAATTGTTGGGCGCCGACCACCTTCCTCTTAATTTGAAGCCTTCCGGCAGTAAGGGTGAGACGTTGCACCAGTTGGAACTCAAAGGTGCAAAGTCGGATCGTAAGGTTAGCTTAACGGATGTGCTTAGTGAAGGAGAGCAACGCGTCGTGGCTCTGGCTGGATTCTTCGCTGAGATCGGTCTAGGGTACCATTCATGCCCGATCGTGCTGGATGACCCGGTGAGTTCACTTGACCATCGTTACAGGGCCACAATCGCTGCCCGACTCGTATTGGAATCGCAAAAACGCCAAGTTCTAATCTTTACGCACGATATCGCCTTCCTGTTGGACCTCCAAGAAAAGGCCGGAGAGTTCGGCGGGATACACTTCACAGCTCAAACGGTTCTCCAGCAGAACGAAGCCGCCGGCGTGCCAAATGAAGGGCTACCATGGCACGCCATGCCTGTAAAGGGCCGCTTAGAGCATCTCCGAACTAATTTAAATAACATCAAAAAATTGTACACTACAGACCAGGTGAAATACGATAAGGAAGCCGCATTCTTGTATGCGCTTTTGCGTGAAACCTGGGAAGCCACCATTGAGGAAGTCGTTTTTAACAAAACGCTAGTTCGTCACGGTAGCGAAGTTCAAACACTTCGCCTGAAACAGGTCTGTGTGACGACCGACCAGTATAGGGCGCTCGACGTGAACATGGCGAAGTGCTCAACTTGGATGGCTGGGCATGATAAATCTAAGAAGTTAGGGGCTTGGAAAATACTAAATTACCGTTTATAATGTTTTCATATTTTAAAAGAGGAGGATTTGAGTATGAAGACATCGACTTTGGTTCGGAATGGAGTATCGCCAGAACTGGTGGGCTTGATTTCACGTTTGGTTGA
>JAHIVT010000136.1 GCA_018816555.1 Pseudomonadota bacterium
CGCACCATAAAAAAGGATGCAATCCGGCCCTACCAACAGTGCAGGAGACCTTCCTCCGCCCTCATGGGGCGGCATTGATCAGGAAGGTAATGTGTCCATGGGAAAGGCAGCAGGATAATGGCGGGCAAGGTAGTGTTGCAGCGTTTCTCTGACCTCCATGGAGGAGGCGCAGGCCAGCAGACGAGCGGCCAGCCTCTCCACTGACGCGGCCCGGCTTTGCCTGATCATCCTTTTGACATAAGGAATGGCCGGTGGATGCATGCTGAAGGAATCAACGCCAAGGCCGAGCAGCACCGGCAGATACTTCTCCTCACCGGCCATTTCACCGCATATCCCCACCTCAATCCCCACCCGGTGGGCAGCCACAACCACCTGATTGATCATTCTCAATACCGCCGGATGCAATGGTTCGTACATATGCGCCACCTGCTCGTTACCCCGGTCAATGGCCAGGGAATACTGGATCAGGTCATTGGTGCCGATGCTGAAAAAATCAACCTCACCGGCCAGGGTATCGGCCACGACAACCGCGCTGGGTACCTCGATCATCAGGCCAAACTCCACCTGTTCATCAAAGGGGATGCCGTCAGAGCGGAGCTTTTCCTGCACCCTGGCGACTACCTGTTTCACCTGCTGCAATTCGCAGTAGGATGAAATCATGGGAAAAAGAATCCGCAGACAGCCGAAAGAGCTGGCTCGCAACATGGCGCGCAGCTGGGTGGCAAACATGTCGGGCTCATGCAGACAATAGCGGATAGCACGCAGCCCCAGAGCGGGATTGGCCTCTGAGGACCACTGTTTTTCCATTTTACTGCGGAACCCGGAAGACTTGCCCGTTTTAGCAATGAACTGCTTGTCGCCGCCGATATCAAAGGTCCGTATGGTCACCGGAAATGGGGCTGCCGCGGACAGCAGATCTTTATAGGTGGCAAACAGCAACTCTTCATCAGGATTGTCAAGGGCATTCAGATAAAGATACTCGCTGCGGAATAGTCCGATGCCGCCTGCTCCGTACTCAAAGGCCTGGGCGACCTCATCGGCGATTTCCAGGTTGGCCTCCACCCTGACCTGCAGTCCATCGGAGGTTTCAGCCCGCAGATGGGTATACTGGGCCACCTCAAGATGAAGCTGCTGATACTGCCGCTGCCTGTCCTCATAGTACTCCAGGAGTTCCTCCTGGGGGTTGATAAAAACCCGGCCGGTGGCGCCGTCCAGGATAATCAGATCATTGGTGCTTATCAGGCCGTTCACGTCCTTTAAACCGACCACCGCCGGGATTCCCAGGGTCTTGGCCACAATGGCCGAATGGGATGTTTCGCCACCCATCTCGGTAAGAAACCCTGCCCGCCCGGACATGTGCAGAATATCCTCGGGGGAGAAATCCCGGGCTACGAGAATAACCTTCCCGTCAATTTCTTCCGGCAGCATCTCCGTGCCGGACAGCTCGCAGAAGATGCGATCAGCCACCTGCCTGACATCAAGAAAACGGCCACGGATATAGGTATCATCCACCTTGGCAAAGGCGGCCTCCACCTGACCCAATGCCTTATCAAGAGCCCATTCGGCATTGATTTTTTCAGCGGAGATTATTTCCAGGGTGCGGTCAAAAATCATTCTGTCCCGCAGCATGAGGATATGGGTATCGATGATTGTGGCATAGTCCGCCATCACGGCGGCAAACTGCTCCCGCACCTGCCGGAGCTTGTCTTCCGTCCGGGCCACGGCATTGCGGAAGCGGCTCTGCTCCAGCGCGAGCAAGCCCTCATCACTGATCCTTCTTTTTTTAAAAGTGCCTCCGGATTCAACGAGTAAGGCCCTGGCGATGACGATGCCTGGAGAAACCCCGATACCCTGCATGGCGATCTCGGTTGCAACGGAGTGTTGGCTGGTCATTCTTCACCAAATTTATCGGCAATCAGCCGGGCAAGAGCGACAAGGGCAGCCTCGGCATCCTCGCCTGCCGCCTTGATGGAGACGGGTGTTCCCTTGGTGCAGGCCATGGACATCACATCGAGAATACTCTTGCAGTCCGCTTCCACCCCATCGCGGATGAGCCGGATGTCCGAATCAAATTGTTTGGCCGTCTCCACCAGCATGGCGGATGCGCGGCCATGCAGGCCGAAGGTATTGGCAATAACCAGTTCCTTTCTGCACTCGGGCATTCCTATTTCACCACCCGCAGGACAGCCGGCTTGCCTTTCTCCTGCGGCTTCGGCTCTTTTTGCGGTCGCCCTTCCGGGCCTGAGAAATCAACCGCTTTGATATATCTTTTTTCGCCACCCATGGTAAAGATTTCTTTGCCGGTAAACTGCTCTGTCCGCAAGGTCCAGACCACCTTCTGTGGAGGAACGGAAAGAAGCTGCATACTTACATGCCACCACTCATCACGCCTGGTGGTATCCCTTTCAAAACCGGTGATCAGGGAATAGCTGAGGGTCTGGGGGGTTTCCGTGACAATGATCACGATATCCCCAACGTCGGTAGAATCTTTCAAACGAAAGATCTTATGGAGTTCTTCAACGATTTTATCCATTTTTCATGATAATGAGATGATTAATTAGTAAAATAAATGAGGCTGCAAAAAATCGCACATCACGGGCCATTATAATGAAAGCAAGAACCTTGTATGAAGCAAGCGGTTCAGCTCAGATCTGAACCGTCAGGCTCTTTTCTGCCGTAGACGCGGGCCATGCCCGCGATAATCGTGGGTCATCAATAATGATCGCGGGTATGGCCCGCGCCTACAGAATAGCAAAAGCATAACATCTCATACAATTCATACAATGGCAAAGACAAAAAGACAACCTTAAGCCTCCTTCATTTCCCGCATTGATATTTTACAGGAAAATGGTATGTGTTAGTTCGTAAAATATGATACGTGGCCCCATAGATATCTCATCTTGCCAGCCGCAGCAATGATGCATAATATAATTTGAATCATATCGGATTGGAGGGAACGATCTTCCTCTCTGAAAGCTCGTTCTGCCTGGCTCATATTTTAATTTTAATGATAGCAATTCCTCTTTACGGAGGAAGATCAAAACGTCAGCGACTCCACAAAAAATATATGGAACCTTTTCACACAAGGATTTGTCTTGCCTTCAAAGAACAGATTTTATTGCTCCTAAGCATTTCGATCAGGTCTTTGACAGCAAAAATCTCTTCTTGCCGGACAGAAAATACCCGGTTGCAAAAGTGTCCGCTCCGGGTGTTTCATGAATAAAGATGAATTAAAGACGGATACTGAGCAGCTTGTTCAGGATTTTCTTGACGGTGATGTCCAGGCCTTTAACCGTCTGGTCATGCATTATCAGACCAAAATTTACAACCTGGCCCTGAATTATGTCAAAAGCCCTGAAGAAGCAAAGGATCTGGCCCAGGACATATTCGTCACCGTGTATCGTTCGCTGCCGAAACTGCGGGAAAAAGAAAAATTTACTTCCTGGCTGTACCAGATTGCCATCAACCATTGCCGCAACCGCTACAAGAAACTGAGCAGACGTGGTTATTTCAGTAATATCTCCCTTGATGATGAAGAATCGTTTCTTCAGATTGCGGGTGATGAAGGGCCTGAAAAATTACTGCAACGGAAAAATACCATCAATCTTGTCCGTTCCACCATAGATTCCATGGCGGAAGCGGAAAAGGAAATCATACTTTTACGGGATATTCAGGAACTTGCCTACGAAGAAATAAGCGACATTCTCCATATCCCCTTGGGAACGGTCAAATCAAAGCTGAACAGAGCGCGGACTTCGTTAAAAGACCGCTTAAAAAAACATTACCAGGATTTGTGAGCCACCTATGAAATGCCAGGATTGTCAAGAATTATTCTCTCTCTATTTTGACGGGGAAATTGACCAGATCAGCAAGTCCCGCGTGGATTCTCATTTCGATATCTGCCCGCAGTGCAAAATGGAATGGCAGGCCTTCAGGAACAGCATTGATTTCCTGCGGGACATGCCCATGGCCAGCGTGCCGCCGAACTTTCTGGCAGGCATCCACCAGAAACTTGAGCCCCGTTCTCCCTGGCACAAGGTGAAAGAATTTCTCACAGGAAAAGGCGAGAAAAAATGGGCCTTGTCAACAGCATTTGCCATGCTGGTCATCGGCTTTGTCACGGCCTCGCTCATTCAGTTGATCCCCGTTTCCCAAACGGACAGGGACAGCAAGACCCCGTCAGCGATCCAATCCGGCCAGATGGCCGAAAACAACCTCAGCGACGGTCAATCCTCGCCTATGCTGGCAGTAAATGACGACAGCAAGGGCAGTCAACAGAACTTTTATCCGGGGGTCCCCCTTCTTTCCGAATACGAGGGGAAAGATGCCCCTGTCATGCAGCAGTTTGCCATGATTCCCCGCCCCAAAACCGAGCAGCATATTCCGACGGTTGATTTTGTTTCCACCGGCTCCGGCCATACTTCTTCACCCTATCTGGACTCGCCGTTCGGCTCGTTTGCGTCCCAGCAGCAGATTCCGGCCATCAAGCCTGACTTGCAGATTACTATCCACTCAGCGCCCAGGGCCGAACAGATGGCCATTGTCAAACAGATCATCCAATCTCCTCTCTGGCGGGCAGAGCTTTACGACCATAACACCCTGTTGCTTTCGGTTCCGGCCAGCAGTTATGACCAGCTGCTGCAGATATGCTGTAACGAAAAAACATCATTGTCACCGGATTATGCCCGCAATACCCGTTATATCTCCCTGAAACGATTTTTAACCGTTGCGGTCAAACTCGACTGATATTCCCGCTATTTTACAAAATCAAACCTAGCAAAAAAATTATTCTTTACTGTCAACCATGTCATCTCTATTATGAAATGATATGAGGACGAATCGGATAAACATAGACAAGGAATTACAGTAATGCAGACACATCAAAGGAAAACTTCGCTTATTGCACTGCTCGTTTGTGCGACTTTTTTTATTCTGACTCTACCCGCCTTTGCAGGGGGACCCGACACCTTTGCCCCGCTGGTTGAAAAATACGGGGACACGGTTGTCAACATTTACACCACCCAGACCGTCAAAGAACCCCCCATCCCCTATTTCCCTTTCCAGGAGCATCAAGGGGTGCCTGAATTCTTCAAGAAGTTCTTTGAACAGCAGGGACAAGGCTACCACGGCCAGGTCATACCCCAGAAACGGACAAGTCTGGGGTCAGGCGTCATCATCTCAGCCGACGGCTATATCATCACCAACAATCATGTCATTGACGAAGCCGATGAAATCAATGTGCGCTTTGCCAATCATGAAGAGTACGAGGCGAAAATCATCGGCCGCGACCCGAAAACCGACGTGGCTCTCATCAAGATTGACCCCAAGGAGACTCTACCCTATGCCACCTTCGGGGATTCGGAAAAACTGCGGGTCGGTGACTGGGTAATCGCCATCGGCAATCCCTTCGGCTTTGAACAGACAGTGACCGCCGGTATTGTCAGCGGCAAGGGCAGGACTCTCGGCAGCGGGAACTATGAAAATTTCATCCAGACGGACGCCTCCATCAACCCCGGTAACTCAGGCGGCCCGCTTTTCAATATGGATGGAGAAATGGTCGGCATCAACACCGCGATATACAGCCGCAGCGGCGGCAATATCGGCATCGGTTTCGCCATTCCCATCAATATGGCCAAAAACGTCATTGAGCAGTTGAAAACAACCGGCAAAGTAACCCGCGGCTGGCTGGGCGTGATGATACAGAACGTCAGCCAGGATCTCGCCAGACAGTTCGGCCTTGAAAAGCCCATCGGCGCCCTGGTCGGCGAAGTCTCCCCCGGCAGCCCGGCAGAGGAGGCAGGTATCCTTCCCGGCGACATTATCGTTGAATATAAAGGCAAGGAAATATCTCAGATGAACATGCTCCCCGCCTTGGTCGCCCAGACCCCGGTAGGCGAGACAGTCAATGTTGCACTGTTCAGGAACGGCAAGAAGAAAAATGTCTCGGTCACCGTGGCCAAGCTTGAAGAGGATGAAATGGCCGCTGAAGTCGGGCAGGAGAGCGTTCTTGGCCTGACCGTCCAGCAGCTGACCCCAGAGCTGGCCCAGTCGCTGAAAATCAAAGACAAGGAAGGAATCATTGTTGCCAATGTCGAGCCGGGTTCTGCTGCGGAGGATGCCGGACTGCGGCCGGGGGATCTTATTCTTGAAGTCAACCGTCAGGAAGTCAGGAATATGGAGGAATACAATAAGTCTATCGCCAACCTCGACAAAAAGGAGAGCATTCTTCTGCTTGTCAAGCGTGATGCGCACACCCGCTTTGTGGTGCTTGAAGCGAAACAACAGTAATCGACTTAAAAGGTTGCGGCAACCGCTTCAACCAGCCTGCTGATGAGAACCGGGTCCTTGCGGCCCGGTTCTGTTTCAATGGCGGAATTGATGTCCACCGCAAAAGGTCGTACCGCGGTGATGGCCTGGGCCACATTAGCCGGTCCCAGGCCGCCTGCCAGAATCAACGGCTTCCCCGGCTGCAGTTTATGGATAAGAGACCAGTCAAAAGTCGTGCCCGTTCCCCCTGCCTGTTTTTTGTCATAGGTATCCAGCAGAAAACCGGACACCACATCCTCATAGGCAAACAGATCCCCGGCAGTGAGCTTGTCATGCACCTGAAAGGCCTTTATCACCCTGGTCCGAAACCGCCGGCAGTAGTCAGGTGATTCGGAGCCGTGCAGCTGGATAACGGTAACATTACAATATTGCACAATTTCCGCCACCCGGTCCGCCTCGTCATTTAAAAACACCCCAACCGCATCAACAAAGGGGGGCAGACTGCTGATGATGACCCTGGCCCGTTCCGGCTCGATATATCTGGGGCTGGCCTTGGCAAAAATAAAGCCCAGGGCGTCTACACCTGCGGCCACCGCATGCCGCACTTCCTCCAAATCCGTCATGCCGCAGATCTTGATCCGTGTTCTGGATCTCATTTGTCACTCCTTTACCCAATACTCTGCCAAAAAGCAGACAATCCATTATGAGCAGACGAGGTAAGGCTGGCTGGGGGCCTACCGGCCCATCAACTCGTGCACCGCCAGTTCCCTGCCGCCTGCCCGCATGAGGGTTTCACCGACAAGCACGGCGGCAATGCCGGCGGCAGCCAGCCGCCTGATATCCTCCACGGTGCGAATACCGGATTCGCTGACCACGGGAATCTCTGCGGGAATTTCCTGTTTCAGACGGAAGGTAGTCTCCAGATCCATGGAGAAGTCCTTCAGGTTGCGGTTATTGATGCCGATCAGCGAGCTGCCTGCCACCAGGGCTTTTTCCAGCTCTGCCTGGTCATGCACTTCCACCAGGGCGTCCATACCCAGCTCCCGGCTCTGGGCCAGGAAATCCCTCATCTGATTTGTTTCCAGGATAGCGGCAATAAGCAAAATAGCATCCGCCCCGAATCGTGCCGCCTCGGCAATCTGCACCTCATGGATAATGAAATCCTTGCGCAGCACCGGCAGCCCTACCGCTGCCCGCACACGGGGAATATAGGCAAGGCTGCCCTGGAAGAATTTCTCGTCGGTCAGAACCGACATGGCCTGGGCACCGCCCGCCTCGTACTGCCGGGCAATGGCCACCGGATCAAAATCAGCACAGATGACCCCCTTGGAAGGCGATGCCTTTTTTGCCTCGGCAATCAGCGCCACGCCGGCAAAAGCGGTCAGCGCCTTACAAAACCCCCGGGGTGGAGCTACTTCCTGCTGCGGCTCACCGATGCCTTTAGCCAGCAACTCTTTGACCTCCAGGCGTTTCTGTTCAACAATGGTATCAAGAATCACCTTTTGCCCCCGCTTGCCGGCAGAACTGCACCAGAGCCTCAAGCTTGGCCATGGCAGCCCCTGACTCAATCGTCTTCCTGGCCAGGGCGACCCCCCCCGGCAGGTCAGGGGCAAGTCCGGCCGCCATCAAGGCCGCACCACTGTTCATCAACACCATATCAAGACAGGGGCCGGACTCGCCGCGCAGTACGGAACGGAGCTGCCCCGCTGAGATCTCGGCGGTCTCCCCGCCTTTGATATCCGCCAGGGTGGCCCGGGAAAGCCCGACGTCCTCAGGAGAGATGGTGTAACAGGTCACCTTGCCGTCATGCAGATCAGCCACCGCGGTTTCGCCGGTTATGGTGATCTCGTCGATATTGCCTGCTCCGCAGACAACCAGGGCGCGTTTTACCGCAAACCTGCCCATAACATGGGCAAGTTTTTCTATCAGATCAGGGGTATACACGCCCAACACATAGACATTGGCATTGGCCGGATTGGTGAGCGGGCCGAGCACATTGAACACCGTCCTGATGCCGATCTCCCGCCGCGGGCCGATGGCATACTTCATGGCCCCGTGCAGCATGGGGGCAAACATGAAACCGATGCCCACCGTGCGGATGCACTGGCTGATCTTTTCCGCGCTCAAACTCAGATCAACGCCAAGGGCCTCCAGGACATCGGCGCTGCCGCAATGGCTGGAAACGGACCGGTTGCCATGCTTGGCCACCTTGAGTCCGGCACCGGCCACCACAAAGGAGGTGGTGGTGGAGACGTTGAAGGTGCCTGAGGCATCCCCGCCGGTGCCCACCGTATCAACCAGGATCTCGCCGGGATCAGCGGCATCCACATGGGTTGCCTTGTCTCGCATAACCCTGGCGGCGCCGGCAATTTCATCAATGGTTTCCCCTTTCATCCGCAGGGCGGTGATAAAGGCGCCGATCTGGGCCTGGGTGGCCTCGCCGCCCATGATTTCGTTCATCACTCCGACCATTTCCTTCTCGGAAAGATCGATCCCGGCGACAACTTTACCAATGGCTTCCTTGATCATAGGTTATGTCCTCTCAACTTTCACAATTTGGGATTGCGGATTGGCATCCCGTATTCTTCAATCCGAAATCCGCAATCCGCATTCCGCAATTTCAAAACATCTTCTCATAATCGGTACTGACAAAATTTTTCAGCAACTGCACCCCATGGGGGGTCATGATGGATTCCGGATGGAACTGCACCCCCTCCACCAGCAGTGTTTTATGGCGCACGGCCATCAACTCGCCCTGGTCGGTGCGGGCCGTCACCAGGAGGCAATCGGGCAGATCGGCATCGGCAACCACCAGTGAATGATAGCGCATGGCGTCAAAAGGGTTGGGCAGGCCGGTAAACACCCCCTTGCCGTCATGATGGATGGGGCTGGTCTTGCCGTGCATGACCCGGCCCGCCCGCACCGTAGACCCGCCGAAGGCCTCGCCGATGGACTGGTGACCGAGGCAGACGCCCAGCACCGGGATCTTTCCGGCAAAATGGCGAATGGCCTCAATGGATATGCCTGCCTGGGGCGGATCACAGGGTCCCGGTGAAATCAGCAGCCGTTCCGGTTTGATTTTCTCAATGCCGGCAATGTCCACCTGGTCATTGCGGAAGACGAGAAGCTCCTCGCCAAAGCCGCCGATGGTCTGCACAATGTTATAGGTAAACGAATCGTAATTATCGATAATCACTATCATGTCGGTTAAAATCCTTTTTCGGCCAGTTCCACCGCGCGCCGCAGTCCCCGAGCTTTATTGAGTGTTTCCTGGAATTCCATCTCCGGATCCGAATCAGCGACAATACCGGCCCCGGCCTGTACCCACAGATTATCATCCTGGAGCACGAAGGTCCTGATGGTGATACAGAAATCCATATTGCCAGAAAAGCCGAAATAGCCCACCGCGCCGGCATAGGGACCGCGCCTCTCCGGCTCCAGTTCCTCAATAATTTCCATGGCCCTGATCTTGGGAGCCCCGGACACGGTTCCTGCCGGGAAACAGGCCCGCACCACGTCAAACTGATCCTTGCCGGCTGCCAGCTGGCCGCGCACGCCCGAGACTATATGCATCACATGACTGTACCGTTCGATGACCAGAAGATCGTGGGTTTCCACCGTACCGTACTCCGCCACCCGACCGACATCATTACGACCCAGATCAACCAGCATCAGATGCTCGGCCCGCTCCTTGGGATCGGCCAGCAATTCCTTTTCCAGGGCCAGGTCTTCTTCCCTGGTCTTTCCCCGCGGCCTGGTGCCGGCAATGGGCCGCACCTCAATCTTGCCCTCCTCCAGTCGCACCAGAATTTCAGGAGATGAACCGATCTGGATGTTATTATTGAGCTTGAGATAAAAAAGATACGGACTGGGGTTGATATGACGCAGGGCCCGATAGATCATGAAAGGCGGCAGATCAGTCTTGGCATGAAAACGCTGGGACAGCACGACCTGGATGATGTCGCCCGCCATGATATATTCCTTGGCGCGCCCCACCATCTTCTTGAAGGCCTCGGCGGTCATATTGGACTCAAAGTGATGGGTGTGGCCCATGGAGTCGTTGTCAACCACATCATAGGGCAGCGGCCGGCGTCTGAGCCGTTTGATAACGGCATCAATCCGCTGACAAGCCTTCTGGTACAATTCCTCCAGGTTATCACCTGCCTCGGCAACCACACAGTTCACCACCGTCAGTTTCTGCTTGAGATTATCGCAGATGAGCAACAGGCGGGGCACCATGAAAGAGCTGTCAGGAAAATTATCCAAAGGGGGATTGTTATCAGGCAATCTCTCCATGAACCGAACCATGTCATAGCCCAGATAGCCCACCGCCCCGCCAAAAAAACGGGGCAGGAAATCACTTTCCCGGCAGGCATTGAAAGACTCCAGGATACTCTTCAGCTCAGCCAGCGGATCACCGGAACGTTCCTCGGTCCGGCCATCTCGCTGGATAACGATCCTCTCTCCCCTGCTTTCAAAGGTGAGCAGCGGATCAAGGCCGATAAAGGAATAACGGCCCCACTTTTCGCCGCCTTCCAGACTCTCAAGCAGAAAGGCATGGGACTCGTCCCCTGCTACTTTGGCAAAAACCGTCAGCGGCGTATCAAGATCAGCGACAATCTCCCGGCATACAGGTATCAGACTCGCCTTGTCGGCCAGCTTTTTAAAATCATCAAGTGCTGGTTGGTACATCACGCATAAACCTCCATGGCCAGGAAACAGGCCAGGTCATAACGCCAAAAAAAAAGCCATGGGGACCCTGAAGGCGCCCATGGCTTAACACTCTTTTCCGTTACTGATTAAAAGGTATCGACTCTGTCATTGCATACAACCCCTGCATGGCAAAAGGGGTACCAATCTACTCCTGCTATGCAGCGGACTGTGTGCTGGCAATAAAGCTGTTTACCCGCTTGGTCAGTCGGGAAACTTTACGGGATGCCGTACATGCATGCAGTGTACCCTTTGAAGCAGCTTTCTGAATAACCGGGATAGCTGCCTGTAGAGCCGCCTGCGCCTGATCAACTGACTGTTGCTCAATGGCTGCATCCACCGCCTTGATTACGGTTTTCACCTTGCTGCGGGTTGCCCGATTACGGGCTCTGCTGACAAGACTTTGCCGATTTCTTTTTAAAGCTGATTTGTGGTTAGCCAAAATGATTCTCCTCTTGTTACTTGAGAGGACCGCGAATAACACTCTTTACCGAGGTCCCTTTATGACATCAAAATAAGACAAAACAATTTCACATCAAAAAAAGCGTTGTATAAATTATTTTCCCTTTTCTGTCAAGAAGCAACCGCGCCTTTCTTTTTTTCAAAAAAAATACCGGAATCAGCCACTCGCTGCTCGCATAATCAATTATAATCATATATATTTAAACAGGATAAATAATAAATCTTAACTATTGCGCCCCCCTAACATCTCCAGGAGAAGATTTTAAATTTCATGTTTGAGGTTCTCAAAGGCATACGCTGGCAAGATGCCGTCGATATCCTGATTGTTTCCTTCATCATTTACCGGATCATTCTCATTATCAAGGGAACAAGAGCGGCCCAGATGCTGATCGGCATCGGTGTCCTGATCGTGGTTTATTTCGGGGCAAGAGAACTCGAATTCATGACCCTTTACTGGCTGCTGGGCACCTTTCTCAGTTCCATTTTTCTCGTTATCATCATCGTTTTCCAGCGGGATATCCGTAGAGCCCTGACCCAGGTCGGCCAGACGCCGTTTACCAAAAGCACCGACGAAACCACCGAGGCGATCGACGAAATCGTCTATGCCGCCAAATACCTGTCCGATCGGAAAATCGGGGGGCTTATCGTTATCGAGCGGGAAACAGGACTCAAGGACTACATCGAATCCTCCCATTTTGTTGACGCCAAACTCAGCATGGAACTTCTGGTCAGCCTTTTTCACACCAGTTCGCCGCTGCATGACGGCGGGGTGATCATCCACAAGGACCGGATCCTCACGGCGCGTTCCGTTCTGCCCCTGACGAAAAACCCATTCATCAGCAAGAAACTGGGAACCCGTCACCGGGCAGCCATCGGTATTTCCGAAGAAACAGATGCGGTGGTCGTGGTCATATCCGAAGAAACCAGGCAGATTTCCCTGGTTCTACACGGCGGCATTACCAGCGGACTGGACGTCCCTTCTTTACGCAACCGCCTTGAGGCAATTCTAACCCCGAAAGAATTTGACACAAACAAATGGAAAAACTGGCTGCAACGAAAATAACTTCAAAAATAGCTTCATGGCGCAACAGGCCCTGGCCAAAAAATTGGGTCCTCAAGCTCATCTCTTTCTTTTTTGCCTTCTTTCTCTGGTATTTTGTGGTGGGCGAGGACAAGGTTGACAAAACCTTCAATATTCCGGTTGAAATTCTGAATCTACCGGCAGACCTGACTATTTCCAACCAGTTCAAGAATGAGCTGGAACTGACGGTCAACGGCCCCCGGGGACTGATACGCAATCTTGCCGTGCAGCACATCTCCCGTCCCATTGATCTCTCCAGGTCCGAACCGGGGACAAAGGTTTTTCAAAATACCATCGATTCCATTACCCTGCCCCGCGGCGTCCGCCTGCTGCGGGTCAAACCTACGGACATCATTCTGCAGCTCGACAAACTGGTTAAAAAAAATATTCCCATCCATTACGTGACAGCAGGTTCCCTGACTGAAGGATTCGAACTGGTTTCCATCACCCTGGATCCGGCCTCCATCCCGGTCACCGGCCCTGAGCCCTCTGTGGGGCAAGTAGATTCCATCTCTACTGCAACCATCGACCTGTCACATCTCACCAACTCAACCACCCGGCCGGTGGCGCTGAAGCTTTCCCCGACGATCAAGGATCTGGTAGGCGAGCCAATTGTTACGGCCGCCATAGTGGTCAAGGAAAAAATGGTGCAGAAAACAATTGCCAATATCCCGGTCAAGCTGCTGCTCAGCGGCAAAAAAACATACAAATTAAAGCCGGACGACGTGACGGTGGTTGCCCGCATCCCTTATACCACGCTGCATAAAACCAAAGACCTGAAAACCCTGTTCCGGGCGCGCATCATGGGTGTTGAGCTCCCTGCGGGAACGCACAAGCTGACGGTTGAGATCATCCCGGCCCAGGACATTGAACTCCTCGAAATAAAACCGGAAATGGTCATAGCGGATATCACGGACGAAGAGGGCGACAACGGCAATTAAGCCGATTTGCCCCCCATCATTATCAGCACCCTATCCTTCTAAATAAAACAGTTACACTGAGGTAATGAATGAGAAGACTATTTGGAACCGACGGTGTTCGCGGAGTTGCCAACACCTATCCGATGACCACCGAAATCGCCATGCAGATCGGCCGCGGCATTGCCTTCCAGGTGAAGGATATGAGACATGGCCATCGCATCGTCATCGGCAAGGATACGCGACTTTCCTGTTATATGCTGGAAAACGCCCTGGCCGCCGGCATATGCTCCATGGGTGTCGATGTTCTGCTCTGCGGCCCCCTGCCCACCCCGGGCATCGCCTTTATCACCACCAGCATGCGGGCGGATGCCGGGGTAGTGATTTCCGCTTCCCACAACCCGTTTCAGGATAACGGCATCAAGATCTTTTCCAGGGACGGCTTCAAACTGCCGGACGAAAAAGAGGCGGATATTGAAGATCTCATCTTTTCCCAGAAAATGGCAGCCCTGCGTCCGGTGGCCGACGAGGTGGGTAAGGCGGCCCGCATCGAGGATGCCAGAGGTCGCTATATCGTCTTTCTCAAAAACACCTTCCCGAGAAGCTATACCCTGGATGGCTTCCATATTGTCCTTGATTGTGCCCACGGGGCCACTTACGGGGTTGCACCCCATGTCTTTGAAGAACTGGGGGCCAAGGTCACCAAGATCGGCGTTGAGCCGGACGGCAAGAATATCAATCATGAATGCGGTGCGCTCTATCCGCAGCTGATGGCGGAAAAGGTCAAAATACTTGGTGCGGACCTGGGCATCGCCCTGGATGGGGATGGCGACAGGGTCATTGTCGCTGATGAAAAGGGCAACATTATCAACGGCGATCATATCATGGCGGTCTGCGCCGCTGAACTCATAAGCCGTAAAAAACTGAAGAAAAAGACCCTGGTCGCCACGGTGATGAGCAATATGGGACTTGAACAGGCCATGGAGAGAATGGGCGGCAAACTCGTCCGCAGCCAGGTCGGGGACCGCTATGTGGTGGAGATGATGCGCCAGCAGCATTACTCCTTTGGTGGTGAACAGTCAGGACATCTGATTTTCCTGGAACACAACACCACCGGTGACGGCATCCTGGCCGCCCTGCAACTGCTGGCCATCATGATCAAACGCCGCAAACCCCTTTCCGAACTGGCCTGCATCATGGAATCCTTTCCCCAGGTGCTGAAGAATGTCAGAACCGCCAAAAAGATCGACCTTGATCTGGTGCCCAATTTTCACGATACGGCCAAACGCATGGAGAAAAAACTGGGCAACGAAGGCCGCATCCTGGTACGACACTCCGGCACCGAACCGGTGGTCCGCGTCATGCTGGAAGGCAAGAATCAGGACACCATTGACGCCATGGCCGATGAACTGTGCCAGCTCATCAGAAAAGCGGATGGATGATAGTCTGATTAGTCTGACTGGTCTGATTAGTCCGACCGGTGGAACCAATTGGACCAATAAGACCAGTCAGACAAATCGGACCAACATGAAACTCCGGCTTGATAAACTCCTGCTCATCCGCAGCCTGGCGGAAACCCGGCACAAGGCCCAGGCTCTCATCGGTGCCGGTCAGGTGCTGGTCAACGGCCAGGTCGTTGACAAGGCCGGGACGCAGATCGCTGAAGAGGCCCTGATCGAAATCAAGGAAAGATGTCCGTATGTGAGCCGTGGTGGCTTGAAACTGGCTAAAGGACTTGATTTTTTTCATATTGACCCTACAGAACTCGTCTGCGCCGATGTCGGGGCGTCAACCGGCGGCTTCACCGATTGTCTGCTGCAACGCGGTGCGGCGAAGGTATACGCCATTGATGTCGGCTATGGACAACTGGACTGGAAGCTGCGCAAGGATCCAAGGGTAGTGGTCATGGAACGCACCAACGCCAGGCATCTTAAGGCCGGAGACCTTGCCGACCCGCTGGATCTTGCGGTTATTGATGCCAGCTTTATCTCGCTCAGGCTGCTGCTGCCGCCGTTGCTTTCCTTTTTCAGGGCCAGGCCATTGATCCTGGCTCTGATCAAGCCCCAGTTTGAGGTCGGCAAAGGCAAAGTGGGTAAGGGAGGAGTGGTCAGGGACCAACTTCTCCATCAAGAGGTGATTGACGAGATCAGTCATTTTGCCGAGGGCCTTCACCTGCAAACCCAGGGCATCACCGACTCACCCATCCTGGGGCCAAAGGGGAATAGAGAATTTCTCATCCTGCTTTCCGGCCAATAAAATGGCTTTCGATTTGACTTGACCGGCTGATAATGCTAACGTAATAAGCTAATTGCCTGAACGCTTTTTCTCTTTAATTTCATGATCAGAATGGTGTTGAAAAATCTGGATACTCTCTGAATTTTCAATACCCTAAAATATCGGTTAAAGAATTAAGAGTAACGAGAAACTACCCTGCTTTGGAGATTGAACGTAATGATGAAAAAAGTAAAAACACTGCAAAAAAGGTTATTGGCATGCCTTGGGATATCCTTACTCACCTTTGTATTTTCGACGAACGCCGTAGGGGCTGAATATGCCAGTGTGTCCAAAGACGGGATCAATATCCGCTCAGGCCCGGATGCCAATGCCGAAGTGTACTGGGAGGTATTCAAAGACTTTCCCCTCAAGGTACTGCAGCGGAAAAAGGAATGGGCCAAGGTGGAGGATTTTGAGGGCGATACCGGCTGGATTTATGCCCCCCTGCTTAACGCTAAAAAGACCGTCATTATCAAGGTGAAAAAAGCAAACATCCGGGTAGGCCCTGGGGATAATTATGAAATTGTTGCCTCCGCTCTTTATGGCGTTGTCTTCAACCCGGGCAAGACCGACGGGGACTGGGTTGAGATTTCCCATGCCGACGGTACCAAAGGCTGGGTCCACAAATCACTGATCTGGCCGTAACCCTTATCAGACAAAGAAACACGGCGATCACGGAGCACACCGCTAAAAGCCTGGGGTGCTCTGTGGTTGCCCCTGCTCTTTTTGTCCTCCGGCAACGAAGTCAACCGGACAGCGTACCGTCTGGCCGGCCTTGTTCTGAAAAAGCAGATAGCCCTTTTCCACTCCGAACAGCAGCAGGTCCCTGGTGATTTGCACATCCTTACGGCAATACTCAATAATCTTGTCGAACTGCCCCTCTTTAAACCATTGCAGAGCCAGCAGACCGCTGCCGCTTTTCCTGATGCCCAGTGTTTTTTCCGCCAGCCGCTCCAGGCTTAAGCGGTAACCAAGTCTGTTGTGCACCTCTTCCAGGATATCAAGAGTGGGCAGCCGGGACAGATCAAAAGCGGTATAGGCGGAAAGCACCCTGTTGTCAAAACGCTTGTTGTTGAACCCCACCACCAGATCAAGCTGCTGCAGATGCTCGATCAATCGTCCTATTTCTTCCTCTTGATAGACGGAAAAACTGTCGGATGCGCTGTCATAGACCACCGCCACGCTGACCCCCATGCGCTCGGCCCAGTGCCAGCCGCCCACCTCCTCCGCCGATCTCCTGGTTTCCACATCAAAAACGCCGAACCGGGCCGGCAGCCCGCCGCTCTGGTACGTTGCAGTTGGTTGCGGCTCAGGCGGCGCCACCGCCCTTTGGCCGCTGACGCCTGCTTCCCTGCCCTCCGCCTCCTGTTCCAGCAGCCCTTCCAGCACTGCCAGCGCGGCCGCCTTATCAATGGGCCGGTTGCCGGAACCGCATTTGGGTGAGTGCACGCAGCTCGGGCAACCGACGCTGCAGGGGCAATGGGCAATGGTCTGGCGGCTGGCCTCCAGCAGTTCCCGGATACGTCCGAAAACCTGGCGGGCAAGCCCTACGCCGCCGGCGTAACCATCATAAATAAAAATCGCCGAACGCCGCAACTGCGGATGCAGCGGATAGGATATGCCGCCCACATCATTGCGGTCGCAGAGTACCAGCAGCGGGAAGATGCCGATGGCCGCATGTTCCACCGCATGGATGCCGCCCATGAAATGCATCTGCTGCTGCTCAAGCCGGTTCTGCAGCCACTGGGGCACCTCAAACCAGAGCCCCTCTGTCTCAAAAACCTGGGGCGGCAGGTCCAGATACTCGGTGCTCAGGGTCTTCTGCCCCCGGATGAGCTTGCGCTGGAAACCGGTGACCTGATCGGTTACCCGCAGATAACCCAGTGACGCCTTAATATTGCCATGCTGCACCGTCTCGTAGACATCGATGATCTCGGTTTCCTTGTTCGACATGGCCCGGGTGAAATAGTTGACCCGGGCCGGGCCTACCCGGACCAGCCGGCTGTCCAGATCCAGCTCGTGCACCAACCAGGTTCGCCCCATGTGCAGATAAATGGCACCGGGGTGGCATTCCTTGAAACAGCGGTGTTCATCGATCTCCCCCAGCAGCTCAAAATCCTCCGCCTTGCGGATGGCGTAGCTCCTGCCGCCGCCCCGCAGATCAACCTCCCGCTGGGGATATTTGCGGGCGGTAAACCAGGTATCCCCTTCCACATTGAGCAGCAGGTCCGCGCTACCGGTGAGATCATCCACCTCGCTCCGGCATTTTTCATCAGCCAGCAGCGGCTCATCTATTAACAACGGCGCTTCGGCCGCGGCGCAGATCAGATGCCGGCGCATGATGACCTGGTTGTAGGGGTTCAACACCGCATCCTCAACCGGTCTGGTGAAAAAATCCTGCGGATGACGCATGAAATACTGATCAAGGGCATCCTCCTGGGCTACCAGCATCACCAGGGAATCACGCTGCCTGCGCCCCACCCGGCCGCCACGCTGCCAGGTGGACATGATAGAACCGGGGTACCCCACCAGGATGCAGATATCCAGATTGCCGATATCGATCCCAAGCTCCAGGGCGCTGGTTGACACCACGCCGAGCAATTCGCCGGATGCCAGCTTTGCCTCGATCTCCCGCCGGTCTTCCGGCAGAAAACCGGCCCGGTAAGCCGTCAGCTTGTGGCGCAAATCCCCCAGCCGGGACTGGGTCCAGGTAGCGACCAACTCGGTCATCTTGCGGGACTGGGTATAGACGATGGTTCTGAGCCCCCTCTTCAGGGCAGCCTCCAGCATGAGGCTTGCCGTATGGGCCGCACCGTCCCAGGGATTGATAAAGATAAAATGCTGGTCCCCCCGCGGGGCACCGCTTTCACCTATCAAGGCAACCTCGTGACGGCCCAGCAGATCCCCAGCCAGCTGGGTGGGATTACCCACGGTGGCGGAAAAAAGCAGAAACTGCGGGTCAGCGCCGTGCAGGCGGCAAATCCGCTGCAGCCTTCTGAGCACCCAGGCCATATGGCTGCCGAATATCCCCCGATAGGTATGGACCTCATCGATAACAACATGGGTGAGACTGGCCCAGAAATGGGACCAATTGCCATGATAGGCAAGCATGGAAAGATGCAGCATGTCCGGGTTTGAGATGAGAATATTGGGCGCATTGTCCCGCAGCTTCCTGCGCCAGTGAGCGGAGGTGTCCCCGTCAAAAATCGCGGCGGTGGGGCCTTGCTGCTCGGCAAGTCCGGCGTTGAGCTCCTGAATAGTGCGCAGCTGATCCTGGGCCAGGGCCTTCAGCGGGAAGAGATAGAGGGCTGAGGTGTTGCGGTCCTGCAGAACCGCTTCAAAAACCGGCAGATTGTAAATAAGACTCTTGCCGCTGGCCGTGGGTGTTGCTACGATGACATCACTTTTGCCCCGGATCCTTTCAATGGCGGCAGCCTGGTGGCTGAACAGCCTGCTGATTCCCATACCTCCCAGGGCTAACCGCAACGGAGCAGGAAGAGGAGATGAGAGCTCGGCAAAGCAGGCATCCCCTCCCCTGATCTCTTCATGGTGCACCACCTGCGGGCCGAAACGGGATGAACCCTTCAGGGAAGTGATATATTCAGCAACTGTTCCTGTCTGATGAAGCATGGCCACAAAACACTTGATAAATTTGATTCCTGGTAAGCACAAAGAGATCTCAAGCCCTTTTCGCTTTACAGCGCCGCGCACTCACAATCCTGGGCGTCACCGCTCAAACATACTCACCCCGCACCGAATAAGCCATATTTTAACCCTGTAGTATAACTCATTGCCGCCATTATCCGTTCCCATTTAAGATTATCAGCAAATCAAATGGACCCGGATCTTTCGCTGTCTGCGCTCTCGTCCATATTTAGCATTGAAAGGAAAAGAGAAAAAGGATAAATGAAAAGGTTTACAGTGGACTTCTTTGCCCATGAACGGCCAAGCACCGACATCCCTAACATCAGCACGCTACCATATCATGAAAAAAAAACCTACCATAGCAATTATCGGCCCCAGGGGTTCCCATGCCTGGCAAGCGGCCTGCAAATTCTCTCCCGAATGCGAAATCAGCAGCTATTTCCACATCAATGCCGCGGTTGACGGCTTCAGGAGACTGGATGCGGATTTTCTGCTCCTGCCTGTTTACAACACCAGGATAGGCGGCATCGTCCGCTCATTTCAGATGATGGAAAAATTACCGAACAGCTTCTGGGTTGACAACATCGTTCTGCCCATACACCTCTCCCTGGGATCCCTGGAAAAACTGGAAAAACTGCGGATTCTGCTGGGCACCAAGTCCGTGCTGCGCCAGTGCGAGAACCATTTTGCCAAAATTTACCCCGACATCTCCCTGCTCAGTGTGCCGGATCTGGAAATGGCCATCGCCGAAATCAGAGAAAATAATCTGATGGACCGAGGGGTGATCGAGGCGGAAGAGGTGTTGATCGACCAGGGACTGGTTATCAGGGAAAGGGAAATATTGTCCCACAATAAGACCCGTTTCGCCGTGCTGGGCCACCAACCGGCCGGCCGCACCGGCTATGACGCCACCTCCATTGTTACCATTCCCCTGAAAGACCGGGTGGGCATCCTTTTCGACACCCTGGGCGAATTCACCCGCCGTGGCATCAACATTCTCGACATGCGGGCCGAGTCGGATGCCAAAACCCAAAAACTGCAGTTCTATTTCGAGGCGGAAGGTCACCGGGACGACGACGCTGTGGCCGCCGCTCTGGAAAGCATCGAAAAGAAAATCATTCAGGAAGAGGATTCCCTCAAAATTCTGGGCAGCTACCCGCGGGTGGATATGCGGGTCAAACTCATCAAGACCTTTGGCTTCATCGGCACCGGCGACATGAGTAAATGGTTTGCCGACAAACTGGAACATGAAGGCTATAAAACGGTGCTCACCGGCCGTTCCACCCCCCTGCGGCCGGAACAGATGATCCCCGAGGTGGATGTGGTGATGATCTGCGTACCCATCAGCAATACCCCGGACACCATCAAACAGTACGGGCCCCTGCTCCGGGATGGCCAATCACTCATCCTGCTGGCCGGCGAGGCGGAACATACCCTTGATACCGCCCTGACCCATACCAGCGAGGGGGTGGAACTGATGCTGGTGCACAATCTCTGGGGGCCGGCCGCCGCCGCCATGAAGGACAAGAACGCCTCTGTGGTCAGGACCGCCCGCAGCGGGGCATTCTGCAGCGAATTTGAGGCCTTTCTCTACAAGCACGGCGCCGGTATCTGCCATGACACGCCCAGCGGCCACGACCTGCTCATGGGCGTGGGCCAGAAACTGCCCACCACCGTTTCCGTGGCACTGGCCCGGGCTCTGGCCGAAAACAGCATCAATACCGCTGACATCGTCACCCATTCCACCCTTACCTCCCTGTACGGCATCCTGGCCATGGCCAGGATCCACAGCCAGAATCCGCGCACCTATGCCGAGATCATGTCAACCGGTGGTGACGGCAGAAAGATCGTCAAGAGTTTCGCCGAAAATATCCTTAGACTCATTGAAATGTCTGAAAATGGCAGGATACAGGATCTCTGCGATTTCATAGATGAAAACAAAAGATATCTCTCCGGGGAATTTTTGAAATCATCCATGAAACAGTCCCTTGCCGTGGATGAAGTGCTGGGGAAAATGGTTAAATTATGAAATCAGTCTGATTAGCCAGACTGGTCTGACTGGTCTTATTAGTCCTATTAGTCTGACTAGTCCTGCTGGTCTGATTAGGCGGATTAGCCAAATGCAACGGAACAACCAGACCAATCAGACCAGTTAGACCAACGAGACCACTATGAACAACCTGCTGCAATTCTGTGCGCCCCCACTGCTGGGGGCATTTATCGGCTACATGACAAATTATGTGGCCATCAAGATGCTGTTCCGCCCTCTGCACCCCTTGAAAATATTCGGCCTCAGGGTGCCGATGACCCCCGGAGTCATCCCTTCGAAAAGACACCAGCTGGCGGAAAATATCGGCGAGATGGTGGGTGAACACCTGCTGACCAGCGATGATGTGGGACGGGCCATCGCCGGCAATCGCTTCCAGCAGGACCTGCAGGAACTCATCGATACCCGCATGACAGCCCTGCTCAAAAAAGATCTGGGCCCCATCACCACCGTTATCCCGCAACGTTTTCATACCTACTTCCATGCAAGTATCAAGATCATCAGACTCCGCTTTATCACCCACATGCATGCCTATCTGGAAAGCGATGATTTTGCCGCAACCATCAACAAGGCGGTGACCAGTCAGCTCGACGTGCTGCTTGCTAAAAATCTCAGCGACACCTTTCCCCAGGAAAACCGGGAACACTTTTACGCCTTTCTGGAAAAGACCGCCCAGGACCTGCTGGCCAGCCCGGCAGTCAAGCAGTGGGTAGCCGGCCAGGTGCAGCAGAAGATTGATTTCACCCTGAGTGAAAACCGCTCCATCCACGATATCATCCCGCCGGAACTGTCCCTTCTCATGCTGGACCGACTGGAACAGGAGGCGCCGGGACTGCTGGAAAAATTTTCCCGAATGCTGCAGGAACCGGCCATGCAGGAAAAAATCACCGAGACCATCTGCAGCGCCGTCAGCAACTTCACCCGCTCCCTGGGGCCCCTTGCCGCCATGATGTCAAGCTTCATCAGCACGGAGACCATCCGTGGCAAGGTAAATGGTTATCTTGAAACGAAAGGAGATGAAATCGGCCAGTGGCTGTCCGATGAAACCGTTCAGCGCGAAGTGGCCAGAACCCTCCGCGACAAGGCCGATGAATTTCTCCGCACCCCCCTTGCCGAGCTGCTGAAGAATGTCGACCAGCAGAAAATAAGGGAGATGAACCTGGATTTCAGTGAAAAGGTCAGTGAACTGCTGGCAAAACCGGGGACGGCAGGCTCCCTCACCGGTATCCTGCGTGATGCCCTTGCCGGGCAGACCGAACGTCCCGCCGCTCAGATCATCAGCGAGCTGTTCGGCGCTGATGCGATGCAGAAAGGGCAGAAATGGACCTCTGACGAGGTGACCGCCCTCTTCCGTTCGAGCAAGGTGAAACAACTGCTCACCGATCTGGTAGTGGAACTGATTGAAAAGAAACTGCTCAACAAACCCATTGGCCCCCTGACGGCTCTGCTGCCCAAGGATGTGCAGATTTCCTTTGCCGAATATATCCTGCAGCAGGTCAACGACCTGATGGTCAGGGAGGTTCCCGGCCTGGTGGCATCGCTGAACATCAGAAAAATCGTCACCAAAAAAGTCGACTCCCTGGATCTGCTGCGGCTGGAGAAACTGCTGATGAGCATCATGCAGGAGCAGTTCAAATACATCAACCTCTTCGGCGGTCTGCTGGGCTTTCTGATCGGTCTGCTCAACCTGCTTCTGCTGGAGTTTTAACTGGATTAATACGACGGGACATTGAAGGGTGGGGAAATACCTTCAAGTTCCGGATGAGCGTTTTGCCAGGATTTCCCCCTGAAAAAGGACGAACCATTTTTTTTCACCACGGAGCACACAGGGATAACAGAGAAATAGTCTTATTACAGTCAGTTAGCTCTGTGGTCTCTGTGCTCTCCGTGGTAAATTTTCAGTTTTTACGAATCCATCAACTTTGACAGAGCAGTAAACCCATGCCCGCAAACCAGCAGCCGATGAACAGCCCGAACCCTGAACTGCAGCTTGCCGATGATTTTGTCCGCTACACCGACTGCAATATTTTCCTGACCGGCAAGGCCGGCACCGGCAAGACCACCTTTCTGCACAATATAAAAAAGAATACCAACAAGCGTATGATCGTCACCGCTCCCACCGGTGTTGCGGCCATCAACGCCGGAGGAGTGACCCTGCATTCGTTTTTCCAGATGCCCTTCGGTCCCTTTGTGCCGGGAAGTGATGCCTACGGCCACAGTGTTCAACGCAAGTTCAACAGGGAAAAAATCAACATCATCAAGAGTCTCGACCTGCTGGTGATCGATGAGATCAGCATGGTGCGGGCGGACCTGCTCGATGGTGTGGACATGGTTCTGCGGCGCTACCGCCGCAGCGAACTGCCGTTCGGGGGCGTGCAGCTGCTGATGATCGGCGATCTGCACCAGTTGTCTCCGGTGGTGAAGGAGGACGACTGGCAGATCCTGCGCGATTATTATGAGTCAATCTACTTTTTCAGCAGCAATGCCTTGCGACAGACCGAGCTGATATCCATTGAACTCAAACATATTTACCGCCAGTCGGACCCCCGCTTCATCGACCTGCTCAACCGGGTGCGCGACAACAGACTTGATGCGGAATCATTGCAGGAACTCAACAGCCGTTACCTGCCGAATTTTGTTCCGGCTGACGACCAGGGCTACATCACCCTCGGCACCCACAATCGCGGGGTTGACACCATCAACGAATCCAGGCTGCAGGCCCTGCAGGCAAAAAAGCATTGCTTCAATGCCGATGTCGAAGGTGATTTCCCGGAATACGCCTTTCCCACCGCGGCCGCTCTGGAACTCAAGGTCGGCGCCCAGGTGATGTTCGTGCGCAACGATTCCTCCCGGGAAAAACTCTATTTTAACGGAAAAATCGGCAAGATAACCCGCATCGCCAATAACACGGTTTTCGTCAAGTGCCCCGGCGACACCGGGGAAATCCGCGTTGAACCGGCAACCTGGGAGAACATCAGATACACCCTGGATCCCCAGACCAAGGAGATTACGGAAAACAAAATCGGTAAATTCGTTCAATACCCGCTGAAACCGGCCTGGGCCATTACCATTCACAAGAGTCAGGGGCTCACCTTTGACAAGGCGGTCATTGACGCGGCCGCCGCCTTTGCCCCTGGCCAGGTCTATGTGGCTCTGAGCCGTTGCCGAACCTTTGCCGGCATGGTGCTCAGTTCGCCACTCTCGTTACATGCCATAAAAACCGACCCTACGGTGTTGGATTTTGTCAAAAAGGCGTGCAGCAACCCACCCTCACCAGAACGTCTACTGGCCGAAAAAATCACGCACCAGCAACGGTTGCTGCTTGATTGCTTTGACTTCGGACAGTTGCGTTTTCGCCTGAACCGTCTGCTGCGGGTGCTTCTGGGCAACGCGCAGGTGGTTACGGTGACGGGGGTGGATGATATCCGTGCATTGGAGGACAGGGGGGGAAAGGAAATTTTCGCGGTCAGCGACAATTTCAAACGGCAGCTGCAAGGCCTCTTTGCCCATGGCAAGCTGCCCCAAACCGACTCTTCTATTCTGGAGCGTATCAGCAAGGCCTCAAACTATTTCCAGGAAAAAATCGAAGGGATTCTTGGAGAAAATCTGCGGGTTCTCCGAGTGGATACGGATAACAAGGAAATAAACAAACGGGTCAAAGACGCCCAAAACGAATTGAACAGGGAAATTGCCCTGAAAACCGCGGCAGTGAAGAGCTGTGAAAGCGATTTTTCCCCGGAACAATATCGGCGAGCAATCTCCGCCGCTGACATCGACTTCAAGGCCGATAAAGAAAGAAAAACCGCCCAGGTGGAATACACCGCCGCTGATGTGGCCCATCCGGAGTTGTTCCAGACCCTGAAGAACTGGCGCGCCCAGGTGGCCGCCAGGGAGGGGCTCCCCCACTACCGGGTTCTGCACCAAAGCATCCTGATCCAGATCGCGGTCAATCTTCCGGACAACCCGGCTGATCTGAAAAACGTAAAGGGAATCGGCCCGCGCACCCTGGAAAAATACGGCAAGGAGCTGGTGGACCTGGTATCAAACTATCGCAGGCAACATGATATTGCCGCGGTGGTACTGCCCGAACCCAAGGCAGCAAAGGAAGAGGTTACAGCAAAAATAGAAAAACCGGCTCAAACCGATACAAGGCAGGTCAGTTTCGCCCTGTTTCAGAAAGGACTGACGGTTGCCCGGATCGCCGAAGAACGGGGCCTTGTCCAGTCAACCATCGAAGGCCACCTGACTTATTTCGTGGAAACCGGCGAGCTGGAAATCGGCAGGCTGCTGTCAGCCGAGAAACAACAGGTTGTCAGCCAAAAGCTGATGGAAATGAAGGACAGTCCACATCGGGATATAAAAAACGCCCTGGGTGACGACTATTCCTACGGTGACATCAAGCTGGTTCAGGCCCATCTGCATTATCTGGAGAACAAAAACCGCGAGCAAAGCTGACAACTGAACATGTAACTCCTTTTGGATTTCGGTCGCAGATTCAGCTCTGCTTCCTTAGTCCAAAAGGAGCTTTTCATAAATACCGCAGCATTGCGGGGGGTGGGGTAACGTGGTAATTATTCCCCAAGCCCCAGAGCCTTGCGTTTTTGTCTGATTCGCTTATCAATCAGCTCCGCGGCCTTGAAGGGATCCGGTTCAATGCCGAAGCAGGCGCCGAGGAGATTATCGAGTCCTTCCAGGGCCAGGCTGGTCACCACTTCAGAACCTGTAATGTTTGGAGGGTGGCCAAGGTGCGTGTATATTCCGGAAGCAACACAGTAGGTGCCAATGGCGGCGGCTTTCTCGGAATACCATTCCGGCGAAGAGCCCGCCAGCGGCAGGTCGGAAATATCCACACCAAGTTCATTGGCCAGCAGCGCGGCAAGCTGCAGGATCCTCGCATTATCAACACAACTGCCCATATGCAGGACCGGCGGAATACCTAAAGAACCACAAACCTCCTTGAGGCCCGGCCCCGCCATCTCAATCCCCTCCGGTACCAGAAGCCCTGCCTTGCCGGTCGCGGTGGTAACGCAACCGGTCACCAGCACCAGAATATCTTTTTTAATGAGCTCCTTGGCCAGATTGACATTGCAGTAATCCTGCTTGTACTTGGGATTGTTGCAGCCGACGATGGCAACAGCGCCCCTGACTTTCCCTGCCTTGATGGCATCAATTAATGGGGTCAAGGTCCCACCCAGTGCGGCCAGCAGGGTTTCGTTGGAAAAGCCGGTAATCAGCTCAATCGGTCCCTGGGGAATTTCAACCCGATCTTTATTGCGCAGAGGAAAACGCTCAATGGCCATGCGCACAACCTTTCGCGCCTGCTCCATACCGTTATGCATCTCAAATTTTACATGCTCGGCCCCGGTGAATTTCGCCTTGTCGGCGGTGGTCACCATCTTGGTGTGATAGCAATCGCCAACGGTCACCAGGCTGGGCATGATGCACTGATAATCAACCACGATGAGCTCGACGGCACCGGTGACGATGGCCAGCTCGGTCATCAGATGGTTGCCGGCCATGGGAATGCCCCGGCGCATCATCAATTCATTGCCTGTACAACAAAGACCGGCCAGGTTGATACCGGCAGCCCCTTTTTCCCTGGCCAGGGCAATGAGTTCAGGGTCATTGACCGCTTCAACAATTTTCTCGGAGACTATCGGGTTATGGCCGTGCACCAGGATATTGACCTGATCCTCTTTGAGAACGCCGAGGTTCGCTTTAGACTTTCTGGGGCTTGGCGTACCGAACAGAATATCGGAAATCTCCGTGGCGATCATCGATCCGGCCCAGCCATCGGCCAGACATGTACGGGCACAATGCAGCATGGTATTGGCAGCGTCATTATCACAACCCATATGGGTGCGATGCATCATTTCGGAAATCTCACGATCAACGCCGCGGGGAGTAATGCCGAGATTCTTCCATATCTGCTTTCGTTTTTCCGGGACCCGGCACATAAATGAAAGATCTGCACGGAGGCTGCCGTAGTTGGTATAAAATTCATCGCTCAAATCCCTGGCAACGTCAAGGACCGGCCGCCCTTCGGTGGCGATTCCCAACTCATCGGCAATACGCAGCAGTTTGGCTTCATCCTTGATGGTGTAATCCTTGGTCAGTCCGTGCGCCACCGCATGCAGGGCCTCAATACAGTCCCGGCCATGGTCGGAATGACCGGCAGAGCCCCCGGCCACAAAGCGACCGAAGTTGCGGGCAACTATCACATCCGCATTGGCACCGCACACACCCAGTGGTGCTTTCTTGCTGATGCGGCATGGCCCCATGGTGCAGTTTCGGCAGGAAAGGCCACTTTCACAAAAATTACAGTGAGGAGTCTGCTGTTCCAATCGGTCCCAAGCGGTCTCAACACCGTCTCGTTCCGCCTTGCGCAGCATTTGCTGAGCATCATTCCAAATCGATTTCTCCTCAATTGTTTTTTTTGCTTTGTCCATGGGTTCTCCTTTGGTGGAATTTTGCAATTCCGAACATACGTTCAATAATGAGATGAAATTCCGGCATCATCTTCCCCCATTCAACAATTATGCTCACGCAACATCCTTGATGTCTTGATCACAGTACCGGCATGGTCATTTCCCAGCCTTGAGAGGGATGGCATTAATCGTAGCAAAAAATGGTCCAAGGATAGGAATGGCTCCTCTCTTTCAAATTATCTCATATGATTGCAAACAGTTACGATTCAACGCGGAACTATGAGAGATGTAATCACCTTGCATTACTTTGGCTATATGGCCGGATTTAATCGGTCATTGGGTGATTTCACTATGAGGCAGGAGGAGGCGACTGAGATTTCGAATTAAGGGGCTTGGAAAATACTAAATTACCGTTTATAATGTTTTCATATTTTAAAAGAGGAGGATTTGAGTATGAAGACATCGACTTTGGTTCGGAATGGAGTATCGCCAGAACTGGTGGGCTTGATTTCACGTTTGGTTGA
>JAHIVT010000137.1 GCA_018816555.1 Pseudomonadota bacterium
CGAGCCGTCGCCTGGCAGAATTTGCCGCAGGAACTTCCCTGGCTCGATGGTACAAATTTGACCTTGCGGTTCAGTTGACATGGCAATGGCAAACGTTAGTGGCTGTGTCGGTTATGACTCCCGCGAAAATCGGTGTTTAATCAATTTCCTTATCTATTGCCAGGATTCAATTTGGCCGTTTATGCCCATGAATACAGTGAACACAAATTGACAACTTCTAACCTTTTGTGTAAGTATTTTAATTGTTGATACGCAGCTGAAATGTAACGCCTCAATCGTTATTCATGCATGGGAAAGCAACATGACCGGAACGAAAAAAGATATCCAGCAACACGAACTGCCGGGGCCGTTCCGGGCACACCCGCCGAACCTGCTTGGAGAGGCGCCATGATCGACCAGAAGTATCCTGAACAAAACAAGGGCAACGGCCTGCCGGCGGATGCGCACCCGGACCGGATGGAATTGCGGCGGCAGGCGGAAAAAAAGGCCAGGGCACTGGAACAACAGGACATGGCGGCATTTACGCCCGAAGAATTCCGCTGGGTGCTCCACGAACTGCAGGTGCATCAGATCGAGCTTGAGATGCAGAACGAGGAGATGCGCCGGGCGCAGGAGGAACTGGACGCCTCGCGAACGCGGTATTTCGAGCTCTACGACCTGGCCCCGGTGGGCTATTGCACCTTAAGCGAACAGGGGCTGATCCGGGAGGCCAACCTCACCGCCGCCACCCTGCTGGGCGTGGACCAGGGAGGTCTGGTCAAGCAGCCGATCACACGATTCATTGTCAAGGAAGACCAGGATATTTACTACCGGCACCGCAAACTGCTTTTTGAGTCCAGAGAGCCCCAGGTATGCGAGCTGCGGATGCAGTGCTACGATGGCAGGCACTTCTGGGCGCGGCTGCAGGCGACTGTCGTTCAGGGAGACGACGGCGCTCCCCTCTGCCGCCTCGTGATCAGCGACATCACCGAGAGTAAACAGGCGGCGGAAGCCCTGCAAAAGGCATTCGATCAGATCAAGACCCTGCGCGGCATCATACCCATCTGCGCGCACTGCAAAAATATCAGGAACGACAAGGGTTACTGGAGCAAGGTGGAAGTCTATGTCAGCGAACACACCGAAGCCTTGTTCAGTCACGGCATCTGCCCGGCATGCATGAAGAAACTCTATCCTCAGTACGAAGATGACGACGACGAAAACACCCCTTAAGCCGGATAATTCACGAGTCGAGGGTGCCGGTTAAGCAAGGCAGATGGTGTCCGCTATACAGGAGTATGCGGAATGCCCGATAACACAGCAGAACCGGTGCCATCGGCTCGCCTCAAGATGACCATTTCAGGCAAGAAAATTATATTGAGTAGTCACAGACAGAGTGTCATTTGGGACTGCCTGAGATATGAAGATATAATGTCAATATTCCAGTGAGATACACGTAATCCACTGAAATGGTCATAAATTATCCAGGCTAAGACGATGGAGGCGATCAATGAGCCGCAAAGATTACCGTCCTGAACAAGCTGCGGAACTGCGCAGTCTGGCTAAAAAAAAGCACTCTTCTCGAACCGCAATCAGGGTAACAAAGTAAAATCCGCCGAGATCAGGTTGTCTGAAGTCAACTCCGCGAACTCCGTGCTCTCCGTGGTTAATTTTCAATTTTTACGAAGCCGGCAAGATAGACAGGTCAAAAAGCCACATGACAGGAGAATGGGCAAGGGGGTCTTTTGCTGGATCAGAAAAAACAGGGTTGTATGTCGTCTGAGACGAGGAAGCCGTCCAGCTCCTCCTGGTTATAGAAGGCCCGTTCAAAGAAAAGCCCCTGGGCCGGGGCGGTGAAAAGGCTGAGGTTGACCGGCTCCTGCAGGAAACGCTCGAGATCGGTTAGAGACAGTTTTTCGTGACCCATAGCAGCCAAAACGCCCACGATGCGGCGCACCATCTTCCAGAGAAAATGGGAGCCGACGATGCGGACCAGCACCAGCTCATCGGTTTCCGTAACCTGGGCCTTGTTGATCATGACCAGCGGCGACTTTTTCTTGATTACCTGCCGGTCGGTAAATGAGGTGAAGTCATGCATGCCCACGAGCATGCCGGCGGCCTGCTGCATGACACTTACCTTAAGCGGTTCATCCATCTGCCACACATAGCCTTTGCAGAAGGCGGTCCTGCGTTTGGCCAGCTGATAGAGATAACTGCGGCCGATGCAGTTGTGCCTGGCATGGAAGCGGGGTCCGGCCTTTTGCGCCTTAAGAATGTTGATGTCGTGGGGCAGCAGGGCGTTCATGCGCCGGGCGATCTCCTGGGGGGCATCGTCGGTGGCCGCCTCCAGATGGGCGACAAACTGCAGGGCATGTACGCCGCCATCGGTACGGCCGTTACCCTGCACATCCACCCCATGTCCATACAGTTCGCCTGCGGCCGCAAGCAGGCTGCCCTGGATCGTCCTGGCATCAGCCTGTTTCTGCCAGCCACTGTATCGCCTGCCGTCAAACTCCAGAACCAGCTTAAAGCGTTGCGCCTGCATATCCATATTTACACCAGAAATTTCTCAGTGATCATATCAACCAGATCAGGGTCGATAATACCGAGTTTTTTGGCCGCCGTACTGGTAAAGAGGGCAAAAATCCCTTGGGAGGTGGCGCAGCGATCCCCGGCGGGATTAAACAACTCGGCAGTCAGCAGCGCCTCCCGCTCACTTGTTTTTTCCAGGACCCGGCCTGCCAGCCGGAGCATCTCCCCGGCAAAAAGCGGTTTTTCAAACTGCACCTGCAGGGATTTGGTCAGCACCAGCCGCTTGAGCAGATAAATAGCGGTCCAGCCCATGACCTCATCCAGCATGGTGGAGATGACGCCGCCATGCACGACCTTTCCCCAGCCGCAGAGATGATCCGGCACCACCACCTGGGAAACCACGGAATCACCGTCGGAAAAAAACTGCATGCCGAGTCCCGCCTTATTCTGCGGGCCACAGCCGAAACAGAATCCCTCCTCATGCCTGGGCAGCGGCCTAAATTTTTCTGTCACTTCCCGTTGGTTCATCAGTGGTTCTCCGCTTCCTGCACTTTTTTTTGAGAAGATCATCGGCAAGGTCTTTTTTGCCTTTGACTACAAGGAACTACTCTATAACGACGACAGTGTTTAATCAAGCCGCGCTTAACTTTTTTCCCGCCTAACACTCCATTTTTGCTTTTTATTGCAACCTTTTAGCTCATTCATCCGTTTCTTTTAGCTCATTCATCCGTTTAAGGATAAATATGATCGTCCATCTTCCCATTGCAAACTGATTGCAGTTCAGAAGGGGTGAAGTTAACAGAAACAGCCAAAACGATGAAGACCAGAGATTGTGGTTTTATCCAGCCATTAATTAATCCGAGCAGGCATTCACAGACTCAAGCATAAACCACAGGTGGTGTAAAAGCTCTCAATCTTAAATTGCCATAAGGCAGATTTTATTTGCCTTTGGTATTTTTTTATCGTCATAGGTCTCATTTCAACTGCCTATTGACGGTAAAACAATTTTCCGCTTGGACGAGACGTCCGACGTACAACTAGTTAAAAGGAGAGGACACATGTTGAAAAATGGAATTGGCAAACTGGTAGTGTTTGTAGCAGTATTAATGACTTTTCTTGCCGCAGAAGCAGCATGGGCGGGCAAAGGCGATAATTGCAACAAAACTTTGGTGACGATTGCAGGCATCGTAACTGATGTAAGTCGTGATACATGCTCCATCACGGTGGATGATGCAACTCTTGGACTGGTCACAGTCTATGGTATTGGACCTGCAAGCTACTGGTTAGAGCAGGGAGTAGACCTTCCATCCATCGATGAAAAAGTCTCAATAGATGCCTATATCTGTGAAACCTTAAAATATGTTGCTATTGAAGTAGAAATATGCACGGTGCCCTCAGATCCGACTGTGGAACCTGTTTGCGAATCGATTACTTTAAGGGACGAGGATTACTTACCAGCTTGGAGGGGTGGAGCGCAAACTGGGCAGGAGTAAGAACAAAAGCACTTATGGGAATCTTGAATAATTGCCTTTTCGCCCGATCTCTGTGTCACAGCAAAAATGAAAAATGCTCACATATACTTAATATGCTGCGCCTTTTCATTTTCACTGTTTCTTGATCTCAAACGAAAATTCTAATTATTCAAGACACCCTTATTAATACAAATTCCTGTACACCCTCTAAAAAAGTCCCGGGAGAGAACAACGGCTCTTCCCGGGACTTTTACTTTAATCACCCAGCAGTTGCCTGTTAATTGAACTCACCAACCACCGCCTAAAGACAGGGTGGGTTATGGCAAATGAGTATTTTCAGAGCCCCTTGTAACAAAAATCCCCGCCCACCCTTATGAGGTGAACGGGGATCTGAAAACTGGTCAACCGGATTGAAACGTATATGGCGCCAGTTTGTTTCCTGGTGTTATTCCGTCACTTTGCCGCTGGCAAGAGACCTCTTTGTCTCCTTTGCTTTGGCTTTGGCCTTGGCAGTATCTTTTTCAGCATCGGAATCTTTGTAACGCTGCTGATCCCTATCCTGATCCATGGCTTTTTCCTGGTTGACATATTTATTCTGTTCCATCTTTCCGGAACTTGTTGCTCCAGCCGATCGCGTCATCGTCCCCAGGGAAGATCCCCTGGCGGATACTCCGCCACCACCTGCTCCGCCGGCTCCGCCACCACCACCGCCTCCCCTGGCAAAGGCTTCACCATTAAACATCATCACGCAACAACCTACTGCAATAATAGATAAAAATTTAATTCTCATATTTATTCTCCTGTTGATTTTTTGAGAAATATTTAATTGTAAAACGTTGCAATGCAGATAATAGTTCCATAGCTCATGAAATTTCGTTGCACAGCTGCCATGATCCGGAAAACGATTTCCGTTCTATTGCATTGATATGAACACAAAAAATTATCCCCGCAAAAATGAATTCTTGACGGTCTCATACTTAAGTTTTCGCTTAATAAGCACATTTTAGTGCAATAGCCCAAAATTTTTCTAATGATTTCAAGGTGCCTATCGCACTGATTCGACACAAATGCCGAAATCCTGTAGGCACACGTTTTTCTCTCGCACCCTTGACAG
>JAHIVT010000138.1 GCA_018816555.1 Pseudomonadota bacterium
CGGATTGCTGAGTGAAATCAAGGGCGGCCTCATCAGGCCCGTATACCTGATTTTCGGTGATCGTTATCTCTGCCAAGAGGTGGCGGATGACCTTGTTCGCCATCTGCTGCCGGATGAGAAGCAACGCAACCTGGGCCTCAGGCGAATCGACGGTGAGCAGGAGGATGTGGCGCAGACCATGAGCCATCTGCAGACATACAGCCTTTTTGCCGGCCGCGAGGTGATCAGGGTGATGGATTCCCAGATCTTTTTTTCCAAGGCGGTTGCCAAGAATTTCTGGGATAAGGCGAAAAAGGCGGCAAGCGAGGCAAAAGCGGAAAAGGCGGGCCGCTATCTGCTGAAAATGATCCATGCCGGAGGGCTTGACCGTGATGAATCACTGCAGGATCTTTCCGGTGCGCAATGGAAAAAGCTTTTCGGCTTTGACAAGCCCGGGGATGTGGCCTGGTGCGCCGATCTGGCTTTGCCGGCCGGATTCCCTGATGAAAAAGCAGCGGCAGGGGATGAGCTTGTGCTGCAGGTGCTGGAGAAAGGGATACCCAAAAGCAATGTGCTGATCCTGGTGACTGAGGCGGTTGATAAGCGCAAAAAACTTTATAAGCTGCTGGGCGATCTCGGTGCGGTGATTGACCTGTCGGTGGACAGCGGGGCGGGATCTGCGGCCCGGAAGGGACGTGATGCGGTCATCAGCGATCTGGTGGTCCGGACCCTGGCGGACCTGGGCAAAAAGCCGGGACCCAAGGTTGTCGACAGCCTGCTTGACCGGGTTGGTTTTCACCCGGTGGCTGCTGTGCGCGAGACGGAAAAGCTGGCCCTTTATGTTGGCGATGCCCAGGTTGTGACCCTGGCGGATGTGGATGCGATTATTGGTCAGACCAGGGAAGAGGCCATCTATGAATTAAATGATGCGGTGGCTTCGGCAAGTCTTGCCCGTTCGCTTGAGTTGGTTGGCCGTCTGCATGCCGCTGGTCTGCATCCGCTGGCCCTGGTGGCCGGACTGCGGAATCTGCTGCGCAAACTGCTCTTTTTCCGGGCACTGCGGGAGCGGCGGCAGCCTTACTACTCTGCGGAACACTCTTTCCCCGCTTTCCAGAAGGGCTATCTGACTGAACTGAAAAGTACGGATTATGGCAAGTCGCCCTTTCTGGCCGGTCATCCCTTTGTTTTGTATAAGAGTTTTCAGCAGGCGGGCAATTTTGATCTGCAGACCCTGCAGGAGGCGCTGGCGCAATTGCTGGAAGCCGAGTTTCAGTTGAAAAGCAGCGGTCTGCCGCCCAGGCTTGTTCTTGAGAGATTTCTTTTTGCCTTTCTGGGGGCGGATTCCCGGCGGGAAAAGACCCCCAGGTGACTGGCTGGACCTATACCGTTTTTGTCTTTTCCCTCCTCCTGCCTGTTCATTTGACTACACTCTCTTGCCAGCATGCCTGCGAGTGGTTACAATAAGAAAAAAACAGGAAAATGATGAGGAGTAAAAAATGAGTGTGCCGGATAAAAAGACGGAAGGCGGTGTGCTCACCGACGAGAAACAGAAGGTGCTTGAACCGCCTCTTTACAAGGTTCTGCTGCATAATGACGACTATACGACCATGGATTTTGTCGTCACCATTCTGGAAACGGTTTTCTATAAAGATCCCGGCGAGGCGACCAGGATCATGTTGAATGTCCACCAGCAGGGAATAGGAATTGCCGGAATTTATACCAGAGAGATTGCCGATACCAAAATTCACATCGTGCACGATCTGGCCCGGCGCAACGAATTCCCGTTGAAATGCTCCATGGAGCAGGCATAAAAGCTGCCATGGCCAAGATGCCCGGCAGATAACCAAGGGAGAAAGGCCCTTTGCTCAAAGAGAGCGATGCGGAATTTCTTGGGAAAATATGATTAATCAAAAAGTAGAAATAGCCTTGGTGATGGCAATTCGTGAGGCCAAAAAACGCAGGCATGAACATGTAACTGTGGAACATATCCTCTACGGGTTGCTGCATGATGAAATGGCTGTCAAAATTATACAGGGCTGCGGCGGCAACCGGGAAAATCTGCTCAAGGATCTCGAGTCCTTTTTTGTCCTGAATTTGCCGGTACTGGATGAAACTAACGCTGCCGATCCGGTGCAGACCATCGGCTTCAACCGGGTTCTGCAGCGGGCCATTGCCCATGTGCAGAGCTGCGGCAAGGCCGAGGTGGATTCCGGCGATGTGATCACTGCGATTTTTTCCGAGCCGGAGTCCTTTGCCGTTTATTTCCTGGAGAAAGAGGGATTGAGCAAGTTCGAGGTGGTGCAGTATATTTCCCACAAGCTGCCCGCCGCGCCAGTTGCCATTCCCCGGGACGGGCAGAAAAAGGAAGCGGAAAAACCCGGGACCGCCCTGGAGAAATTTACCATCAACTTTACTAAGCGGGCGGAGGAAGGCCTTATTGATCCGCTTATCGGCCGCAGCCGGGAGCTGACCCGGGTGATGCAGATCCTCTGCCGTCGGCGGAAGAACAATCCCCTGCTGGTGGGCGAGCCCGGGGTGGGTAAAACCGCCATTGCCGAAGGCCTGGCCCTGCGCATCCATGAAGGGGTGGTGCCGGATCTTCTCAGTGATGCCGCGATTCATCTGCTGGACATGGGGGCACTGCTCTCCGGCACCAAGTACCGGGGTGACTTTGAGGAACGGCTGAAGGCGATCATCTCCGAGGTGGAAAAGCAGCCGAATATCATTCTCCTGATTGATGAAATCCACACCATCGTCGGCGCCGGCGCCACCAGCGGCGGCAGCATGGACGCCTCCAATCTGCTCAAACCCGCACTCCAGGCCGGTACCCTGCGCTGTATCGGTTCCACCACCTATGAAGAGTATAAAAATTATGTGGAAAAAGACCGGGCCCTTTCCCGGCGTTTCCAGAAGGTTGACATCGAAGAACCGACAGTGGATGAAACCTTTGAGATTCTCAAAGGGCTGAAGTCGCGTTACGAAGAGCATCACGGCGTGAAATTTTCAAGTACTGCCGTCAGGGCGGCGGCCGACCTGGCGGCCCGGTATCTGAATGACCGCTTTTTGCCGGACAAGGCCATTGATGTTCTCGACGAGGTGGGCGCATCCATGCGGCTTGTCAAACCGGAAAAAAGAAGAAAAAATGTCACCACCCATGATATTGAAACCGTAATTGCCAGAATGGCCAGGGTGCCTGCCAAGAATATTTCCGGTTCCGATATGCAGCAGCTGAAAGGTCTGTCGCAGACATTGCAGGGCCGTATTTTTGGTCAGGATCAGGCCCTTGAGGCCATTGTCACGGCGGTCAAGCGGAGCAGGGCCGGGCTGAAGGACCCGGAGCGACCCACCGGTTCGTTCCTTTTTGCCGGTCCGACGGGAGTGGGCAAAACAGAAGTGGCCAAGCAGCTGGCTGCCGCTCTTTCCGTGCATTTTGAACGGTTCGATATGAGCGAGTATATGGAAAAGCACGCCGTCGCGAGACTGATCGGTGCTCCTCCGGGTTATGTTGGATTTGATCAGGGCGGACTGCTCACCGATGCCATCAGAAAGCATCCTTACAGCGTACTGCTGCTTGATGAGATAGAAAAGGCCCATCCTGACATCTTCAGCATTCTTCTGCAGGTGATGGATCATTCAACCTTGACCGATAATGCGGGTCGCAAGGCGGATTTCAGGAATGTCGTTCTGATTATGACCACAAATGCCGGGGCAAGGGATTTAAGCGGGCAGTCCATCGGCTTTATGACCAATAAAAAGGGAAGCGCCCAGAAGGCCATTAAAAATCTGTTTTCCCCGGAGTTCAGGAACCGTCTTGATGCCATCATCACCTTCAATGCCTTGGAAATGCCGGTGATGGAGATGATCGTTGATAAGATGATCAATGAACTGCAGGAACGGCTGCATGAAAAGAAGGTGAGCATCACCCTGACGGAAAAGGCGCGCAAGTGGCTGGCAACGGCAGGGCATGACCCGGATTATGGGGCGCGGCCCCTGCGTCGGCTTATCATGAGTGAAATCGGTGATAAGATCACAGAGGAGATCCTCTTTGGCCAGTTGTCCCGGGGAGGCATTGTCCTGGTAGACCGGCCGGCGGAGAGATTTGAATTTACCTATAATCCGGAGGCTGAAAGAAAATAAAAAGATTGAGCCGGGAACTTTTGTAGTTTATATCAATCTTTTATATAGTGCTATTTGGAGTTCCTGGTTTAGGGGTGGGGGAGCAAGTGTATATTGCCGCCAACCACTTTAATTTAATTTGTTTTCATTTCATAGGTTAACCTGAAAACTGCCAAGAAGGAATCAGTCAACCCAAAACGTTGAAGCCGGACCACAGAACTGTCATGAGACAACATTAACCTGTTGAAATTACTTGTTGCGACGCTCATCCTCAGCCATTCATACTCTGATCTGCAGAACGATGCAGCCCGCCAACTCTTCCTGAAGATTTTTTTACCCCAATCACACATCACTCATTTATGTAGAAAGGATTACCAATGAAACACGCGAAAAAAATTTACATGACCACCGCCCTGGTTCTCGCCCTTGCGTTTACCGGCTGCAATCAGAATGAGAAGAAAGCAGAGACCGCCGCCCCCGAAAATCAGGCAGCGACGGTTGCGACCCAGGAGACTAAAGATAGCGCAGTGCCGGCCCAGGCAACCGCCGAGGCCTCGGTTGCCGCTGCTACCCAGCAGCCTGAGGTAGAGGCCGCCCAGGGTGATTTGAACGGTACTGTCGTCGAAACCTTTGATAGTGGCGGCTATACATATATTCAACTTGATACGGGCAGTGATAAAGTATGGGCCGCCATCGGCCAGACGAAAGTGGCTGTCGGAGACAAGATCAGTCTGCTCAACGGCCCGGTGATGCGTGATTTTCACAGCAAGAGTCTCGATCGCACCTTCCCGGAAATTATCTTTTCTTCCGGTCTGGCAGGAGCAAATGCCGCCCCCCATGCAGATATGGGCGGGAGTTTTTCCCAGGCAATGCAGGGCGAAGGAGGCGGAGCAATGCCTCCTGCGGCAATGGGAATGGGTGCGGAGGAAAGCAGCGGCGGCAGCGTCAAGGCCATCACTCCGCTGCAGGAAGTCAAGGTGGAGAAAGCTGAGGGTGATAATGCCTACAATGTGGAAGAGCTGTTCACCTCAGCTGCCGATCTGGCCGGCAAAAAGGTGAAGATCCGCGGCAAGGTGGTTAAGGTATCACCCGGCATCATGGGCCGCACCTGGATTCATCTGCAGGATGGCACCGGTGATCCGATGAAAAATACCCATGATCTGGTTGTTACCTCAGCCGATGTGCCGGAAGTGAACTCCGTTATCGTTGTTGAAGGAGAACTGGCCAAGGATAAGGATTTCGGCGCCGGCTACTTTTACAACGTCATTGTTGAAGGAGCTACTGTCAGCAAGTAGCATGCTTTTGACATGAAAATAGTCATTATCGGTCCCGGCGCACTCGGTTCTCTTTTTGCCGCCGAGCTTGCTGCCCGGGCTGATAATGATGTGTGGCTGCTCGATCATGATGCTGAGCGGGCGGCGCGCATAAATGGAAAACTCCTGTTGACCGTTGGTGAGCAGGAGTTTTGTCGTTTGGTTTCCTTCAGCGCCGACGCAACCCGCATTGGTCCGGCAGACCTTGTCCTGCTCTGCGTTAAGTCCCGTGACGTGGCGGCAGGGATCAACGGGTCCCGCGCCCTTTTTACCCCCACAACCATTCTCATAACCTTCCAGAACGGCATCAGCCACCTCGATACCCTGGCACAGATGAAGCTTCCCGTGCAGCCAGCCGTTGGGGTGACGGCCATGGGCGCCACCCTCAAGGCTCCCGGCCATGTCTGCCATGGCGGCCACGGGCTGACCAGAATAGGCTTTCTTTCCCCGGTCCCCCGGGAAAAAGAAAAACAGCTGGATAGGGTCGAGGATCTGTTTCGTCAGGCAGGCATGCCCACGGAACGGGTGGCAAATATCCTCGATTTTGTCTGGGCCAAACTACTGGTCAATGTGGGAATCAATGCGCTCACCGTCATTTATGACTGTCCCAACGGGGATCTGCTGGTTAATGCGGAGGCCAAGGCAAAGCTTGTCGCCGCAGTGCTGGAGGGACATGCCGTGGCCCGCGCCCTGGGAATCGATGTGCCAACTGATCCGGTCAGCCAGACGCTTACGGTGTGTGAGGCCACGGCAGCAAACATTTCCTCCATGCTGCAGGATGTGCGGCGCCGCCGGCCCACGGAGATCGGGGCGATCAATGGTGCACTGCTGGACAAGGCAAGGGAACTTGGCATCGATGTGCCGGTCAACAGCGAGCTTGTCAGCCGGGTCAGGCAGATTGAAGACGGATATCTCCGGACAGCACCTCGTGGATCCTGCCCAGATCGTCTTTGATGTGCAGCCTGCCTTCATTGTCAGGCCCTAGCGAGACGCCGGTTATTGCCTGACGACCGGTGGTGACCCAGGTTAGACGCCGGCCTACGGTGGCATCAAAGCTGCGCCATTCCTCCAGAATGCCGGCAAAATCACCGGCTTCCATCCTCGCCATGATCGTGTCAATGGCAGACAGAATGCCTTGCAGCAGGGTGGTCCGGCATATCGGTTTCCTGCTGTGTGCTTCCAGTGAGGTGACCTTGCCCTGCAATTCTTCGGGAAAGGCAGCAGGCGGGGTGGAGACATTTAAGCCGATCCCCAGCACGACAAGGGGCTGCGGGTCTTTGCCGAATTCGCTTTCCGTCAGAATTCCGCCGCATTTCTTTCCATCGACAAGGAGGTCGTTGGGCCATTTTATCATGGGACCGGAATGACTGAACCGGGAAACCGCGCGGCACAGAGCAACCCCAGCGGCCAGGGTGATTTTCGGCAGGTCGGCCGGATCAAGGGATGGCCGCATGAGCATGGAAAAGTAGAGACCGCTATCCGCCGGGGAGAGCCACGTCTTACCCAGTCGCCCACGACCGCCGGTCTGGCTGCGGGCAATAACCACGGTGCCGGATGGCGCACCCCCGCGGCTCAGTTCCAGGGCATCACTGTTTGTGGAAACGGTTTCGGCAAGCAGGATCAGCGGGTGACCGGATAATTGGGTGTTTCTGACCATTTCTGGCCAGAAGGGATCTGGGGCACAGGGTGTGGAGGGTATCATGGCAGGATATTAACGCAACATCGTCAACAGGCAAAGGCATTAGTTTTTAATTTTCCGGCAGGCGCAAAGTGTGATGAAAAAATAGTTTATTTTGTTAGAATGGAAATGCATTTTTCAAGCAGTAAAAAAAACCAGGAATTTAACAATAAGGAGAACATCATGCCCTATGTCAATATTCGCGTGGCCGGCACCCTGAGCAAGGAACAGAAAGCAAAAATCTGCCGGGGAGTGACCGATGTGATCGCGGAAACAGCAGGAAAACCCAAGGATTCCATCCTGATTTTTATCGATGAGCTGCCCCACGAGAGCATAGCCAAGGGCGGAGAGCTGCTGCAGAAACCGGCAGGAAAGTAAGTAAATGTCAACAGATGAAAAACAGGCGGCCCGAAAGCGGCTGCAGGTTCTGCGCGGGGAGCTGGCCTATCATGGCCACCGCTATTATGTGTTGGATCAGCCGGTTATCGCTGACGTGGAATATGACCGGCTTTTCCTGGAGTTGCTTGGGTTGGAGGAGAAATTTCCCGGGCTGGTCACCGACGACTCGCCCAGTCAGCGGGTTGGCGGGGCTCCCCTGGAAAAGTTTACCGGAGTACAGCACCGCCATGCCATGCTCAGCCTGGAAAACGCTTTTTCCGAGGCGGAGCTGCGGGATTTTGAAGAACGGCTGCTGCGTTTTCTGAAGGATACAACCCGGTTGAGCTATGTGGCGGAACCCAAAATGGACGGGCTGGCGGTTGAGCTGGTCTATGAAAACGGCCTCTTTGTCCAGGGATCAACCCGGGGCGATGGCCGCACCGGTGAAGACATCACCCGCAATCTGAAGACCATTGCCGCCATTCCCTTGCGACTGCAGGGCGAAAGTCACCCTACCCTGCTTGAGGTGCGGGGCGAGGTTTTCATGGGCAGCGCCGGTTTTAAAAAAATGAATGAGGAGCGGGCCGCGGCCGGAGAACCTCTTTTTGCCAATCCCCGCAATGCCGCGGCAGGCTCCCTGCGTCAGCTCGACTCACGGCTCACCGCCCGCAGGCCCCTTGATTTTTATGCCTATGGCGCCAGTGATCCGGCGCAGGTGGGCTGTGCAAGCCAGCATGAGCTGCTGACCCAGCTTGGCAGCCTGGGCTTCAAGGTGAACCCGCTGGTCCGCTTCTGTCCGGTGATGGATGAGGTCCTTGCCCATTACCGTTATCTGCTTGAGATCCGGGCCGGATTGGACTACGAGATCGACGGCATGGTGGTCAAGGTCGACTCCCTGGCCCTGCAGGAGCGGCTGGGCAATAAGGCCAGAACGCCACGTTGGGCCGTTGCCTGTAAATTCCCCGCATCCCAGGCAACCACCCGCCTGCTCGCCGTTGATTTCCAGGTGGGCCGCACCGGTGCGGTGACCCCTGTGGCCATTCTGGAACCGGTGTCCATCGGCGGGGTGACGGTGAGCCGGGCCACCCTGCACAACGAAGAGGAGATCAAGCGTAAGGATCTCAGGATCGGCGACAGGGTGCTGGTGCAGCGGGCCGGAGACGTCATCCCGGAGATCGTCCAGCCCATTGTTGATCTGCGCACCGGCGAGGAAAAACCGGTGGCCATGCCCGGCCACTGCCCATCCTGCGGCCACAGCCTGGTGCGGGAGGAGGGGGAAGCGGCCCTGCGCTGTGTCAATGGCCATTGCCCGGCCCAGCGGCTGCGCAGTCTGATTCATTTCACCGGCAAAACCGGCATGGATATCGAGGGACTGGGTAAAAAGGTGATGGAGCAGCTCTTTGCTGAAAAACTGGTGAATGATATCCCGGATATCTATGCCCTGGAGGAGCGAACCCTGGCTCAGCTTGACGGCTGGGCCGCAAAGTCTGCGGAAAACGCCGTAGCCGCCATTGCCGCAAGCCGTAACGTCGCGCTTGCCCGCCTGCTCTCAGCCTTGGGCATCCGCCATGTGGGCGAGGTGACCGCAGCTCTGCTTGAGGAGCGTTTTCAGACCATGGAAAATCTCATGGTCGCCTCGCCAGAGGAGCTGCTGACCGTTGAGGGGATCGGCGAACAGGTTGCCGCCTCCATCAGGGATTATTTCGGCGACCCTGCCGTGCAGAAGATGCTGGAGCGCTTGCGTGGACTGGGCGTTGCGCCGGGTAAAAGGGTTGTCCAACAGGGGCTGTTGCCGCTGCGGGGTGCAGTTCTCTTATTTACCGGTTCTCTCTCCACTTTTTCCCGGGATGAGGCCAAGGAGATCGTCAAAAAACTGGGGGGGCAGGTGTCGTCTTCCCTGAGCAGAAAGGTCACCCATCTGGTATGCGGCGACAAGCCGGGCAGCAAGCTGCAAAAGGCAGAGGAGCTTGGCATTACCATTCTTGATGAAAAGGAATTTCAACAACTTATTTCATGAAGCAGGGATGAAACCATGGCACAAAAAATCATACGGGCAGTGGTCTCCGGCCGGGTGCAGGGGGTTTGCTTCCGGGCCTACACCCGGGAAGCGGCGTTACGCTACGGGGTAAAAGGCTGGGTGCGCAACCTGCCGGATGGATCCGTGGAGGCGCTGGTGTCCGGGGATGCGGACCCGGTGGAGCGCATGATCGCCTGGCTGCATCAGGGCCCCCCATCGTCCCGGGTCAGCCGGGTGACGCTTGAGGAGATAGAGCCGGACGAGCAGTTTGCTGCCTTTGAGATCCGCTACTGGTAGGGGGGCTGCGGAACGGCTAACAACCCACCCTTTGCCGCTCTATCTTGGGAATGCCGCCATGATGCCGCCGTCCACCGGCAGGGTGGCGCCGGTGGTGGGGGTCTGGTTGCTGGCAAAAAACACCACGGCGTTGCCCACATGATCGGCCAGGACCTCGGTTTTCAGCAGGTTGCGCTGGCGGTAATACTCTTTCAGGCCGGCCGGATCCAGGTCGCGGGCCTTCATGCGGTCCGGACCCACCACGTCCCACAGACCGGATGACACCCCGGCATCATCAAAAATCGCGTCCGCATTGATCATGTTCACCCGCACCTTGAGCGGGGCAAGTTCAAGGGCGGCAATCTTGCCGAGCTGATGGGCCCCGGCCTTGGAGGCGCTGTAGGCGCCGAAGGCCTCGCCCGGAGCGAAAACGTTTTTCGAGCTGTTGATGATGATGTTGCCGCCTGTGCCTTGGCGGGTAAAGATCGGGGTGGCTGCCTTGATGACCTGGAAAACCCCCATGAGATTGACATCAAGCACCTTGTAAAAGGTCTTTTCATCCAGGTCCTGGAGCCTCGCGACATGGGCGATGCCGGCATTGGGCACCAGGATGTCAAGGCCGCCTGACTCGCGGATCAGGCGGGAGAAGCACTGCTGCACGGAACGGCTGTCCGCCACGTCCATCACCAAAGACGATACCATGGCAGGGCCGAATTGTCCGGCCAGCATGTCCCTCACCTGCTCAAGTCTCTCCTGGTTGATGTCAGTGAGAAAGACCCTGGCCCCCGCGGCCAGGAGTTGTCTGCCGATGCCGCAGGCAATGGCGCCGCCACCGCCGGTGACCAGGGCGATCCTGCCGGCAAGCAGAGGTTTTTTACCCTTGCCCAGCTTGGCCTGCTCCAGGCTCCAGTATTCCATGTCAAAGATGGATGACTCGGCAAGCTCTTGGTAGGGCGCCACTGCTGCCCCTGAAATTTTTGCGGCAATGGTGTGTTCGGCTATATCGGCGCCAATCATGGCCGCCTTCGGGGTTTCGCCGCTGGTAACAAGCCCCAGACCCCTTATGAGCATCACCCTTGGTTTGGGGTCAAGTTTGCTGCGCTCCACCTTTTTGTCGGCAACTTGCCGCTGAAAATAGGCATCGTATCGCTCTGCATAGGCGGCAAATTCTGCGGTAATGCGCCGGGCCATCTGCTTTTCATCATGGTCATGGCTGAAATCGAGAAAAAGAGGATAATTCTTGGTGCGGATCACATGGTCCGGGGTGAGTACCCCGCTGACCAGCAGTTCCCCAGCGTCGGCCCGATCCAAGGCGGCCAGGATCTTTTCGTTTTGCCGCAGATGCAGATGAAAGGTTTGCCCGTTTTCATCAGGATGGCTCATGCCCCCCCGGAGAAGCGGCAGAATGATGTCGGTATCAGGGCAGGCGGTGCCGAGCGCGGCGGCAGGAGTTTTTGAGCGGTTTTGCTCTGCCAGAAAACTCTCTGCCCGGCTGACATAGTCGATCATCAGCGCGTAAGCGGTTTCTGCTTCATCGGCAAAGGTGAAAATGCCGTGGTTAAGCAAAATGATGCAGTCCATGGCCGGATTTTTTTCATAGAGATCGGCAACTGCCTTGGCCAGGGGGAATCCCGGCATGATAAAGGGCAGGATGCCGATACCCTCTCCCAGCACTTTTTTGAGCAGGGCCTCGCAGTCAGGGGTATTGGTCAGGGTGACGATGGCATCGGCATGGGTGTGATCGATAAAGGTGTGGGGCAGAAAGGCGTGCACCAGCGTTTCGATGGACGGGTTGGGTGATGAGGCGTTGACAAGATGGGTGCGGAACTGGTTGACCATCTCCTCATCGCCGAGACTCTCAAGCCGCCGCAGTTTGCGCAGATATGCCAGATCAAGGCCTGGAAATCCCTGGGGTTCGATGGATCCCAGATCCCAGCCGCTGCCCTTGACATAGATGATATCCCTTTCCTCGCCGAGAATATCGGTAACTCTGCATTTGACGGAGGTGTTGCCGCCGCCGTGCAGAACGAGATCGGCTTCGCTGCCGATAAGCCGCGAGGTATAGACCCGCAGGCAGAGACCTTCTGGCTGGTCCGGATAGCCGTTGATAGAACGCTGGGCTTCGTTGCTGTCATATTTGTTTTTCATTGATTGTCCTTTGTGAACTAACTGGCTTTCAGGCTGAAAATATAGAGGCCATAGGCGAAAAGCAGCAGAAAACCGTAAAACCGGCTGACCTGGTTGCCTAAGTAAAGAAACGGCAGCAGCACGGCGGAAAAAAGGGTCATCACCGGCAGATCGCGCAGCAGCAGTTGCTGCTGCAGGAAAAACGGTTTGATCACCGCTGTGCCGCCCATCACCATCAGCAGATTGAAGAGGTTGCTGCCGATGATGTTGCCCATCAGCAGATCCGACTCTCCCTTGCGGATTGCCGAAATGGAGGAGGCCAGTTCCGGCAGTGAGGTCCCCACCGCGGCAATGGTCAGGCCGATGATCAGGTTGGAAACCCCCAGATATCTTGCCACATCGGTAGCGCCGCCGATTAGAAGATTTGAGCCGAAGGCCAGGCAGACAAGACCGCCGCCGCACAGGGGGAGAATGCTCCAGTACGAGGCCGGGGCATTATCCTTCATCTCATCGGCTGGTCGTTGTATTGAGCCGTTTTTATAGGAAAAATAGGTGAAAAGAATAAGAGCTGTGATAAAAAGCAGACCTAAGAGGCGGGGAAAGAAGCCGTACCAGGCGGCCCCCGCCACTGCGAGGCTTGCAACGAGAACATAGTAGATTTCCCGGGCAAAGGAAAGATAGGGCGCTCCAATGGGGGCGATTATGGCGCAGATGCCCAGGATCAGGCCGACATTGGCGATGTTGCTGCCGATCACATTGCCCAGCATCAGATCCTGCTTGTCCTGCAAGGCAGCGGACAGACTGACAAAAAATTCCGGCATGGATGTGCCGAAGGCCACCACGGTCAGGCCGATCATCAGGGCACTCATCCCCAGACGGCAGGCCAGTCTGACGGCACCTGCCACCAGTGCTTCCCCTCCTGCTACCAGAAGGCTCAGTCCGGCCAGGAGGGCGAGCAGGGAAAAAGAGATGGAGGAGTAGTTGAATTCACCAGTCATGTTTGTCCAGGATGTTGACCAATGGCTGCCGGCATCAGCTCTGCGGCAGCTGAAAGCCGTCTTCATGCAGAGGGAAGGCGGCTTCGGCAAGTTTTTTCAGCTCCTTTTTGATCTGGGGCAGCGGCACAGGCGGCGGCAAGAGTGGTATTTCACCGCATACCTGTACGGGGGGCGTTACCCGCATTTTTCGGTCAATGTAATCTGAAAAACCGGTGTCAATGGCGCCTTCCAAGTTGCCGACCTTATCCGCGGCATCCATTGCCCGCAAAAAACTCATGATGGTGCTGATATCGTTTTTACGGTAAAAAATTTTGATCTCCTCTTCAATGGTTTCCTGGTCGTCGACAAGTTCGGCATATTTTTCCCGGTACGCTGCCACATCCTGGGTTAACTGCTCATAGGTCGCCATGAACAGATGCTTAAAACGACCCGAGGCGGTGAGGCCCCATGTTTTCACCCCGGCAAAGATCCGGGTACGCAAGGTCGGCGAGGTCAGGATGTAAGGATCATAATAAAATTTTTCTTCAAGTCCGGTGATTTCAAGAAACCTGAGGATCAATTCTTCATCCTGCAGCATGATATAGATTCGGTTCAGATCATAGACAATTCTTTGTCCCACTGTGTGGGTGTGGTGGCAGATGTCTTTTGCCAGGAGGGCCTTGTCTTCTTCAATGAGCTTGCGAAATCCGAAGTAACGGTCAGCTAATTCCTTTTTGATCTCGTAGTTGAGAAAGTTGGAAATATCGGAAGTCATTGCCGTTGCTCCTTTGTGAGGACAGGTTGTAAAAAGCTCTATTCAAGTTACCGACATGCTGCCCTAGCCTGGAATCCCTTGTGAATAAAAGCATTGGCGTGTATGGTATCTCTTTTGCGGACTGGATTGTCATGGGTGATCCAGGCCGGGCTTAGTTTTTTTTCTTGACACAATTGAAGATAAAGTAAAAAGGGTAAAGGGCAAAGTAAAAAGCGTTTCTTGTTCTCAAAAAGTCTTATTTGCCTGGAAATTTTTGCATCATGGGATCTCGCTGGCAGCGAGCGGTTTACTTCTGGCCGAGAGTATGTTTCCCAGGGCACAGTATAGGAAGGTTCGATGGCAGCATTGCAGGATAATTCCGCCCGCCGGGTGAAAGATGCTGTTGATATTCTTGAGGTGATAGGCGAGCATGTCCATCTGCAGAAAGCCGGGGTGCGTTATAAGGGCCTCTGCCCCTTCCATTCTGAAAAAACGCCATCTTTTACGATAAACCGGGAGAGGCAATTTTACCACTGTTTCGGCTGTAATGAAAGCGGCGATGTTTTGTCATTTATGATGAAATATCACAATCTGACCTTCCCTGATGCGGTGGCACGACTTGCCGAGCGTTACGGCATTGAGCTTGAAGAGAGCAAGCTTTCCCCGGAGGAGCTGAAGAAAACGCGGGAGCGGGAAAGCCTTTTTGCGGTCAACAGCGTTGCCGCAACCATTTTCCATAAATATCTGCTGGAAAACCCGGCGGCGGCTCAGGCCAGACAATATCTGGAAAAGAGAGGGATGTCGCAGGAAATGATCAGCCGCTTTCAACTCGGTTATGCGCCGGACCGTTGGGATTTTCTTGCCCAGGCATTGGCTTCCGCCGGCGAAGCAGAGCAGGTTGCCGTGGCGGCCGGGCTACTGGTGCAGAAGGAGAAAGGCGGCGTTTATGATCGTTTCCGCGATCGGGTTATCTTTCCCATTTTTTCCTTAAACGGGCAGGTTGCCGCTTTCGGCGGGCGTATTCTGGGCGACGGCCAGCCGAAATATCTTAACAGCCCGGAGTCGTCTGTTTTTAATAAAAGTCAGACCCTGTTCGGCCTCTACCAGAATAAATCCGCCATCCGGGAGGCCGGCCGCTGTCTGGTTGTTGAAGGCAATTTTGACCTTCTTTCCCTGGTAGCGCATGGTTTGCAGTATGTCGCCGCGCCCCTTGGCACGGCTTTGACCGCTCAACATGTAAAGATTCTGAAGCGTTATGCCGAAGAGGCGGTTGTGGTTTTTGACGGCGACCAGGCTGGTTTGAAGGCTGCCATGCGGGCTGTTCCTCTTTTTCTGACGGAGCAGCTTGATGCCAAGATTGTTGTCCTGCCCGAAGAGCATGATCCCGATACCTTTGTTGCCGCTTTCGGCAAGGAGGCCCTTGAGGAGAAGGTGGCCCGGGCCATGGAGCTGTCTGAGTTTGTTTTCAGCCGCCTGGTCAAGGAGCATGGCTTGAGTCTGGCGGGGAAAAATAAAATTGTCAGGGAGCTGCAGCCCTTAATTGCCGCTATCGGCAATCGGACGCTGCAAAAAAGTCTTTTTGTTTCACATTTTAGTGATAAACTCGGCTTGAAAGCAGAGGATCTGCTTGGCCGGGGTGAAGGCGGCATTCACCCTGTCGGGCCTTCTTTACCGGCAAAGCGGCGCAAGCAGGGGTTGAAGCTGTCCAAGCAGTATGAGAAGCTGTTGGAGTTTCTGCTCATCTACCCGGAAGCCCTGCCCCATTTCCTCGAGGCAGGCCTGGATGAGCTTGTGGACAATGAAAATGATTCCGCCAGGATTATCCTTGATCAATTAAAAGATCTCGACCTCATCGGCCAGGGGGATGGGGCTGAGGTTCTGCTCGAAAATCTGCTGGAAGAGGAAAAGGTTCTGGTTGCCCGTCTGCTGATTGAGGCTCCCTCTTACGCAGAAGACATGAAGGATCTGCTTATTGACGAACTGACTACCTGGGTGCGCAAGCAGGCATGGCAAAATCGCAAGTCACGGTTGCTGCGGCGTATCAGTCAGGCCCAGGTGGAAGGTGATGATGTTTTACTGATGGAGCTCTTGGAACAGAAAAAAAAAATGGACGAAGTTTCGTATACATAATATGTTGGTATCGGTTTATTACATGAAATGATCTATTTTCCCCAGCAGGAGTAATTCTTGTGGCAAAAAGAAAGAAATTAAAAGCTGCACAAAACGGAACTGACGGAAGGGATATGCCTGAGGCGGCGGAGATGTCTGAGGGCGGCGACTTTTTTGCGTCGGGCGATCTCGGACCGCTGGAGAATCAGTTTGAAGAAGCCGCTGACGACCTCACCTTTCTGTTTGGGGATGATGCGGCGGATGATCGGGATATAGATGATAAGGAGTGCCCGGCCGGCGATGAGGATATGATCAGTTTCGGCGAAACATCTGCCGCCATGATGCGTGAAATTGATCCTGTGAAGGCCTATTTGCGTGAAATGGGCGCTGTTTCACTTTTGTCTTCCAGCGAAGAGATAGAAATTGCCAAAAAAATTGAAAAGGGACAACGGCAGATCCAGAACGGATTATTGGTTTGCCCCTTTATGCTTAAAATTCTTAAAGATATCCAGGAGGACCTGCTCAGTCAAAACTGTGAAATTACTGATGTGCTCCGGGGGTTAAATGACAAAGATAACGATAAGGCAAAGGAGCGCTTTCTCTGGCAGATCTCAGAGGCTCTGCGTATTGACCGGGAACGGAAGGCCTTGCATGCTGATCTGCTTGAGCCTGATGTGGATCAGGCGGCGGGCGTTAATATTCTGGTGCGTGTGGATCGCTCCACTCACTCCATCGTCTCTCTTTTTCAGGACGACCTGCTGCAGAACAAATATATTAATGAAGGGATCAAGGAAGTTAAAAAGCTCGTAAGGCAGTTTGAAGCGGTTTTTGCCCGAAAAAAAGCCGATCCTGACAGCAGTGTAAAAATGAATACCATGATTTACAATCTGGAGGAGGATTGCGGGATCGATTATGAAACACTGGGGCAGGTTCTGGCCCAGATCGCCATTGGCGAGGAGATCAGCAGGGAGGCCAAAAAAGAGTTAACCCACGCCAACCTGCGCCTGGTGGTCAGTGTTGCCAAAAAATATATGAATCGTGGCCTGCAGCTGCTTGACCTGATCCAGGAAGGCAATATCGGCCTGATGAAAGCGGTGGAAAAATTTGAATACCGGCGGGGATTTAAGTTCAGTACCTATGCTACATGGTGGATCCGGCAGGCCATTAACCGGGCAATTGCCGATCAGGGACGTACTATCCGCATTCCGGTGCATATGATAGATACCATCAACCGCCTGCTGAAAGGTTCGAAAGAATTTCTGCGGGATGAGGGGCGTGAGCCGACACCTGAAGAGATTTCGGAACGTCTGGATGTTGATCTGGATAAGGTGCGCAATATCCTGAAAATCTGCAAGGAGCCCATCTCGCTTGATACCCCCATCGGTAATGATGATGAAAGTAATCTTACCGATTTCATAGAAGATGCGGATGCTGTTTCACCCCATGAGGCCACGATACGGGACAATTTGCGCCAGCAGCTGAGAAAGGTGCTCGGTTCTCTGACCGAGAGGGAGGAGAGTGTCCTGCGCATGCGGTTCGGCATTGACACGGAGAAAGATCTCACCCTGGAAGAGGTTGGCAGAACCTTTTCCGTGACAAGAGAAAGGATTCGGCAGATTGAGGCCAAGGCCCTTAAAAAGTTGAAACACCCGAACCGCAAAAAACATCTGGAAAGTTTTATTAAAGAATAAGTCCCGATCCTGTGAACAAATTGTTAGAATGGCTGGCTCTCTCTCTGACTCCTGGTCTGGGTATCAGGAGTTGGAACAAGCTGCTTGCTGTTTTTGACGGCCCGCAGCAGGTGCTGGAGACAGATCAGAGCCGGATCAGAAAATTAGTGCCGGGCATCAGGGCGAATATCATTGCCGGTATCAACAAAGAAAAACTCCTTGCAGCTGCGGAAAAAGAAATAGAATGCGCTGCCGGGTTGGGCATTGAGATTATCACCCGGGAGCAGGAAGCATATCCGGAGCTTCTGCGTCATATTGATGACCCACCCATTCTGCTCTATGTCAAAGGGAATGCATCCCTGCTGCAGAGTGCCTGTATTGGAGTTGTCGGAGCCAGAGCAGCAAGCGTCTACGGGCAGAGAATTGCCGAAGATCTGTCCAAAAGGCTTTGTCAACGAGGGCTAACTGTGGTAAGTGGTTTGGCTCTTGGTATTGACGCTGCCGCCCATAAGGGTGCATTGCAGGCAAGCGGCGCCACCCTTGCCGTGCTTGGCTGCGGACTTGACGTGGTATATCCCCGCCAGAACAGAAGTCTCTATGAGGAAATCGCTTGCCGTGGGGCCTTGGTCAGTGAGTACCGCCTGGGTGCCTTGCCGGAAGCCTTCCGTTTTCCTGCACGAAACAGAATCATAAGTGGTCTTTCGTTGGGGGTTGTCGTGGTTGAAGCGGCCCGCAAATCCGGATCCCTCATCACAGCAGACTATGCCCTGGAGCAGGGGCGAGAGGTTTTTGCCGTTCCCGGGCGGATCGATTCCTGCAAAAGTGAAGGGACACATCGGCTGCTGCAGGAGGGGGCGAAGCTTGTCCATACCGTAAATGATATTGTTGAGGAATTGTCTTTTCCTGCCGTAGTTTATAATGCTTCCTCTCTTTCATGTCAGCCGGATGGTGAGAATGCTGCTTTGACTGAGGAGGAAAAGGTTTTTTTTGCTTATCTTGATGTCTACCCTCAGACCATTGATGAAATTACCCGGCAAAGCCGGATGACAGTGCAGAAGGTGAGTGAATTGCTGTTGATGCTGGAGCTGAAGGGATTGATTGAGTCCCTGCCGGGGAATCAATACCAGAAGCGGCGCCCGGCATCAGTGTAAATTTTTTTCTATTTTTGAGTACTTATGTCGAAATCATTAATAATAGTTGAGTCGCCTGCCAAGGCGCGTACGTTGCAGAGATATCTCGGCAAATCTTTTACCGTGAAGGCCTCGGTGGGCCATATTCGGGATTTGCCGGTAAAGACATTGGGTGTGGATGTTGAACATGATTTTCAGCCAAAATATGTAACAATACGCGGTAAGGCGAAAATTATTACAGAGCTGAGAGGTGCCGCCCAAAAGGCTGACCAAATTTATTTAGCCCCTGACCCGGACCGTGAAGGGGAGGCTATTGCCTGGCATATCGCCACGACGATTGAGGCGGGCAAGAAACCGGTCCGCCGTGTGCTGTTTCATGAGTTGACCAAAAAGGCCATTCTGGCGGCAATAGAAAATGCCACGGATATTGATCAGAATAAGTTCGAGGCGCAGCAGGCCCGGCGTATTCTGGACAGGCTTGTGGGTTATCAGATATCTCCTCTGCTGTGGGATAAAGTGCGGCGGGGGCTCAGTGCCGGACGCGTGCAATCGGTGGCGGTCCGCATGGTCTGCGAACGGGAGCAGGAGATCGCTGATTTCACCTCAATCGAGTACTGGTCAATTACCGCGGAATTACAGCAGGATGGCCCTCCGCCTTTTTTGGCCCAACTGGAGCAGATTAACGGCCAGAAGCTGACAAACAAACAAGATAATCGTATCATTGATGAGGCGACCGCTCAGGGGATGGTCTCCGAGTTAAAAAATTGCTCCTTTGTTATTGACAAGGTCAGCAAGAAGAAAACCCGGCGCAACCCGAGCCCTCCATTTATCACAAGCAGTCTGCAGATCGAAGCCAACCGGAAACTGCGATTTTCGGCAAAAAAGACCATGATGCTGGCCCAGCGTCTCTATGAGGGAATTGCCATTGGTGAAGACGGTCCCACAGGATTGATAACCTATATGCGTACCGATTCCACCAGAATCAACGATGAGGCATTGGCACAGGTGCGCGATTATATTCTCACGGCTTACGGCGACAAGCATCTCCCGGCCAAACCAAATATCTACCGGGCAAAAAAATCAGCCCAGGATGCCCATGAGGCAATCCGTCCCACTGATGTTGCCAAGACCCCGGATAGTCTTGCCTCCCATCTGGAAAAGGATATGCTGGCCCTCTATACCCTGATCTGGAAACGTTTTGTGGCCAGCCAGATGGCGCCGGCCATTTATGACCAGACATCGGTGACCATTGAGGCCGGTAGATATGGTTTCAAGGCAGTCGGCTCTATCGTGCGTTTCCTCGGTTTCATGACTCTGTATGTGGAATCCGGTGATGAAAGTCAAACCCCGCAGCAGGCGGATCAGGAAAGGGATGTTCTTTTGCCGGATCTTAAAGAAGGACAAAGTGTTGAGCTGCTGAAGCTTGATCCCAAACAGCATTTTACCCAGCCTCCTCCTCGTTATACGGAGGCCACCCTGGTGAAGGCCCTGGAAGAAAATGGAGTGGGCCGGCCCAGCACCTATGCCACCATTTTGTCCACCATCCAGGAAAAGGAATATGTAAAGCTGGAGCAGCGAAAGTTTTCTCCGACTGATCTCGGCAAGCTGGTCAACGATCTTCTTGTCAGACATTTTCCCGCCATCATGAATACGGAATTTACCGCCTCCATGGAGCAGAATCTTGACAGGATTGAAGAGGGTTCTGTTGATTGGCTGAGGATCCTGCAGGATTTTTATGGTCCCTTTCGGCAGGCACTTGATCTGGCCAAAAGTGATATGAAATCGGTCAAACGGAGTGCAGTTCCCACGGATATCAAATGCACACTCTGTGGCGGCGTCATGGTTATCAAATGGGGCCGCAAAGGAGAGTTTCTCGCCTGCGAAAATTATCCGGAATGCAAGAATACCCAGGATTTTAAAAAGGATGATGAGGGAAATATCGTTCCCGTGGACAAAGAGGAACCTCTGCCTTCCGGGGAGAAATGTGAAAAATGCGGGCGTCCCTTGGTCTATAAAAATGGCCGTTTTGGCAGATTTCTTGCTTGTTCAGGTTATCCAGAGTGCAAGCATATCCCGGCTGAAAAAACGGGAGTGCATTGCCCTGAGGAGGGATGCGGGGGGGAACTCATTAAAAAAATCTCCAAAAAGGGAAAGATATTTTACAGCTGCAATCACTACCCGAAATGTCGTTTTGCCATATGGGATAAGCCGGTAAATGAACCCTGTCCGGATTGCCGGTCTCCCTACCTGCTGGAGAAGGAAAATAAAAGAAACGGCCTTCATGTGAAATGTCCAAACGAGAAGTGTGGTTACATGCACAAATTGACTGCCGAGGATGAAGAAGTATAAAAAAATTTGATTTGTCTGCTGTCTTGGATTAAAATATTTAAGGTGGTTGTTTTTCGTATAGCGTGGCAACGATAAAATCGTTTTCAGCAAAGCTAATAGGAGGCTGACATGATTTCTGCAATTAATTCATCGCTTTCCGCCCTTTCTGCTTTTGCTAAGAAACAGGAATCAATAGCCGATAATACTGCCAATGTAAATACCGACGGTTTTAAAAAGACACGGGTGACATTTCAGTCCGAAGTGGCTGGTACGGTTGAACCGCAGGTGAGCAGGGTTGACACGCCGGGGCCATTGGTATACGAGCAGAGCCCGGAGGGATATGGACTGGTGGAAAAATCAAATGTGGAAATCTCCGAGGAGATTCCCCAGGCAATGCTCAACAAGAGATTCTACCAGGCCAATTTGAAGATGATTCAATTTTCTGACGAAATGCTGGGGAGTCTGCTTGATATTAAAAGTTGAAGAGGTCAATGTCGGGGATAACAAGCAGAAAGAAAAGATACATCTCGATTCAAAAAGGTAAAATATCTTTTACAGTTCCTTGAAGGTAATCTTGCCCGCGACAATCGTCAGCACCGCCTTGCCGTTTAATTCCCAGCCAAGAAACGGGGAATTGCTGCTTTTTGAGACAACATCTTCTTGGCGGTAAACAAAAGTTTTTTCCGGATCAATTACCGTAATATCAGCTGCACCGCCCTCTGAGAGCGATCCTCCCGCAACTCCCAGTATTCTGGCCGGGTGGGTAGAAAGAAGCTCAATCATTCTGGAAGGGGTGAGTATGTTTTCCCTGACCAGGGCCAGGGTGAGAGGAACGGCGGTTTCCAGGCCGATGATGCCATTGGCCGCCTGATCAAACTCCACATCTTTTTCCATGGCGCTGTGCGGGGCATGATCTGTGGCGATGGCGTCAATGGTGCCGTCCCGCAACCCCTCCCGTATTGCCGCCAGGTCATCAGCCGAACGAAGAGGGGGATTCATTTTGGCCCGGGTATTATAAATGCCGACCGCGTCTTCAGTAAGAGAAAAGTAATGGGGAGCGGTCTCCGCTGTTACTTTGCACCCCTTACTCTTGGCCCTGCGCACCAGATCGACAGACTCCCTGGTGCTGATGTGGGCAATATGGATAGGCCGTTCGACATATTCCGCCAAAGCCAGATCCCGATAGATCATAATAGACTCTGCGACCGTGGGAATACCCCGTAATCCCAGTCTGGTCGAGAGAGCGCCTTCATTCATCACGCCGTTTTCGCTTAAACTGGCCTCTTCGGAATGGGAAATAACGAGCAGGTTATGGTTGCCGCTGTATTCGAGGGCGCGGCGCATGAGCTGGCTGTTCGCCACCGGACGTCCATCGTCAGAAACGGCGACGGCGCCGGCCTTTTTCAATTCCCCATATTCGGCCAGTTCCGTTCCCTTGCTGTTCTTGCTGATTGATCCCACGGGATAGACTCTGGCAGATCCTTCTACAGAGGACTTGGTCAGAATGAGAGATGTGACGGATTGGTTGTCATTGATCGGGTTGGTATTGGGCATACATGCCACGGCGGTAAAGCCGCCGGCCGCCGCTGCCTTGGTCCCGCTGGCAATTGTCTCCTTATATTCTTCGCCTGGTTCACGCAAGTGGACATGCATGTCAATGAGGCCGGGCACAAGCCATTTCCCTTGTAGGTCGATACTGAGACCGTTGGCTGGGCAGGAGATTGACAGGGCATTTCCTCTCTGGAGGATTACACCGTCAACAATAAGCAGGTCACCGGGCTCATCAATATTATTAGCGGGGTCAATGATGCGACCATTCTGCAAGAGTAACGCCGGAGAAGAATTCATCGGTCCCCCCCTCCCATAATCAGATAGAGTAAGGCCATGCGGACCGCCACGCCGTTGGTGACCTGATCCATGATCACTGATTGTTCGCCATCGGCCACGTCAAAAGTCATTTCAACCCCACGGTTGATGGGGCCGGGATGCATAATAATGGCATCCGGTTTAGCTAATTTCAAAAGGGTTCTGTTAATGCCAAAAAAGGCTGCATACTCCCGCAGAGAGGGCAAGAGGGGATCAAACTGGCGCTCCTTCTGGATGCGAAGGGCCATGACCACGTCTGCGTCGGCCACAGCATCTTCAACCCTATGGCAGACAATTGCCCCCAGTTGTTTTATGCCGGCGGGGATGAGGGTGGCAGGACCGCTTACATAAACTTGAGCTCCCATTTTCGTAAAACCGATAATATTGGAATGGGCGACCCTGCTGTGGCTTATATCGCCAATAATTGCTATTTTCAACCCGGCAATTCCCCCTTTTTTTTCACGGACAGTCATCATGTCGAGCAGTGATTGGCTCGGGTGCTCATGGGTCCCGTCCCCGGCATTGATCACCGATGCTTTAATGTGACGGGCAAGCAGGTGGGGTGAGCCGGAACTAGAGTGACGGATCACGATGATATCGGGATTCATAGAGGTGAGATTTTTTGCCGTGTCGATCAGGGTTTCCCCTTTTCTGGCGCTGCTGGTGGAGGCAGAGATATTAAAGGTATCAGCGCTCATGCGTTTGGCCGCAATCTCAAAGGAGAGACGGGTGCGCGTACTTGGCTCGAAAAAAAGATGAATAACCGTCTTGCCGCGCAGTGTCGGAACTTTTTTAATCGGACGTTGTGATATTTCTTTAAATGATTCGGCGGTATCAAGGATAAAGCCAATATCACTGGCTGAAAGTTCCTCGATTCCTAAAATATGTCTATGCTGAAAACGGTATTCAGATTCCATGAAGGGCTAAATCCGGCGGTGCGGAATTGAAATTGCAAAAGAGGGAGAAAAATAACTCACTGTAATGCTTAAATTATTTATTACTAAACTACCAAAAAAATTAACTAGTGGATTATATCACCAATTCGACGCCATCGTACAGAAAATTTCTCTTTATTCCATGACCAATAAAGCATGAAGGCCCTGCCTTTTAAGGCGGTATAGTCAACAAAACCCCAGAATCTGCTGTCGTGGCTGTTGTCTCTGTTATCCCCCATGACAAAAAGGGAGTGGGGAGGAACGGTAATCGGCCCGAAATTGTCTCGCGCGGGATTGGGTCCTGGGAAAATATTCGGGTCCATGTGAACGGCATATTTCACATTGAGGAGATTGCCATTAATATATACTTTTTTGTTGCGAATTTCTATGCGGTCGCCAGGCAAACCGATAACCCTTTTGATAAAGTCCTGTGACGGATTCTCCGGATATTTGAACACGACCACATCAAGTCTTTCGGGGGTTCCCAGTGGAATCCACGTTTCTCCGGTAAAAGGATTTTTAATACCATAACAAAATTTATTTACCAATATATGGTCACCGATGAGCAGTGTCGGAATCATTGAGCCGGATGGAATTTTGAAAGCCTGCACAACGAACGTTCTGATAAATAAAGCTAAAATCAGGGCGATGATTATTGCTTCTAAGTATTCGCGGATAATTGATTTTTTCTTGCTTTGCGACAACTCACGGCCCCCTGTTTGAAAAGACTTGGCTGCGGGAATTATTGGTAAAACTCTCAAAAAAAAATAAAATGGTATAAAATTTGCTTATATTCTTATGCACATTGCCGCAGGGGAGAAAAGCCGAAAAGTCATATTGAAAAAAGAAGCATCAAGGGCTTTCGTGTGCTGCCTTGGCAAAAAAATAAGGGAATATGATATATTCACTGGGATTATTTGAGAGCTATATAATGAAACTCCAAATCATTACTCCATAAGACGTTAAAACACAAGAGGGTTCTTCGGACTTTACCGGGATGTATGGTTTTGTTTGTGAAGTGAGTCCTGATTGCGTTGTGATGGAAATGAACGGTGGTTGTATAAAAAAAAGGACATTTCGTATCTTGTTTGCAACCAAAAATATAACATGCTAAAATTAAAATAAAAATGGATAAGATTTCTAACAACTGTTGTTCCACCAGATATAGTGGATGAGATTTTTTTCTGATACAAAATATAGGATTGGTTCATTATCGCAGCGATGTTTTAAAAAAATATTTCCAGAAGATTTTTTTAAAGCTGTCAAATTAGCGTGTATTTTTAAGTAGTTTGCGGTTGACAATCTTTTCGTGATGAGTGTTTAATATTTTTATGGAAGTCATTCTGTGGTTATGAAAGTGCATAGAAAAAGAATGAAATAGAAATTTATCAGGTTACCATCATATGGCTCCTCTAAACTTGCCGAAGTTCAATTTTAATATCAAAAATTTTAAGCTGCCTTTTATGCGCCAGCAGAATCTAACCATAGGGCTCGATATCGGTTCCCATGCGGTAAAGGTATGTGAGCTCGCGGAAGGCGGCCAAAGAATGAAGCTGATGAGCCTCGGCAGTGCCCGCTTGCCGGCCAATGCAGTTGAAGATGGTGAGTTAAGAGACCCTGATGCAGTGGCATCCGTGATCAAAACTCTCATTGGCAATTTGCAGATCAAGGGGAAAAAAGTCGGCATATCCATTTCCGGTTATTCTGTGATTCTCAAGAAAATCAACCTCTCCGTGATGAATGATAAGGAGTTGGAGGAACATATTCAGTCAGAAGCGGAACAATATATTCCTTTTGACTTGGCTGATGTTTATCTCGATTATCAGGATTTGAAAACGAATACCGAAGCTGAAGACAGGACTGATGTCATGCTGGTGGCAGCAAAAAAAGATGTTGTTGACTCCTACTTACATATGCTGTTGAACGTTGGTTTGAAAACCGTCCTGGTTGATGTTGACGCGTTTGCCCTTGAGAATTCTTTTGAAACGAATTACGGGCAGCAAGGGAATGTCGTGCTTGTTGATATTGGCTCCTCCAAGATGAACATCAATATTGTTTCAAAGGGCGCATCGCTTTTTGCCCGCGACATTGCTCTCGGCAGCAAACAGCTCACCGAGCAGATTCAGGGGAAATTCGACCTTGATTTTGAAGAGGCTGAATCCTTGAAGATCGGAGCATTGGCGCCGGCTGAAAAACAGGAAGAGCTTGCGGAAATATTTATCAGCACAACGACCCAGTGGATTATGGAGATCAAGAAGGCCATTGACTTTTATAACTCGAACTTTCCTGATAGTGCTTTGACCAAGCTTGTTTTGAGTGGCGGTGGGGCCAAGGTAAAGGGGCTGGATTCTTATTTCAGTGAAGAAACGGGATTGCCGGTTGAGGTTTTCAATCCTTTTGCCATGACCGGTGTCGATGCAAACAAAATAGATCCTGATTATTTAAAGAATATTGCGCCTGAAATGGCAATTTCCATGGGTCTGGCAAGCAGGCCTTGTCCTTTTTAGGTTTATGTTGATGCACCTTTTAAGTACAAGCGAAAGAGTGTCATGATACGAATAAATTTATTGCCAGTCCGGCAAATGAAAAAGCGCTTGCGCACCAGAAATGAGGTAATTGCCCTTATCGCCTCACTGGTTGTCTTGCTTGCATTGTTGGTAATGGCTTCGTTAAGTATGAACCAGAGGGTGACATCACTGCAGACAAGCATTATGAATTTGAATGAAAAAAAGTCAAAATATGATGTGATTCTTAAAGAAATTAAGCAACTTGAACAAGACAAACAAAAATTGACCGCAAAAATCGATGTCATCAAGCAGCTCAAAGCAACATCGCAAATAACTGTTCATTTACTTGATGAGATTGCCAACGTAACACCACAGGGCAGCATCTGGCTGCAAAGTTTAAAACAGTCCGGAAATACGGTTGCGCTTACCGGTATCGCTTTGGATAATACGAGGCTTGCTGATTACATGGATCGGTTAACTGCGTCGCCATATTTTTCAAGTGTAACTCTTGGAAAATCTTCTTTGACGACTATAGCGGGCCAGGACTTGAAATCATTTACCCTGAGTTTGGGAATCAAGAAGCCTGAAAGTGACAAGGCGCAAGCTGATCAGGATAAAGTGAAATGAATATAGATAAAGTCAAGATCCAAGAGGCCATCAACTCTTTTCTTGATGAAAAGGTTGCCTATCTCAAGCCGTTGCATAAGGCTATGATATGCATTTGCGCAATTCTCTTGCCATGTGTTGCTTTTTATTTTTTGAGTTATTCCCCAAAAACAGTTGAAATCAACAAGTTGCAATCTCAGCAGAAACAATTGGAAGATGAAATAACAAAGCTGGAAAAGGCATCTCGCGAGATAACGAAGCACCGCGCGGAAATGGCGGAAACCAAATTGATGTTTGCCAAGGCTTCCGCTTTGCTCCCGCAGCAGCAGGAAATTCCTTCACTTTTGACAAGTATTTCGGATATTGGGCAAAATTCAGGTTTGGATTTTCTTTCTTTCATTCCCAAAAATGAAATGAGAAAAGAATTTTACGCTGATATTCCTGTGGATATCAAAGTGAGTGGAACGTATCATAATGTTGGTGTTTTTCTAGATAAAATCAGTGATTTGTCCAGAATCGTCACGGTTTCCGATATAAATATGGGGGGCCCAAAGCTGCAGGCGGGAGAAATGATTCTCGAGACCACATTCAGTCTTGTCACCTACCGGTTTGTTGAGTCTGCACCTTAGGCACAGGGCAAGAATAAAAACAAGAAAAAGTAAATTTGAAAGTCGGGGGATAAAACTCCACAAATGTACACACAAAGATGGAATATATTTTCAGCACTTAAAAAAGTATTTTTTTGTGTTGTCCTCGTGTTGGCGTATTTTTTAGTGCTGACAGGGGTGCAGGCAAATGAATCTGCTGAAAATACCGATACTTCCAGCCAGCAAGCACAAGAAGAGTATTCCGAGAAGGTTAAGGAGCTTATTCAGTTTTTGGAAGGGAGATCAGATTCTTTTGTTTATAATCGAGTGGGTCGTTCCGATCCGTTTATGCCGTTTATAAAGGAACAGGTTGTCGCCGCTGGCCTGGAAGTTCCCGAACAGGAACTCATGGGGATGCAGAAATTTGAACCGGGGCAGCTCACTCTTGTGGCCATCGTTATTACAGAAAATGGCCCCTTGGCCATGGTGGAGGATTCCGTTGGCAGAGGATATACAATAAGGAATGGAACCGAGATTGGCAGGTCTGGGATTGTCGACAGTATTGCCAATAACACAGTTGTTATCAAGCAGCGGTATAAAACAACTGCAGGTGAGGAGCGCTATAAATTTGTGGAAATGCTTCTAAAGAAAGAGGGGGAAAAGCAACAATGACCCTGATGGCCCGTTTGAAAAATGTATGTCTGATAGCCGTTCTCATCTTGCTCTGTGTCCCGTTGAATTCGGTCGCGGCAGATGATGAAATCAAGGCGGATTCATACCGGATCAGTGATCTTAAATGGCAACAAAATGCTGATTCCTGGGTATGTGAGATTTTCGGTGATAGAGTTCCGGCATATACCATGTATGAATTATTCAGTCCCCACCGGCTTATTATTGATATTGCCAACGGAAATTTTGTCGGGTCAATTAATTTCCCGATGAAGGTTGATAAGGGACCGGTTACCTTAATTAAAGGCGTCGTGCTCACTGACCAGAATCCGGTTGTGGCCCGAATTGAATTTCTCCTTGCCGATGACCGACCATATTCGGTGACAAGTAGTGGTAATGATATTCTTGTTCAATTTGAAAACGATACACAGTCGCCGGCAGCGAACCAGAGTAATGACCCTGAACGATTGATTAAAGACATTAACATTGACTGGTCAGGAAGCATGACCCGGGTTCAGCTGCTGGCTGATGGACCGATTCAAAAATATCAGTCAACTGAACTGGCAAAAGAAAAAGACCATCCCGCCCGATTGATTGTGGATCTCCCGGGAATTGCCACGCAGGGGCATGCCATTCCCGCTAATGATTCTTCGCCGATCAGTCTTGTCCGTACGGAGAATTATAAGGGTGGGACCCGTGTTATTCTTGATTCTGCCACCGACGATCTTTTTCGTTATGCCATTGCTGTCCAGAAAGACGGGTTGTTGATTAATGTTGAACCTGCGGCAGATGCTACTCCGCTTATCGCTGAAATCACGGGATTGTCAACAGCCGACATTGCCCATGGTACACCTGCATTATCCTCAGCAGCAAAAACTGCATCAACAACCGCTTCATCTCAAGGCGCAGAGAAAAAACCATCTACGGCAGTTATGAAATCCAGTAAATCGGCAGCTAAAGCCAGCAATACGGATTTTGCCTTTGCCGGATACACTGAACAGAGAATTTCAGTGGATTTTTATAAAATCGATCTTCACAATGTCTTTCGCCTTATTGGTGAAATCAGCGGTAGAAATATAGTGGTTGATGAGAAAGTGGGCGGTTCGCTGACCTTGGCCTTGAACGATGTCCCCTGGGATTTTGTTCTTGATGTTATTCTCAACCTCAAAGATTTGGCCAAGGAAGAGCGGTTTAATACGATAGTCATTTCGCAAAAAAGTGACAGCTTCACATGGCCGCAGCGTTCGGAGGAGACGCTGGCAATTAAAAAAGAGGCCATTTCCGTTACCAAACGCATGGAAGTTCCCAAGGAGAAGCTGGAAGCGAGAAAATTTATTCGCCAAGCAAAAAATCTCGAAGATTCAGGAAATTATGAAGGCGCGGTAACGTTCTATGAAAAAGCATTCCAGTCTTGGCCTGAAAATGGTGATCTTGCCAAACGAATAACCTTTCTGTCATTGGTAAAACTTGGGTTAAATGCCAAGGCTGCCCATTATGGCCAAATTGCCTCCAAGCTGCTGCCCCAAGATGCCGACGTTGCTTTACAGACTGCTCTCAGTCTGGCAAACATGGAGATGGTAAAAGAGGCAAAGAGTTACTTTGATTTTGCTGTGAGCGGCGAACGGCCATCACGTCAGGCATTGGCGAGCTATGCAGCCTTCAGTGAGCAGAACAGCAGTAATGAAATGGCCTTGTCTCTTTTGGAAAGGTTTGAGCGAATTTATGGGACATCATTAGAGACTCTAGTCAGTAAGGCCAGAATTTATGATAATATGGGTGATGCGGAAAATGCATCTAAAGAGTATCAGGCAATACTTCTGTCAGGTTGCAAAGTCCCGGCGGATTTGGAAAAATATATCAAGGAACGGCTTCACAGGTAGAAGTCTTGACTTCATTTCTCAAAGGCTGCGGGCAGGCTGAAATGTTACCAGCCGTTGTCTGCCACGAAAGGTATGGAAATAAAGATGAAGATTATAACACGCTTTTCTTGTCATGGGTCGCAGAGGAGCATTTGCCTGGAAAATCGGCAAAACACAGATATGCCCTTCAGACACAGGTTGAGAAGTGGCGCACTGATCCTGGTCACTTTAATGCTGTTCTCTTTTATTGCCGGTTGTTCAAAAAAAACGCCTGATTTCAAAGGGGAACAGCAAGCGCAGGATTTTTTAAAAAAGCATACTTCACAAGCTGTTAATGCTGATGCGTTCCAATCGGACGCCGAAAAGGAGAAGTCCGGCCCGGCGGAACTGCCTTCCCGGTTCCAGCAACCAACCTTCTTGCTTTCAGAAACAGAGAATATCGGAACAGATGATTTTTCTATCCCTGTGGGAGCCGACATTTCATCTAATGCCGCCCCTGTCTCCCTCAGGGAAATTATGAAGAAACTTGCTGTGTTAAAGGGAATGAATGTCAGCTGGGCCAATGATGTTGATCAGGGTGCGCTTGTTGATGTTGATATCAGGGCCGAGGATGATTTTTTTGAATCCATTGACAATATTCTGCGCCAGTTGGATTATTTCCATGAGGTGAAAGGCAATTCTATCATCATCAAACACAAGGAAACCAAAAAATTCCATGTTGCCATGCCGTTTATGTCGCCTCAGTTCAATCTGGGTGTAGGCGGTGATGTGCTTGGCGGCAATAATGTTGCTTCCCATGAGATGACAGGTAAGATTCAGATTACCAGCCAGCCTGAAAATGCCAACAGTTTTGATATCTGGGCAAATATCAGACAGAATCTCGACCAGATACTCGATATCTGGACCACTGAAGAGGTGGTTACCCCGCCCGCGGCACCGGCGGGCCAGCAGATGCTGGCAGGTGTTGAAACCGCTCAACCTGCTGTGGTTTCCAACCGGAAACCCGGCAAAGGGTATTATACAATCGATAAGCCTGTCGGTCTGATTACCGTTACTGCGCCCCGTTCACTTTTGGAAAAAGTTAGTAATTATATAGAAAATCTGAAAAAAGAGCTGTATAAACAGGTGTCAATTGAGGCAAAAATTGTGGAGGTAACCCTCTCTGCCGACAACAGAACAGGTATTAACTGGGAGGATCTGCTGCAGAATCCCAGCAACCCTTTTAGTTTATCCCTGGATTTTCAGAAGCTGAATCCCGCGTATCCGGGCACCCAGAATAAATTTCTCACGGTAAAAACCCAGAACTTTGCCCTCATTTTGGACGCCATTGAAGAACAGGGCCATGTGGAGGTCATTTCCAACCCCAAAATCAGCGTGATGAACGGGCAGCCGGCCATGATATCCGTTGGTTCGACGCTCACCTATATTGACAACGTGGATGCCACTGTGCAAGACGGCGTGGTCTCCTACAGTGTAGAGACTTCAAGTGTCATGTCCGGGCTCGGTATGGCCGTTATTGCCACGATTATCGATGATAATGAAGTGATTCTCACCTTGACTCCGGTGACGTCAAAGGTTCAAACCCCCATTCAGTATAAACAGTTTGGCACTGCAGGAAGTGAAGTAGGCCTGCCTGAGGTGGATATCCGGGAAATGACCACTCTGGTGAAAATAAAGAACGGCGAGATGCTGATCGTCGGTGGTTTGATTGATAGCACCAGTGATTATTCCGAGGCGCAAATACCCGGTGTGGGAGATTTGCCGGGTGTGGCCGGCAAACTCTTTGGCGAAAGCGGGGCGATCAAGGAACGGAAGGAATTGGTAATATTGCTCAGGCCGGTTGTTCTGCCCTAAGGCAGGGAAAACTAAAAATCAGCTCAGATCAAAAGGCACCATGTGATTTTATCACATGGTGCCTTTTGTTATTTGGGGAAATTACTGCTGTCGCTCGTTTGCTTTTGCCTGTTCCTGTTTCTTTTTCATGGCATTTTGGAAAAGGGCCATGAAGTTCACTGGTTCCATCAGGAAGGGCATAAAACCTCCGTCAACGGAAACTTGACTCATGATCTGCCGTGTAAAGGGAAATATCAGGGTAGGGCAGTCAACTGCGAGAACCATGGCAAGATGCTCTTCCGGGATGTTTTTCAGGATAAAGACGCCAGCGTGTTCGATTTCAACGATAAAAAGCGTTTTCCCATCCTTGTTATTGGTTACGGTCGCAGTTACCGACAGACTGACTTCCCAATGATCATTTTCCAGTTTCTTATTTTTGAGTCCAAGATTCACTTCAACTTTCGGCTCCTGCTGTACCAGAAAGGTTTCCGGGGCATTAGGGTTTTCGAAAGAGAGGTCTTTCAGATAGAGTTTCTGTAACCTAAAAACAGGAGCTTCACCCTGTGGGGAAGCATTTTTTTCATTCTGTTCAGCCATGGGTCGTTCCTTTTTTTGAGGATTAAAAATTGCATGGTATTGCTGCTTAACAGGCTAAACCTTTACCACTGAAGGGCTTATCCAGTCAACCAATTAACTTCTCTCATGTCAGGATCTGCTTTAAAAACATGCCGGTATATGATTTGGGTGCTTTTGCTATTTCCTCGGGGGTGCCCGCAGCAATAATTTGGCCGCCCTCATCCCCTCCTTCGGGGCCGAGATCAATGAGGTAATCGGCTGTTTTAATAACATCGAGATTGTGTTCAATAATAACCACAGTATTGCCATTGTCAACCAGTCGGGAAAGTACCGCCAGCAGGTATTTGATGTCTGCCGGATGCAGACCTGTGGTTGGTTCGTCAAGTATGTAGAGGGTTTTACCCGTACTCCGTTTGCGCAGTTCCCGGGCCAGCTTGATCCGTTGGGCCTCGCCGCCGGATAGGGTTACAGACGACTGGCCAAGGGAGATGTAGGACAAACCCACGTCCACCAGGGCCTGCAGGCGATTTTTGATAGTCGGGATGTTGGTGAAAAATTGCAGAGCTGCTTCCACATTCATGGCCAGAATTTCCGAGATGCTTTTCCCTCGGTATTTGATTTCCAGTGTTTCCTGGTTGTAGCGTTTTCCATTACATGTCTCGCAGGTTACATAGATATCAGGCAGAAAATGCATGGCAATTTTGATAACCCCGTCCCCTTCACATGCCTCACAGCGCCCTCCTTTCAGATTGAAGCTGAAACGTCCGGGTTTATAACCCCGTGCCCGTGATTCCGGCAGGCGCGCAAGCAGTTCTCGAATCGGGGTGAGCACGCCGGTGTAAGTGGCGGGGTTTGAGCGGGGTGTGCGGCCGATGGGGCTCTGGTCGATATCGATAACGCTGTCGATTTTATCCAGACCGGTAATGGTGGTAAACTGTCCCGCGCCATCAAAGCTTGATTTGCCCAGACCTTCCCTGGCGCCTTTAAATAGGCACTCCATAACCAGTGAACTTTTGCCTGAGCCGGATACCCCGGTGACACATGTCATCACGGCCAGGGGGAAAGTTGCGTCCACCTTTTTTAAATTGTTTACCGCAGATCCTGAGAGATGAATCCAATCTTTTTTTGATCGAGGCAGCCGCCTTTTCGCGGGTATCGGGATTTCAAGACGGCCGGAAAGAAAGCCCCCGGTGAGAGAAGCTTCTTCGGCGAGCAAACCGGCAACCGGTCCGTTGTAAATAACCTGGCCGCCATGGACACCTGCACCAGGGCCGATGTCAAGCACATGATCGGCTGCTGCGATTGTTTCACTGTCATGTTCGACAACAATCACCGTGTTGCCGATATCGCGGAGATTCGTAAGTGTTTTGATCAGTCTTTCATTATCCCGCTGATGCAGACCGATACTCGGCTCATCCAGAATATAGAGAACGCCGGCGAGGCGGGAGCCGATCTGTGAGGCAAGGCGTATACGCTGGGCTTCACCGCCGGAAAGGGTTGCCGCAGTCCGGTTCAGGGAAAGATAGCCGAGTCCGACGTCAAGCAAAAAGGTGAGTCGGTTATGGATTTCTTTGACAATAGGCTCGGAGATGAGGTGTTCCTGCTGGCTGAAATTGATGCGCGGCAATTCCGCGGCCATCTGAATGATACTTAAGCCGGTCAGTTGATGAATGGCCCATGGGCCGACGCGTACCGCCAGGGCAGAGGGTTTCAGCCGAGCACCATGGCAGGCCGGGCAGGTTTGTTCATTCATGAATAGGGCAAGTTCATCACGGCTGGCGCTTGAGGTTGTTTCCAGGTATAAGCGGGCAAGTTGCGGGAGAACACCCTCAAAAGGAGTTTGCGAGGTGAGAGTACGGCTGCCGCGCACATAGTGAAAAAAGATGGACTCCGCACCTGTACCATAGAGGATCGCTTTCCTGGCCTTCTCAGGCAGTCTGGTAAAAGGTGTTGTCATAGTAAACGAATAGTGTTTGGCCAAGGCCTCAAGAAGCTGACTTGAATATGATGATGAGGCCCGATTCCGCCATGGGGCGATGGCGCCCTGGCGCAAGGAGAGGCTGGGGGCGGGAACAACGAGATGGGGATCGAAAAAATGCTTTACCCCGAGCCCGCCGCATTCCTCACAGGCCCCTTTGGGATTATTAAAGGAAAAGAGCTGGGGGCTCAGATCAAGCAGGCTCGTGCCGCACTGCACACATGCCGCACGCTCACTGAAAAGTTTTTCCTCATTGGTATCAGGAAAGGAAGTCAGCAGAAAACCATTCGCAAGCTGCACGGCAGTGGCGGTGGACTGCGCAAGTCGCTGTCTGGCTGAAGGTTTGATGATAATGCGGTCAACCACCGCCTCAATGGTATGCCTTTTTGTTTTGGCAAGCTCGATTTTTTCATCGAGATTGCGGAATTCATCGTCAATTCTGACGCGGACATACCCTTCCTTGCGGAGTTTATTCAGGATATCGACATGTTCACCTTTTCTGCCATCAACAAGGGGAGCAAGCAGAACGCACTTAGTTCCCTCCGGCATTGATAGCAGGTTCTCAACCATATTTTCGATGGACTGGGGGCGTATTTCCCGGCCACAGTCAGGGCAGTGCTGATGGCCGACCCGGGCGAAAAGCAGGCGCAGGTAGTCATAGATTTCCGTGATCGTCCCCACGGTGGAGCGGGGATTGCGGCTGGTAGTGCGCTGCTCGATGGATACGGCCGGAGATAATCCCTCCAGGGAGTCGACATCAGGCTTATCCATCTGGCCGAGGAATTGGCGGGCATAGGTGGAAAGTGACTCGACGTAACGCCTTTGCCCTTCGGCATACAGGGTGTCAAAGGCGAGGCTGGATTTGCCGGAGCCGCTCAGGCCGGTGAAAACGATCAGTCGGTTGCGCGGCAGATCAACATCAATATTCTTCAGATTGTGCATCCGGGCGCCCCGGATACGGATAGTGTCAGGTTCCATAAGGCAAAGAAACTTCGAGTATGCAGAAAAAAGGTTTATTATGGGAGTGGAAACAATATAGACTGTACAAATTAAAAACAGTGTAACCTTCAGGATGTGTATTGGCGATCAAAATAATATCAAAAGGCTGGTAATGGCGAAAGAGAGAAATCTTTTAAAATAACTCTTATGAGAGGAAAAAGTAGTTATCACTCTTTTTACTATTATGCGGCTAACTTAATGAATAGAAAATTAAAAATCAAAAAAGACAAAATTGTAAGAAACTTTTTGCTTGACTTTACGAACATGAGAGCTGTAATAAGGGCCACAATTTCGCCGCCAGCCAAAAAAGTCAGGGGCTGAAATAACTTCACTGGCCCCCCATTGACCGACGACGATGGTTGCAGTGCAGCCATTTTTTCGCCGCCAGCCAAGAACAGCCGGAGGGGCTGAAATAACTCCTCTGGCCCTCATTGACCGACGACGATGGTTAGTCTTGCCCAATAAGGGCTAAGCCATTCTCGTGGACAAATTACCACGCTGCAAAGAATATTGGAAAGGTTGCTGCAAGCAAGAGGCCTTATTGCTGTTGCTTGCTGCCCGTCTTCGATTCGATAACAGGGGAATCCGTATCGAGCGTGAGGTGGTCGTGCGCTTTCGGTTTGCCGCTGATATATATGCTTTAAGGTACTTTTTGTAAAAGGGGGATTAATGGATACCTTTTTTCTGTCTCTTGCCGTGATAGTATGTGGCGGCGTGTTGCCTCTTGTCATGCATCGGCATTTCACTATTATGAAAGCAGGCTGCTGCGTCCTGATAGCCGCCGGTTGCATGCTGGGACTCTTTGACGCCCTTTCCTTGCTCTTGCACCCAGCTGTTGCCGCCACATATACCCTGCCGTGGTTGCATATCTTTACGTTGTCCTTTCAGATGGACAGTATATCCGCTTTTTTTCTTGTCCCGATCTTTCTTATTTCACCGCTGGCTGTGCTGTATAGTTTCCATTATATGGAAAAACCGGAGCAATCTTTTAGAACGGCGATCAATTATTTCTTTAATGCGATTCTGATTGTTTCCATGGCCCTGGTTGCCTGTGCAGACAATATTCCCACCTTTGCCCTGGCCTGGGAAATTATGTCGATTTCTTCATATTTTCTTGTCGTCTATGACTATCAAAATAAAGACACTAGACAGGCCGGCTACCTTTATTTTATCTTTGCCCAAGGCGGTGCCATGTTTCTCTTTGCCGCCTTTGCACTTATTTACAGCTATACCGGCAGTTTTGCTTTCACTGGATTCGCGGCAATTCCCGACACGGTAAAGCTCGTGGTTTTTGTCCTTGCTTTCATCGGCTTCGGCTCTAAAGCAGGTATCTTTCCGCTGCACATCTGGCTGCCTTACGCCCATCCAGCTGCCCCGAGTCATATTTCAGCGGTCATGTCCGGAGTGATGATCAAGATGGGCATCTACGGTATCATCCGCATTTATGCCCTGCTTGCTGTCCCCTCCATGATTTTTGGCCAGATAGTCTTGATTGTCGGCATGGTAACTGGTGTTCTTGGCGTGGTGTATGCCCTTGGCAACCAGGATGTGAAAAAACTGCTGGCCTATAGCAGTGTCGAGAATATCGGGATTATTCTGATCGGTCTTGGTGTGGGCATGATCGGGGTGGCTACCGGAACCGATGCCATGGCCTTTTTTGGTTTTGCCGGCGCCTTCATGCATGTTTTTAATCATTCAATATTCAAATCCCTTCTCTTTATGGGGGCCGGGGCCGTACTGCATAAAGCAAAAACGCGATCTATCGATCAACTGGGAGGGTTGTTAAAAAGAATGCCTGTCACAGGTCGCACATTTCTGATCGGCTCTCTGGCAATTTCAGGCCTCCCGCCATTCAGCGGCTTTATCGGCGAATTCCTCATTTATTATGCGAGTTTTCAGGGAATTCATCTTCAACGTACCGCGTTTATTCTCTCCGCGCTTGCCATCATATCTCTGGCCGTAATCGGAGGACTTGCCACAGCCTGCTTTACCAAGGTGGTGGGGTTGGCATTCTTGGGTGAGCCGCGAACCGATAAGGCCGCTCATGCAAGCGAGGTTGGTTTTTCCATGCAGCTGACCATGATTTTTCTTGCCGCGGCATGTCTGCTGATCGGCGTTCTGCCGGAACCTTTTGTCCGACTGGCTTTTAAGGGCATTGCCGATCTACCGTTGTTGGGCAGTTATAATCCGGATATTTTTATTGATATCCTGCGCAACATCGCCAAAACAGCGGCTCTTTTTATTGCCCTGTTTCTGGTTGTTTCTCTATTCCGCAAGCTGCTCTACTGGCGCAAGGAAGTGAGTGCCGGGCCTACCTGGGGATGCGGTTTTACCAGGCCCACTGTCAGAATGCAGTATACCGGTACTTCCTATGCCGCTTCCATGATCGATTTTTACCGGCCGTTTGTGCCGGTAAAGACGTTGTATTCTGGGATCAGAAAGATTTTTCCGGGACAAACCACTTATCATACCGAGGTAATTGATGTTGCGGAAACCAATATGCACGAGAAAATAGTCAGACCTCTTTTTAAACTGCTGCAAATGCTGCACTGGATTCAGCATGGCCATATTCAGCTCTATATCGGGTATATCGTTCTGACGATTGTCGTGATGTTGTTGTTTCTCTAAAATTCGGGAATAACCAGGCACATCCTGTAAAATCAATAGAGGTAATTGATGGAATCAATAGTATCATTCTGCTTTGCAATACTTGCTGCGCCTCTCCTGTCGGCAATTATTATGAAAGTAAAGGCCTATATTGCCGGGAGGAAGGGTCCCCCCATTCTGATAAAGTATTATACTCTTGCCAAGCTGTTTAAAAAGGGTTCCGTGTATAGTACCAGTTCAAGTTTTGTTTTTAAGCTGGGGCCGGTGGTTTCCTTCTGCAGTGTTGTTATGGTGTTGCTTTTTTTCCCCTTCGCCGGGATAAAACCGCTCTTGTCCTTTCATGGCGATGTGATTATCCTCCTCTATCTTATGGGGCTTGGCCGCTTCTTCACCATTATAGCCGCCCTTGATACTGCTTCGCCCTTTGAGGGCATGGGTGCAGCCAGAGAGGCCTACTTTTCCACTCTTGCCGAGGCGACACTTTTTGTTATTCTGCTGCTTTTTTATAGGTTGAACGGGTCTTTCAGCTTTGCCGCCTTTTTCACAGGGACAACTGCCATCAACCTGTGGAGCCCGGCTGCTTCACTGTTGTTGCTCGTCATAGTCGCCTTGTTTGTCGTTCTTTTGACGGAAAACTCCAGGGTGCCGGTGGATGATCCGGCTACTCATCTTGAGTTGACCATGATTCACGAGGTCATGATTCTTGATCACAGCGGGCCGGATCTTGCCCTTATTGAACTGGGCGCCTACCTGAAATTGTTTTTTTATTCCGCCTTTATCACCTGCCTGCTTTATCCCTTTCAACTGGATAACGTCTATCTGAACGGCCTGATTTTCTACGGTATCATGGGCATGATTTACGTACTGGTGGGGATAACGGAATCCATTATGGCCAGATACAAGATGAATCTGGTACCAAAGTTTATTCTGACCTCCTTTGCTCTGGTATTTTTTGCGACCATTCTCACCATGGAGTTTGTCAAATGATACAGCTTTCCGATGCAATACTGTCCCTTGTGCTGCTGTCAGTTCTTTTGTCATTAAGCTCAAACAGGCTTATGGGGTTGGTCAGGATTATGGCCTTTCAAGGCATCCTGGTTTCCCTGGTGCCATTGTTTCTTGATCAGCATCAGGGAATTGGCGCCGGCAGTATTCTTTTTTTGCAGATCATGATTCTGATTAAAGGGATCCTTATCCCCGGCTTTATGTATATTGCCGTCAATAAGGTAAAAATGAGAACGGAAGTCGAGCCGTTTGTCGGCTATCATGCCTCACTTTTTACCGGTTTGGCCTTTATCGTTATTTCCGCCTATATTACGGAGCGGCTGAATATTTCCCTTCCCGGCGGCCATGCTCTTCTGCTGATCACCGCCATTACCACGATGGCTTCAGGGCTTTTTTTGCTCATGGCCCGACGCAAGGCCATTACCCAGGTTATCGGGTACCTGATGATGGAAAATGGTATTTATCTGGTGGGCGCGGCACTGGCAAAGGAATCTCATACTCAGTATGTGGTTGAATTCGGCGTGCTGCTCGATCTGTTGGTCGGCGTTATGATTATGGGTATTGTTCTGCATAACATCAACAGCGCTTTTGACGATGTGGACACCGCACTGCTTGGACGATTAAAGGATTGAGAATATGTTAGAACTGGTTTTCCTCATACCCCTGTTTGCCGGAATAATGGCAACATTTCTCCCTGTGAAGCTCGGCAGGGTCATTCTTGTCATCACCGCCCTTTTGCATGTGCAGCTGACCGGGATGTGCTGGCTGAAGATCTCGGCGCCGATGTTTGATGATTATTTCCGCGCCACACCGGAAGGCACTCTGGTGCTTCTTGTCACCTCCTTCATCTTTCTGTTCATCTCCATTTATAGCGTTTCCTACATGAGAGAGACGGAAATGGAAAATGAGCATGTTTTCATCGGCTGCATGCTTTTTTTCCTGGCTGCCATGAGCATGGTGACTATGGCTGATCATCTTATCGTCCTGTGGATAGCCATCGAGGCCACCACTCTGGTCAGCGCCCCATTGATCTTTGTGCATCGGTCCAAAGAAGCTTTGGAGGCAACCTGGAAATACGTACTGATCTGCTCAGTGGGCATTGCCTTGGCTCTCCTCGGGTCTTTCTTTATCACCCTGTCCATGGACATCGGCCAGGTGGATGTTCCGCTGGCCTTTTCCGCACTGCAGGCCGTGGCCGCAAATCTCGATCCGGTCTGGCTCAAGGCGGGATTTGTTTTTGTGGTCATCGGCTACGGCACCAAGATGGGACTGGCTCCCATGCATACCTGGCTTCCCGACGCCCACAGCGAGTCTCCCAGCCCTGCATCAGCCCTTTTGTCAGGTGCTCTGCTGAACTGCGCGTTTCTCGGAGTCTATAAGACTCACACCCTGCTCTATGCTGCCGGGCTCGGCACCTATTCGAGCAATGTCCTTATAGTTTTCGGTCTGGTCTCCATGTCCGTTGCCGCGGTTTTTATTATGAATCAGACCGATTACAAGCGGATGCTGGCTTACTCGAGTATCGAAAACATGGGTATCATAGCCTTCGGCATCGCCATCGGGGGATTGGGCACGTACGGGGCCATGCTGCATCTGATCCATCACTCGCTGATTAAGTCCTCCCTGTTTCTGTCGTCCGGCAATATTCTGCTCGGCTACGGTACGAAACTTATCAGCAAGACAGGCAATATGGCGAAGTTGCTGCCCAAGACCTTTCTTGCCTTTTTTGCCGGTTTTGCCGGGATCTCCGGTTTCCCGCCTTTCGGCATATTCATCAGTGAGCTGCTGATCATTATCGGTGCTTTTCGCAGTGGCCGTTTTGTGAGCATCGGCATTTTCATTTTCTGTTTGATCCTCATTTTTGCGGGCGCTGCGCGTCTCGTCATGCGCATGTCATTTGCCCAGCATGATGAGGACATTCTGGTGCAGGAAAAAATGCTGAGGATCCTGCCCTCCTATGCCCTTTTGTTGACCTCCGCGATCCTCTGTGTGTGGCTTCCGGAAAGTCTTTATCAAACTATTATCAACGCAATCACAGCTATCGGGGGTGGGTTGAATGGATAACCTCCTTAAAATTGACAATGGTGAAACAGTAAAACGAAGCGATATCCCTCAGCTGTCCTTTGATGTTTTTCGCCGGGAATTGCTCGATTTTGCCGTTAATGGCGGGCAGATTGTCCACTATTTTGCCTATGAGGATGACGGCGTACTCAAGGTCATGGCTGTCTTACGCAATGATGACGGTCTGTACGTCACCGGCAGCGATGTTGCCGAAACCTATCATGCCTTGACCGCGGACTGCGAAAAATTCCACATGTTCGAGCGGGAGATCGCCGAACAGTACGGGGTTCGGCCGTATGATCATCCGTGGCTGAAACATGTCCGTTACCATGCCAATTACCGGAATCGGGAGGATGTCTTTGGCAATGATTACAGCCAGGATATCCCCGGCAATTATGATTATTTCCCGGTGGAAGGGGAGGCAATTCATGAAGTGGCGGTCGGACCTGTGCATGCCGGTATCATCGAACCGGGCCATTTCCGTTTTCAGTGCATTGGCGAAGAGGTTCTCCATCTTGAGATCCAACTCGGCTATCAGCATCGCGGCGTTGAGAAGATGATGCTTGAGGTGCCGAGGAAACGGATGCCCGTTATCGTTGAAGGCATTGCCGGCGATACGGCTATCGGCCACAGTCTCTGCTACGCCCAGGCCATTGAATCCCTGGGCTCTGTTGCTGTTGATGAGGGGGCAAGAATCGTCCGCTCCATCGCCCTTGAGCTGGAACGTATTGCTAACCATACCGGCGATCTTGGCGCCCTGAGCGGCGACGTGGCCTTTAACCCTCCGGCTGCCTATTTCGGCCGGCTCAGAGGCGAGTTTCTCAATCTCCTCATGGTGCTCTCCGGCAACCGTTTCGGCAAGGGCCTCGTCCGTCCCGGGGGCGTTGCCTATTCCATGGGCCAGGAGCAGCGCCAGCTTCTTATCGACAAGATAAAGGAAACAAAGCCTGAGGTTGAACATGTCTGTGATCTGCTGTTTACGGCCCACACCGTCCAGGCCCGTTTTGATCTCACGGGGACAGTCGACAGGGAAACGGCGGAGAAGCTCGGCCTTGTAGGCTATTCAGGCCGGGCCTCCGGTCTTGCATATGACGCACGGGTCAGTTTCCCCACCGAATGCTATGCTGGGTTGCCGGCTAATATGAATAATAAGACCGATGGTGATGTCGCCAGCAGGGCAACGGTGCGCAGAGAGGAAATCGAACACTCCTTTCTTTTGATTGAAACACTGCTGGCAAAAAATGTCGAAACGGAAAGTGTTCTGGCCGGCGAGTGCAAACTTGCGCCCTCCTCCTTTGTTGTCACCATCAATGAAGGCTGGCGGGGAGAAATTTCCCATTGCCTGCTGACAGGTGCGGGAGGCGAGATTCTGCGTTACAAGGTCAAAGATCCTTCCTTTCACAACTGGACTGGGCTGGCCATGTCGCTTCGTAATCAGGGCATATCAGATTTCCCGCTCTGCAATAAAAGCTTTAACCTCTCCTACTGTGGTTTTGATCTGTAAGGGCTTGGTTTCGATTGTTTGAGCAGAGACGCTGCAGATCGTTGCTCTTTTACACAAAGCCGATGAGGATTTTGGAATGTTGAAAATAATACAGAATAGAATGGAACAGGGGTGTCGTACCTCGAAATATCCTAAAACCCCGATTACTCTTAATAAGAGATATCGGGGTCTGCCGAAAATTCACAAGAATTGCCCGGCATCACTTATGAAAAAATGTGCCGATCTGTGCCCGCAGGATGCCATTGATGCTGATAATGGTTTGATTGATCTCGGTCGCTGTGTTTTTTGCGGCCAATGCGAAACCCTGTCAAAGGGTGATTTTGTTCAGTTCACCCAGAACTTTGAACTTGGCGTTGCCAAAAAAGAACATCTGCTGACAAATGGCAACCTGCCCAAACTTGCCGAGAATGCGAAAAAACATTTTAAGAAGCTGTTTGGCCGCTCCCTGCAGCTGCGCCAGGTTTCCGCAGCCGGCTGCAATTCCTGCGAAGCCGATACCAACGTTTTAAATACCCCCTTTTTTGATCTCGCCCGATTCGGCATCCAGTTTGTCGCCTCTCCCCGGCATGCCGATGGCATTCATGTAACCGGCCCAATTTCCAGGAACATGCAGGCCGCACTTCTGACCACCTATGAAGCTGTTCCTGCACCGAAGATTGTTATTGCCAGCGGCAGCTGTTCCATTTCCGGCGGGCCTTTCCGGGGAAGCCCTGATGTTGTCGGCGACCTGAACAGCCTGCTCCCCGTGGATCTCTATATTCCCGGCTGCCCGCCACACCCGCTCACCACCCTGCATGCCCTGCTGAATTATTTCAAATAAAAAACGTAATTCACTCACTTTAAAAACTTAAGCTGAGTGAATTGCGTCTTCAGCATGAATCACATCCCGTTTTCCCGCGAATATTCATAGAGTTGTTTATTCAAGGTACTGCTTTATTCTTTTTTTGTGTTGCTCATTTGAGCGGTAAGGGCCGTTGATTCATCGCAGTTGCGTGCCCATCTGTGATCAATGAGAAGTCAGGGCATTATTTTTTATTCTTGACCTGTATAAATTTTCCATCTATTTAATTGAGCAATATTACCCAAAATTCCGGAGATGTATTTTAAATGACAACATAAAAATGTGAGGCAAAGGGGGATTTGACTAATGTTCAGGCAATACCGGGAGTACTATGTGACGAGAAAGTTGGCGCCATTCAAGGTTGACGGTCTGGCAATGCCCTATCCGGAGTTTGTTCCTAGGCTCTATAACTTCTGTAAAGCGCTTGGCTTCAGGAAAGGGTTGATCATGCCGTCCAGGGCTTTTTGTTCTGATGAAAATCAAGGTCTGCCCATTATCCTTCTTACCAAGCATTTTGGCACTTTTCCCTTTAATCATGGCCGTGTTGGCGGTATTATGGCCATTGACAGACACGGCCCCCACTCCCATCATGGGGAGGATCTGGTCATTGTCCAGGCAAGTCATGTGGGCTATGATCCTGATACCGGCGTTTATGGGAATTACGCTCGACCGCAGCGGATAGGCAAATGTGTCGGTGCCTCCTGCGGCAAACTCACCCATGTCATTTCACCCTATCTGGAACAATACAAGTTTGCCAAAGATCGGATTTTCCTGCACCGTGACGAACAGGGCAGATATCTGATCACCGTCAAGAATACCTTTATCGACTTTGCCTTTCACCCGGTCAAGGACGGCCTGGTCCTGCGTTTGCAAAATATTGCCAAGATGGGCAATGGCGGCCTGATCCGGCCTGTAACCGCCGCAAGCACCTCACAGGTATACGAAGTATCGGATGAGTTCCGCCAGCGTACAGATGCCGCCGACTATCAATGGAAGGGCGGTGAGGGGGAACCCATCGGCGATCTATTGGCCGAAGACATGTTTTTCTTCCGGGAAGATTTTCATGAAACAGATGAATCGATCCTGCTGGAAAGAAATATTATCGAATTCATGCCCAACATCGTTACCGCCCCGAATCCTTCCCTGCGGGCGGCCAAGATCAACCTCCAGCTGGAATTTACCCGGGTGGTGGAATCCATTCGGCGCGGCACGGAATACAAAGGGAGAAATCTTCTCTATATCGCCGGCCTTAATCTCGATATATCGGAAACTGACGATTTCCCGGCAACGAATTATTTTGTTCCCTGGGCCGCCCATATTCAGCTGGAGGGAGAAGGTCCTGGCGAACATGCCCATCCCATGGAGCAGGATGAACTGTATGACAATCTGATGACACACAGCATCGAGAATCCTGATCAGGTTAATCTGAAGGAAGAGATCGGCAGGATGTTGAAGATGCCGCATTATGATATACGGTCACCCAAGTAAAGGGAGAAGGGAAAAGTGAGGAGTAGGGGCGGTTCGCGAACCGCCCCTACGTGCCCCAGGCATGATGTGTTGGAGGGGGGCACCCTCACTCCTTACTTTTCACCAGCCTGGCGGCAAAAAAACCATCAAGGGTTTCGTCGGGCTCAGTCTGGAAAAGCCCTTTGTTATTGACGAACCGCTGGGCATCCGGGGGGAAATAGGGGGGGCTGCTGAGCGCAAATTGGGGCTGGGCTGCCAGAAATTGCGCCATCACTTCCTCATTTTCTTCCGGCTCGATGCTGCAGGTGGCATAGACCAGTACCCCGCCGGGAGCAAGAAGTGCCGACGCCTCTGAGAGCAGTTTGAGCTGTGCGGCCTGATACCGTTGCAGATCATCTTCGCTACGGTTCCAGCGGATATCCGGATGGCGTCGGATTACGCCCAGGCCGGAGCAGGGTGCGTCAACTAAAATAGCCGTAAAAATTCCGTCTGTCTTATCCTGAAAGTCAGCCAGCGTGGATTGCCGACAGCTCACCCGGTCGGCCATCCCCATGCGTTTGATATTCTCCTGGAGCAGTTTGAAGCGCATTGGATTGGGTTCAATGGCAACCACCTGGTTGTCTCCCGGGATGAGTTGGGCCAAATGTATGGTTTTGCCCCCCAGACCGGCGCAGCCATCGAGATAGTTTCCGGCGTCAAAGGGCCCCAGCATCAGAGAAATAAGCTGAGCCCCCTCATCCTGCACCATGAATGTGCCGCTCGCATAACCGGACAGGCCCGCAATATCCCCCCGGAAATCAGAGAGTACAACCGCCTCGGGGCAGTAAATGCCGGGCTGGGCGGTTATACCGCACTTTTCCAGTTCACTGATAAAGGCTTCCCGTGTCATGAGTTTTGTGTTGACCCTGAGAACAAGAGGCGCCTGCTGGTTATTTGTTGTGCAGATTCTTGTGGCCGTGTTTTCGCCATAGCGGACAAGCCACCGTTGATAAAGCCAATCCGGATGACTGAGGCGCACGGCTGGCGGCATCAGATTATTGTCCCAGGGGCTGGGCAGAGTCTCCGTCTGCCTGGCAATGTTACGTAACACTCCGTTGACAAAGCCGGTGAGCCATTTGGGCTGTCTGGATTCCTTAAGTGCCTTGACGGTTTCATTGACTGCAGCGGAAGCAGGAATTCTGTCCATGAAGCAGAGTTGAAAAAGTCCCACCCGCAGGGACTGGAGGGTGAGGTTTTTCATTTTGTGCAGCGGGTGGCTGGAAAAATCCTGCAGGATGGCGTCAAGATAGCGCTGCCAGCGGAGCACGCCGTAAACCAGGGCTGTGACCAGCGGGGAGTCTTTGGCGTTGTCCGGCATGGCTTTTTTCAGGATGTTGTCCCTGATCAGATCCACCGGATGACCTGTTTCCTGCCTTTGGCAGAGGACTGTTATGGCAAGTTGGCGGGGATTGGCTTTCATGGAGGATGATTGTAACACAACTATGAAGGACAAGGGAAGAAGACAGAAGGCAGGAGACAGAATTCAGAAACCACTCTTCTCACTCCGCACTCCGATGACACTGCAGAAGCGGCCGGTCTTTTTCTCCCGGCGATAGGAAAACCAGTTTGGGTCACATACGGTGCAGATCGCGGTTGTGAAGATATTTGTTGGCTTTACCCCTGTCTCCTGGAGCTGGCACCTGCTGATTGCCCAGAAGTCAAAATAATTTGGTTTCACCTGAAAAGGGTGAAAATGCCCAGGCAGTTCCTGCTCGTAATTGATGAATTCAGCGCAGCAGGGGCCGAGCGAAGGGCTGATTGCCGCCAGCAGATGCCCCGGGTCGGTTGCGAACTCCTCAGCCATAACCCTGATGGTTGCAGCAATGATGTTGTTTACACTGCCGCGCCAGCCACAGTGGATATTGGCCGCCACCTGCCGTTGAGGGTCAAAGAGCATGATCGCCTGGCAATCCGCCTGTTGGATCAGCAGGGCAACACCGGCAACATTGGTGATAAAGGCATCGCAGCCGGTGATTTCCAGATCCGTTAGGGGTTTTCCCGTGATCACATGAACCTGACTGCCATGCACCTGCTGTCCGGAAACGAGGATGTCAACCCCAAGGCTCTGCCTGATCAGTTCCCGGTTTTCTTTGACCCGTCGAGGATCATCATCACCCCCGTAGCTGATATTGAGCGAATCATATGGGGAAGGGCTTATGCCGCCGTGGCGGTTGAAAATGCCATGAACCAGGCAGGGGAAGTTTGCAAGTGCAGAAAAGGTAAGAGGAGCAAGCATGGCGATGAGGTCGGTAATAGATGAAAAAAGGGGATGACCCGCATGGGTCATCCCCTTTTTGCTTTACTCTAAATGGGCTGAAATCGTTTGCAATTTCTTGTCGCAACGAATTCGGCCAGCTATCGATCAGATTTAGAAGTATACCTCAAAGGTCACATAGACCTGATCAGCCTTATCGATTGAGGGAGAAAGCATACCATAGTATTCAGCTTCAGCTTTATCTATGTCATAAGGTTTGATATTCCAGTCCATACTTCCGGTGTAATCATAGTCATAGTGCTGATAGCCAAAGCGCATGAAGGTCTTGGCATACTTGGAAACGGCCTCGCCGGTGGGCAGATCCCAGATGAGGTAGGCCTCATAGACATCACCGCGGACGGCAAGTTTGGAGCTGTACATATCATCATGTCCAGGGGTCATGCCGATCCAGTACTGGGAGCCGTGGTTGTACTCAAGACCGAATTTGAGCCCCAGGTCGTCCATGTCATAGCGGGCGCCTACCCAGATATTATAGCCATCCTCGTTGTCATTGTTAACGGTTTGTGTGCCATTCAAAAAGTTGCCCACTAAATCATTAAACATGCCGGTGTCATCATCAGGCATGGTACGGCTCCAGCCCGCGGAAACAAAATAATTCAACTTCTCCCATTTATCCATGTAGACGCCGGAGGTATGCAGGACATCACCCACATTCTGGCGTCCATTCAAGAAGAAGTCGTAAAAAGCATTTGTGGCCTGGTCATCGAATTCAGGATAGTTGAAGGCGTTGAATACCATGAAAGACTGCAAATAGGCAAGACGATTGCCCTTATTGTAGATATCCCAGCTGAGCCCGGCGAAATCGGTGTCGTTCAGATCCACTGATGTTGCATCGTATTGCAGGCTGTTTTCAAAACCGCGGCCGTAGCAGATACGAACCCGGCCCGGTGCGTCCTGTATGCCGAACAGGTTGGCATAGGCATATCCCACGGAAATTCCGTCAAAAGGCCAGTCCATATAAGCAGTCGGGGTTGCCATTCTCTCATCCAGGCCCATGCGGATCTGGGCAGCTGGGCCATCGGTGGTGGGACGGCGGCCGATGGAAAACCAGATCGGCTGGCCGCCGATATTGTTCCAGTTGACAAAGGCACGGTCTACGCGGAGGATCGAGTCACTCGGCTCCCGGGAGCTTGTTCCGTCAAAAGAGGGAAAACCGAAAGTGGTGAGACCTGGAGGCAGGGTGCTGGTGCCCCAGGTTTTATACATGGCCAGACGTCCCTTGAAATCCACGTTCTCGGTGGCCTTGACCCGCATATTCAGCCGGAAGCGATTGGTGAATATGGAGGTATTTTTCATCTCGTCATCATCCAGCGGATTCAATTGGCCCCCAAAAAAAGCATTCCTCAAATCATTAAGCGATGCTGTCGGGTTTGCACCAAACCAGCTTTGCACATCGACAGGTGTTGTAACCAGATCATTCTTGTACCAGTCACCCCGGGCGCGGAAATCACCGAAGAGCTGAACGCGGGAAGCCAGGTCCCAGGCCTCGCTTTTTTCATCCAGATCATCAAAGGCTTCTTTCTGGTTATCTTCCAGAGCTTTCATCTGGTTTTTCAGATCGGCTATTTCCTTCTGGGCCTTCATGTCAGTGGCCGGGCCCTGCCCCTCTCGCATGGCCGCCATCTGTGCTTTTAAATTGGCGAGTTCCTGGGTCAGCCGGTCAACCTGTGCTGCCAGGTCGCTGGTGGCATTAGTGCTGCCGGCGGTAGCCATGACAGGAAATGCGAGGAGTCCGGCCAAGGCGATTGTTGAGATTTTTTTTAACATATCTCCCTCCTAAAAAAAGATGTGATTTGCAGACATTTAAAGGAAATGTCTGCCCCCCAAATTTTTTACCGACAGCCGAAATTTCAGAAAGATCAAGCTGATTGCCATGCGGAGCCGGTAAAAATATTTCTTATATCGTTTGTCTATCTCGAAGTAGGTGTATTGTCAATAGTAATTTAACGAACTGCTTGAGTAGGTCAAAAGATACCGGGGGGAAATTTTTAAAGCAAATTAGGCAATTGCAAATTTTTCATTATCAGCCTGCAATGTAATGGCTCATTCATTTTTCTCGGTGACCGCAGGTCGAGGACAGGCGGGAGATCACACCACACGGCAATCAATTACTTATATTTAGCTTGCCTGCATACTTTCATTGTTTTATTTTGTGCATTTGCCTGTAAATTTTCAGTATCATCACCTTTTTAAGGAAAGAAAAAATGTACTTTCAGGATATTATTTTTGAATTAAGTCGTTATTGGGCTGATCAGGGCTGCGTGATCCAGCAGCCATACGATATGGAAGTCGGAGCGGGAACCTTTCACCCTGCCACCCTGTTACGAGCCCTTGGGCCCGAGCCGTGGAAGGCGGCCTATGTCCAGCCTTCCCGGCGACCGACAGATGGCCGATATGGGGAAAACCCGAACCGGCTTCAGCATTATTATCAGTTTCAGGTCGTGCTGAAGCCGTCACCGGCGGATTCCCAGGGTTTGTATCTGGAGAGCCTGAAGCGCTTTAATCTTAACCTGCTGCAGCATGATATCCGTTTTGTTGAGGATGACTGGGAATCACCCACCCTTGGCGCCAGCGGTCTGGGCTGGGAGGTGTGGCTTGACGGCATGGAGATCACTCAGTTTACTTATTTCCAGCAGGCCGGCAGTCAGGAGCTCAGCCCTGTTACCGTTGAGATTACCTATGGCCTTGAACGAATAGCCATGTATCTCCAGGGGGTCAACAGCGTCTATGATATTGCCTGGAACAAAGAGGTCAAATATGGCCAGATTTTTCATCAGGCAGAGGTTGAATTTTCCGCCTTTAATTTTGAACATGCCAATGTGGAATTTCTGGTGTCCTATTTTAATTCCTGCGAACAGGAGGCGCTCAAGCTGCTTGAAAAGGATCTGCTTCTGCCGGCCTATGATTATTGCCTGAAATGTTCCCATACTTTTAACCTTCTCGATGCGCGCAAGGCAATCAGTGTGTCGGAGCGCACCCGCTATATCGGCAGAATTCGAAATATCGCCAGGAAAGTTGCTGAGAAAAAGTGTAATCTGTAAATGCTTGGTATGAGCTGAATACCGGTTCATTTTGTTTCATTTGGGCGGGTCTCCGGTGTAGTTTTCCCTTGACTTTCTCTGTAAGAGAGATATTTATAACCTGGAAAAATTGTGTGAGAACTACTTTTTAAAAATCACACGGAATTCGGGTGTTATGCATTTTCCTCACCCGGTTGTTTGGATTGTATGAATTTTTTCTGGGAGGAGAAAGAAAATGAGTAGAGCGTCAGAGACGCCTGGCAGTGTGGAGGCGCTGCAGGAATTATGGGCAGACATGTTTATGAAGGAGGCGACAGTCTTTACTTGACTTTGATCTCGTAAAACTAAGCTGCTGTGAAAGTTCACTGTTGTTCGACGATGAAATGGTTTTCCGGGAGCCTGGTTGCCGATCGGGTCCGGAGAGAAGAAAGAATAAGAGTCGACTTCTGCTGCCTTCGGCCGGCAGAAAGCGAACGAGATATGATAAGGTAGTGTGATGATATACAAAATTTTCCCCTTTCTTGCCTGGTTCACAGGGTATGACGCTGGCAAATTTAAAACAGACCTTTTGGCCGGTATTACCGTTGCACTTGTCTTGATTCCCCAGTCCATGGCCTATGCTCAGCTGGCTGGACTACCTCCCTATTACGGATTGTATGCAGCCTTTCTGCCACCTATGGTGGCCTCGCTTTTCGGCTCCAGTCGCCAGCTTGCCACCGGGCCTGTAGCGGTTGTGTCGCTGATGTCTGCAGCATCTCTTGAACCACTTGCCACGGCAGGGTCTGCCGAATTTATAGCCTATTCAATTGTTCTTGCCCTGATTGTCGGTATTTTCCAGTTTTCCCTCGGCGTTCTGCGTCTGGGTCTTGTTGTAAACTTTCTTTCCCACCCGGTTGTCAACGGCTTCACCAATGCGGCAGCCATTATCATTGCCTCATCCCAGTTTTCAAAATTTTTCGGAGTTTATGTGGACAAGGGGACTCACCATTATGAAACCATGGTGAGCGTGTTTCAGGCGGCAATGGATTTCACCCATATCCCGACACTGATGTATGGTATCGGGGCGGTTGTCATCATGGTGGTGCTCAGGAAGATCAACCCGCGCATTCCCAACGTGCTGGTAGCGGTGGCCATTACCACGCTGATTTCCTACTTCACCGGTTACAATAAGGACGCTTTTGTTGATATTTCCGCCATTCAGCTCAATGGTCTTCAGGAGCAGGCCGCTGATTTTAATGCGACGGTGAAAGAAGTAAAAAAAATGGGTGAGGAGCGGGCTGCCCTTGGTCTCAAGGTGGATGAGGAGTTGAAAAGCATCAAGGAGAAAGGCCACGGCTCCACATCAATTGAGCTGATTAAACTGAAGAGCGAGGTGGAAATTCTGTCCAGCAGGATGGAAGAAGCAAAAAATCATGCCGGAGATATTCGTGATGTTGTCCGCAAGATGAAATTTGAAGGGGTGAAAGTGGGTGATAATTACATCTTCTATCCAAAAGATGCTGTTCCTGCAGGCGTGCAGACCGATGGCAACATCTGGCGGATCAAGATTGGAAATTCCGCGCTTGACACAACCAAAATCAAGGTTATGGGCGGCGGTGACGTGGTTGGCAAGATTCCTGAAGGTCTCCCCCAGTTCACCGTGCCGCAGCTCTCCGTAAAAAAATTCTTCAAGCTGCTGCCCACCGCTGTTATTATTTCCCTGCTGGGATTTATGGAAGCCATCGCCATTGCCAAGGCCATGGCGGCTAAGACCGGCCAGAAGCTTGACCCGAACCAGGAACTCATCGGCCAAGGCCTGGGCAACATACTTGGCTCGATCGGCTCCAGCTATGCGGTGTCGGGTTCCTTTTCCCGTTCCGCCGTTAACCTGCAGGCAGGTGCGGTTTCCGGTGTTTCCGCGGTTGTCACCTCTCTTATGGTTGTTGTCACCTTGCTGTTTTTTACGCCGCTGCTCTATCATCTACCCCAGGCTGTTCTGGCCGCGGTAATTATGATGGCGGTTATCGGTCTTGTCAACATCAAGGGTTTTGCCCATGCCTGGAAGGCGCAATGGTATGACGGAGCAATTTCCATTCTCTGCTTTGCTGTTACTCTTTATTTCGCCCCGCATCTTGATAAGGGCATTATGGTCGGTGTAGCTCTTTCCATGGGTGTTTTTCTGTATAAATCCATGCGGCCGGTGGTGGCCAGCCTGTCCATGCATGAGGAAAACGTGCTGAAAAGTGCTGAGTACTATCGTCTCAAGGGCTGTCGCCACATTTCAGTGGTACGTTTTGACGGTGCTCTGTTTTTTGCCAATGCCAGCTATCTTGATGAACAGGTCATGAAATTCCGTAACGAACAGCCGGATCTGCGCTATATCCTGCTGGATGCCAGGGGTATCAATGATATGGACGCCTCCGGCGAGGAGGCCTTGCATCTCCTTGTCGAGCGGGTTCGCAGTGCGGGCCTTGGGTTTGCCATGTCCGGCGTCAAGGGGCAGGTGATGGTTGTCATGCAGCGCACCGGCTTGTTGGATAAAATCGGCAAGGATAGTCTTTTCCCCGATACGGAGCAGGCGGTTAAAACCATTATTAAGAAAATTCATGGCACTGGTGATCTTCCCGCAGATGGGTGCAAGGATTGCCCCTTAACCAAGTATATTCCTGCCTAAAGTAGGAGTGAGTCAGATTTAGGCAAAAAAAGGCCCGGGCAAATTGCCCGGGCCTTTTTTTGTTGCGATTTCAAGTAATGGCGGAAGTGCATGGGAATCGAACCCACCCACCAAGCTGTTAACCCGGTGCACCGGATTTGAAGTCCGGGAGAGCCACCAGCGCCCTTTCCACTTCCTTAGAATTGAAATGATGAAAAAATTATACTGTAACACTTGAATGTGACAAAAAATTAATACATAATCATAGTAATTCTTCTTGCCCAATACGGCAACTTTTTTTATAAAAGGTGGGTAATGCCTGGTTTTAAAAGCTTGCAATAGTTGTTTGGATTTGTTTTATGTGCTTTTTTGCAGGACTCAGAACGTTTTAATATTTCTAATCGGAGATTAAAAAAAATGGAATGCGAGCGCTTAAACAGGCTTGTACGGTCATGGTATGTGCAGGTACAAGAAGAGTCATTAGCTCCAGCCAGAATGGTTGAGTTTATGGAAAAACATCTCAAGGGATGTGGAGCATGTCTTGCTGATCCTGATGTCCGTGCCGAAGTGAAAAAGATTACAGAGATTGTTCTTCCTCCTTCCAAGATGGTTAAAGCCGTCAGGGAGGACGACGATGAGGAAGCCGTCGATGATTCTCCTTCACCCTACTATGCCGCGGAAGATGAGGATGAATTGTCAGTCGGCGATGGGGAGGATGTAGAAGAGGATGAGGAAGAGGATGAATTTATCCCTTCCATGGTTGACGATGACGATGATTTGTAATTCCAAGTGATCCGTCTTGTTGATCAAGATTGTTTTTCAGGAGAAATAAGCGGCATCCGGTTTCTTTGCTGATATTCTGCATGAGAAAACGTAATACCGCCAGCAAGTTGGGCTGCAACCTTATTTCGTTTATTCAGGTTGCAGCCTTTTTTCTTGGTCGTCTCAGTTGCAGCGTCCCACAGGTGGTAAACGGTTCTTTCCTCTGAGGCAATGATTGCAAATGAATCATTGCCTTCAGCCTATTTTTTCTTAAATATCTTGTAGATTGAAGAAAAATCTTCCTGGCCAATCCCATCGGCAAACGCCTTTGCATAGAGCTCTTTGACCATGGCTCCGGTAAAAAGTGGTTTTTTCTCGCTGTAGGCCAAATCCATCAGGCAGTGCAGGTCTTTGTAGATGAGGGCATTGGAGAAGTGGGTTGAAAAATCTTCCTCCAGAAGTTTTGTTTTTTTGGCGTTGAGGACGAGGGAGTTGCCTCCGCCGACTGACAAGATTTCAATAACATCCTTTTTGTCCATGCCAACGTGTTCTGCAAAGGAGACTGCCTCGGCAATAGTTGCCATGAAACTTCCCAGCGTGAGATTGTTAATGAGTTTCATTTTTGTGGCGAGCGCCGGTTTTTCAAGAAAGAATATATTTTTTCCAATATCTTCCAGAACAGGCTTGATCTTTTTATAGGCAGAAGGGTCACCGCTGACAAGTACCGTTAAATTTCCCTGGGAGGCAGGGACAACGCTGCCCAATACGGGCGATTCCAGATAGAAGGCACCAGCCTCCTTGCATATGGTGTGAAAAGAGACAACGTCGGTAAAATGGTTGGTTGTCAGATCTATGATAATTTTACCGGTTGTATTTGCGGCAAGCAGGCCTTGCTCGCCAGTGAGAACATTGCGTACGGCATGACTGTCAAAAAGGCATAAAAACAGAATGTCAGCTTGTTCGGCAACGGCCCTGGGCGAATCAACTTCACTGCATTTTAGTCCTTCGGTCTTGCCGGCACTTCTATTCCAGACGATAAGGGTGTGTTCACGTTCAACAAGTCTTCCGGCTATTGCTTTGCCAAGATGGCCGAGTCCGATAAATCCTGCTTTCATTTTGGCTATCCTCCCTTCTGTCTCGTATTAAATTGTTTGCCGATTTACAGTTATTGCAAATGCGGGCAAAGGCGTGTGTTCGATTTATTCTAGCATCTTTTTTGTTAGGGGTGGCGTAAATAATGATGAAAAGAGAAGGGGAGATGATGCAAAAGTTCCGTTTTCTAACTCCGGATCTGCGTATGGGTGGGTGAACAAAAAAAAGCCGCAACCCTTGAGGATTGCGGCTTTTTTAATTACTTGGTGGCGATGCAGGGAATTGAACCCCGGACACTACGGATATGAGCCGTATGCTCTAACCATCTGAGCTACATCGCCGTATTCTGTACCCGCCTTCTTCCTAGGCGTATATAGAAAAGTGTTACCATCTGAAAACAGATGGTAACACTCAAAAAAAACAAGACAATGTGGAGAACCATGTATATGGTAAATTTTCTTCACATTGTCAATAAAAAATGAACAGCGGATTACATCATTCCGCCCATTCCGCCCATGCCGCCCATACCGCCCATACCACCCATGCCGCCCGGCATACCGCCGCCGTCACCTTTTTCCTCGGGGTGTTCAGCGATCATGCACTCGGTGGTCAGCAGAAGTCCGGATACACTGGCTGCATTCTGCAGGGCAAAACGGGTAACTTTAGCTGGGTCGATGACGCCGGCCTCGAACAGATCTTCATACTGTTCCGTGTCGGCATTGAAGCCAAATGCGTTTTTGAGGTTTTTCACATGTTCAACCACAACTGAGCCTTCGCAGCCGGCGTTGGCGGCGATCTGGCGCACAGGCTCTTCCAGGGCGCGTTTGATGATGTTGATGCCCAAAGCCTGCTCGCCTTCCAGCTTCAGGTTGTCCAGGGCCTGGAGGCAACGGATGTAAGCAACACCGCCGCCGGGAACGATGCCTTCCTCAACAGCTGCTCTTGTAGCATTCAGTGCGTCCTCAACCCGGGCTTTTTTCTCTTTCATTTCAATTTCAGTGGCAGCACCGACATTGATGACGGCAACGCCGCCGATCAGTTTGGCCAGACGTTCCTGCAGTTTCTCGCGGTCATAATCAGAGGAGGATTCCTCGGCCTGGGCGCGGATCTGTTTTACGCGGGCGGCAAGTTTGTCTTTGTCGCCTGCGCCATCGATAATGGTAGTGTTGTCCTTGTCGATAAGAATGCGCTTGGCGTGGCCAAGGTCATCGATGGTGACGTTTTCGAGCTTGATGCCAAGATCTTCGGTGATCACCTGGCCGCCGGTGAGAATGGCGATGTCTTCCAGCATGGCTTTTCTTCTGTCGCCGAAACCGGGGGCTTTAACAGCCGCTACATTCAAGGTGCCGCGCAGTTTGTTGACAACCAGGGTGGCCAGTGCTTCGCCGTCCACGTCCTCAGCAATGATGAGGAGGGGTTTGCCCATTTTGGCAACCTGCTCAAGGACCGGCAGCAGATCTTTCATGTTGCTGATTTTTTTCTCATTGATCAGGATGCTGACATCCTCAATGTTGACTTCCATTTTCTCCGGGTCGGTGACAAAGTAGGGAGAAAGGTAGCCGCGGTCAAACTGCATACCTTCAACAACATCCAGAGATGTATCCATGGATTTTGCTTCCTCAACGGTGATAACCCCTTCCTTGCCGACTTTGTCCATGGCCTCGGCAATAATTTTACCGATGGTGGAATCATTATTGGCGGAAATGGTGCCGACCTGGGCAATTTCCTTCTGCTCTTTGGTTGGTTTGGCGATATTGGCAAGCTCGGCGACAACAGCAGTAACCGCTTTATCGATGCCCCGTTTGATTTCCATGGGGTTGTGACCGGCTGCTACCAGTTTGGAGCCTTCGGTATAGATGGACTGGGCCAGAATCGTGGCGGTGGTGGTACCGTCACCGGCCACATCACTGGTCTTGGAGGCAACTTCTTTTACCATCTGGGCGCCCATGTTCTGGAATTTGTTTTTCAGCTCGATTTCTTTGGCAACGCTGACACCGTCCTTGGTGATGGTGGGGGCACCGAAGGATTTTTCCAGTAGAACGTGGCGACCTTTCGGGCCAAGGGTCACTTTGACCGCATCAGCCAGGGTATTGACGCCAATCAGGATTTCTTCCCTGGCTTTGGAACCATATTTAATGTCTTTCGCCATAATTTTTCTCCTTTCTACGCCTGTGAAAAAAGCCGGACATGGTGAATCCGGATGACAGGCGATTATTGTTTGTATTTTTTAATTATCAACAGGTAAGTCGTGGTAAATGCAAAACGGTTTTATTTCTCAATCACGCCAAGGATATCATCCTCACGCATGATCAGATGGTCGACGCCTTCAACTTTTATGTCAGTTCCGCCATATTTGCTGAACAGGACGAAGTCGCCTTTTTTCACTTCCAGGGCTACTCGCTCGCCTTTGTCATTCAGTTTACCAGAACCGACAGCAATTACTTCGCCTTCCACCGGTTTTTCCTTGGCGCTGTCAGGAATGATAATACCTCCGGCAGTTTTTGTTTCACTCTCAAGTCTTTTGACCAGAATACGATCATTCAATGGACGAATTTTCATCTAAAACCTCCGTGCTAAATAGATTGATTTAAAATTTTTGATAACCCGGGAAAAAAGCTCCGGTCATACATCTGGCAACTGCAGGTATGCCGGATATCGTCAAGCCGCAACCTGATAAAGTCCTGCTGTAAAATGAAAGGACCGGTAAGGACTTCTACGAAAACTAGGAAATCGGACCTGGTATTGGGCCAATTTCCTAGTTGGGCAAACAATAGTGACGGGTATTTCAAAAATCAAGAGAGGGGGAGAAAAAAAATTACAGCTTTACAACCCAGCCATGGGATTCTGGTTGCCGCCCGTGTTGGATGTCCTGCAGTTCCGTGAAAAGCCGCTGGGCAATGTCGCCGGTCTTGCCGTTATTTACCGAACAGGTGTTGCCCTTGTAAAAAAGGGAGCCGACCGGTGAAATGACAGCAGCGGTGCCCGTGCCAAAGACTTCGTGCAGCTGTCCGTTTGCGCTGGCGGTAAAAACTTCGTCAATGGTGATGGGGCGTTCCACAACATGACGGCCCCAGTCGTTGAGAAGCTGTATAACCGAATCCCTGGTGATGCCGGCGAGAATGCTGCCGCCGAGAGGCGGGGTGATGATCTCGTCACCAATGACAAAAAAGATGTTCATGGTGCCGACTTCTTCGATATATTTCCGGTGGACCGCGTCCAGCCAGAGGACCTGGGTGAAACCCTGCTCCTGGGCCTCGACCGCCGCCGTGATGCTTGCCGCGTAATTGCCGGCGGTTTTTGCCGTGCCGACTCCCCCCGGCACCGCCCTGACGTATTTGTCGGTTACAAAAATCTTTACCGGGTTAAACCCTTCGGGGTAATATGCACCCACCGGTGTCAGGATGATAAAAAAGAGGTATTTTTTTGCGGGACGAACGCCAAGCCCCGCCTCCGTGGCAATCATGGTGGGACGGATATAGAGCGAGGCGCCCCTGGCATCCGGGACCCAGTCCTGTTCGGTTTGCAATAAGGTTTGCAGGCAGTCAAATACCTCGTCAACATCAAAGGTCGGCATGCACATGCGGGTGGCTGACATATTCATGCGGCCCAGGTTGTCCTTGGGGCGGAAAAGAAAAATATCATTGTCAGCACCCCGGTAGGCCTTGAGCCCCTCAAAGATCGCCTGGCCGTAATGGAAGACCATGGCGGCGGGATCGAAGGAGAAATTCTGGTAGCGGGTAATCCTGGCATCATGCCATCCCGGTCCCTTGTCATACTCCATGACAAACATATGATCGGTAAACAGGGAGCCAAAGCCCAGAGATTCCCCTTGGGGCTTTGGCTTGAGCTGGGCTTCGGGCACTGTTTCAATTGAAATTTTCATAAAAAACTCCTGAGGAAAGACGGAAATCTTTGTGGCGGGGAGCAATGACAAATCTGCCGTCCCTGAAGATTGATGGCTTCGTAATTATGCCCCTTGATGGTGGAAAGTCCCGGTAGGCGAATTCCCATGACGATAAAACAGGAATTTTATGCACTGTAAGGCTGTGGAAAGGGTTTTCACGAGACAATCAATATTCCTCTGCACAAAAAAAATGTTCTAATAGAAATGTCTATTATATTGAATATAATATATAGTACAGCGTTATTTGAGCATCAATTTACTTGCGCAAATCATAGCAAAAGATCTTTTAATATAGCTGATTCTCTCAGCCTTTGAAACAACTTATTTTCATATTTCCGGACAAGAATGACACATGAAAAAGCTGCAACCGAGTCCCATAGTTCTGCTTTATTTCCTCTGCCTGTTGCTTCTGGCTACGTATCTTCTGGGCGTACTTCTGTGGCCGTTTGTTGCAATTATCATTCTTTCTTACCTGCTGGCCACGATTTTTGATCCGATTTATCTTTTTCTCAACAGGAAACTTTCCGCGGAGTTTTCCTCGCTCGTTACCTGTGCACTGATTGTGCTGCTCATATTCGTGCCGATTATCTTTTTAGTCGGTTCCCTGTCAACTGAGGCCTATGCTCTCTTTCAAATGACAAAAGGGACCAACTGGCCAGTAAAATTCAGCGAATTTATTGAAGGGAATGCTTTTCTGGGCAGGTTCAAGGAGCTGCTGGAGGGATACGGCATACATCTTGAGCTGGCGCAGTTCGGCAATGAACTGTCGAAGTTCGGCGGCATGATCGCGTTTTTTGTTTATAACCAGGCCAGTTCCTGGGCGGCCAACATTCTCCAGTTTATTTTTCATTTTTTTATGATGGTTCTCATCATTTTTTTTCTGCTCATCGACAGGGCGCAGTTGGTGAATTATATCATGCGGCTCTCTCCCCTGCCTGATGAGCATGAGAAACGGCTGATCAGCAAGTTTGAAGAGATCAGTCGGGCCATTCTGATCGGCAACGGCATATGTGGCCTGGTTCAAGGTGTTGTGGGCGGAGTGGTCTTAGGGTTTTGGGGATTCTCTTCACCGATTATCTGGGGTGTGGCCATGGCAGTGCTCGCCTTTCTGCCTATTGTCGGCATCGGCCTTATCCTGTTGCCGGCCGCCCTCATCCTTCTGCTGCAGGGCAATGTGACGCAAGGGCTTTCCATGGTGATATTTTATATGGTGCTTTCTTTTAGCGTGGAGTACCTGCTGAAGCCGAAGATTGTGGGAGTGACGGTGAAAATGCACACCCTGCTCGTCTTTTTATCCATCATCGGCGGCCTGCAGGTGTTCGGGGTTATGGGCATTATCTATGGACCGCTTATCGTCACAGGATTTCTGACCCTGGCCGATATCTATATAATGAATTATGATCAATGTGTGAAAAGTACCTCATATTTGACGGAGAGAAGCTCCCGGTCCGATCGGTCGGAGGATGATAAGATTCGCTAAGCCGTTGTAAAAAATAACAGTATCATCGCAATACTGTAAACGCTATAAGGGGCCGTAAAGAAATGGCTGGAGATGTAATGGTTATTTCGTAGCGGCCTCTCAAGCTGCATCATCTGGCCAGCTTCAAAAGCTTTTTCATTATTAAGCAGTATGCCTGAGGAAGAATCCTCCTATGAGCTGCAAGCCGATTGACCAGAAATTATATGCGGACCAGGTAGATCAGCTTTATGCGGGTTTGAAAGCGAGTATGCTGGCCAACCTGCTCAATTCGCTTATTCTTGCCGTCGTTCTTCTCGATGTCAGTTCCCCATTTTCCCTGCTGCTCTGGGTTGCCGCGGTTGTTGCCATCTCACTCGCTCGGTGTGTTCTGTACAAAATCTATCAGCGTTCCGCCCAGGATCGAGTCATTCAAGCACCCAAGTGGGGTGTGCTGTTCAATGCCGGTCTGATGATCTCCGGCATTGTCTGGGGATTTGCCGGCATGTATTTTTTCCCGCCCCATTCAACTCCCCATCAGATTTTTATCGCCTTTGTCCTGGGCGGCATGGTTGCCGGGGCCTCGGCCTCGACCTCGGCCGTAAAAAACGTTTATTTCCTCTACCTCTTTCCCGTAATTCTTCCTCTCACCTGCAAATTTTTTCTGGTGGGCGATGAGATCCACACGGCCATGGGCATTATGCTGCTGGTGTACATCCTCGGCTGCGTGCTCCTCTACAGGGAGGTCTTCCGCATCATCCGCAACTCCTTGCTGGTTGGTTACGAGAATGAGAAGGAAATCAGGGAGCGGCGCAAGGCGGAGAGCGAACTCAAAAAACATCAGGAGAAGCTTGAAAGCATTGTGGAGGTGCGGACCCTTGAACTGAAGAACAAGAATACCCAGCTTAATGAGGAAATTGCCGAACGTCGCAAAGCTGAAAAACAACTGCGTCTCGAAATGGACAAGCTTGAGATTGTTACCGAGAACATCGGCGTTGGGCTCTGTATTATCAGCAGAGATTACCGCATCCTCTGGGCCAATAAGATTCTTACGGCTATGTTTGGTAATGTGACGGGCGGGTGCTGTTACAAAACATTTAACGGCCAGGAGGATGTCTGCTCTTTTTGCGGGGTGAAAGAGATTTTCGGCACAGGCGTGGAGGTGGTGCGCACAGAAGCGGTGGGCCGAGACAAGGACGGCAATCCGGTCCACTCGGAGATTATTGCCACTCCCCTGTACGATGATCAGGGCAACATTACCTCGGCCCTTGAGGTTGTGCTGCCGGTCACTGAAAGCAGACGGCGGGAAAAAATTCTCAGCGAGCTTCTCGGCTTGTCGAAAATTCTCAGCAGCACCACGGATCTTCAGACCATTTACCGTCAGGTAATCAGCCTGGCGCAGGGGCTTCTGCGCTTTGATTTCTCCACAGTATTGATTCTGACCCAGGAAAAGAATGCTCTGGTTCCGACGGATACCATAGGCTTTTCTCAGTCAGCGATCGGCACTGTCCTGGAACTCAGGGAACTGGGATTGGCAACCTATGTGGTGCAGGAAAAGAAGCCGGGGGCAGTGGTCGATTTCAAAACGGAGAAGCGCTTTGCCGTGCCGTCTTTCATAAAGAAGTACACGATATCTTCTGCTCTGAGCGTGCCCATGATGATCGGCGATGAGGTGTTCGGTGTATTGATCGGTCATACCCTGCAGCAGAGAAAATTTACCGATGCTGAGGTGTCACTCTATCAGACCATGGCTAATCAGGCCGCGGTGGCCATTAAAAACGCTATGCATCTGCACTCGCTTGCCGCCTCGGAAAGAAAATTCCGTAGCCTTTTTGACAGCACCCATGACGCCATTATGATTTATGACCTGGAGGGCGGCCTGATCGGGGTGAACAAGGTTACCTGTGATCGCCTGGGGTATTCCCGCGCGGAACTGTTACAGATGAAACCCGGCCAGTTTGTCGCGCCGCAGTATGCCGCGCTGGTCCCGGAGCGGATGCAGAAATTAAAAGAGGTAGAGAAGGCAATTTTCGAGACCGCCCATGTCAGCAAAGACGGCTCTGTTGTGCCCATCGAGCTGAGCCTCCAACGCATTGAATATGAGAACCGGCCGGCGCTGCTGGGAGTGGCCCGGGATATTTCCCAGCGGAAAAAGCGGGAAGAGGAACGATTGCGCACCCAGAAGCTTGAGTCAGTCGGCGTTCTTGCCGGAGGAATCGCCCATGACTTCAATAATCTGCTCACCGGTATTCTCGGCAATATCAGCCTGGCCAAACTATCCGCCGAGGCGGACGGAGCGATCCAGAAGTCACTTGTTGATACGGAAAAAGCGGCCTTACGGGCCCGGGATCTCACCCAGCAGTTGCTGACCTTTTCTAAAGGGGGCGCGCCCTTGAAAAGCCCCTCATCCATCGTTGACATTATCAGGGATTCATCAAGTTTTGCCATACGCGGCTCCCGCTCCGTCTGTGCCTATGATTTTGCCGAGAACCTGTGGTTCATCAATGCCGACAGGGGGCAGATGGCCCAGGTTTTTCAGAATCTTGTCATTAATGCCTCGCAGTCCATGCCGGCAGGCGGGGTGATAGAGATCCGGGGGGGCAATGTTGAGCTGCAGAAGGGTGACGTGCCACAGCTGGCGGCAGGGAAATATGTTGAAATAGCGGTGCAGGACCATGGGACCGGCATCGCGAAAATGCACAAAGAAAAGATATTTGATCCCTATTTTTCCACCAAACAGACCGGCAGCGGCCTGGGGCTTGCCGTGGTCTATTCAATCGTAAAAAACCATGACGGGCACATCAGTTTGCAGTCGGAAACCGGGCAGGGGACAACGTTCACCCTGTTTCTCCCCGCTATTCTCCCTGAAAAACAAGAGGAAGAGCCGGTTGATGACAAGGTATTTGCCGGCCGGGGCAAAGTGCTGTTCATGGATGATGAAGAACTCATCCGGGATGTTGCGGCGCAGATTCTGCTGAAATTAGGCTTTGAACCTCATCTCGCCGGTGATGGCAGCGAAGCGCTCGATCTGTATATAAAAGCCTGGAAAGAGGGGGAACCCTTTGCTGTCGTGATTATGGATCTGACGATTCCGGGGGGGATGGGTGGCCGGGAGGCCATGGAAAAACTGCTGGCAATCGACCCTGCTGTCAAGGCCATTGTCTCAAGTGGCTATGCCAATGATCCCATCATGGCAAATTATGCACAATTCGGCTTTAAAGGGGTTGTGCCCAAACCATTTACCGTTCCGCAGCTGAGCAGGGTTCTCCATCAGGTGCTGGGCATTTCTGTCTGAACAAGTCCGTGTTGCCGTGACAGTCCGCCGGCGCATTGTTATTCATCGCTCCGGTGGCCTCCTCTGGTCTGCTTGGTGAGACTGCGACGTTTCTTCGTTTCGAGACGGCGCTTTTTTGCCGCCATCGTCGGCCTGGTCGGGCGTCTGGCCTTTTTTTTCATGGTAGCCAGGCGGATCAGCCTGGCCAGTCTCTGCAAAGCCTCATCCCTGTTTCTCATCTGGCTGCGGAATTCCTGGGCCTCGATGGTCAGAATGCCGTCCTTGCTTAAGCGGGAACCGGCCAACAGGCACAGGCGGTTTTTGATCTCCACCGATAATGATGGTGAGTTCTGCACATCGAAGCGCAACTGGACGGCGGTGGCCGAGCGGTTGACGTGCTGGCCGCCTGGACCGGATGCGCGGATAAAGGAAAAATGGATTTCCCGCATGGGGATGACCAGGGTGTCGGTGATGAAAAGCATGTGATCCCTCTGTTGCAGCCGGGGTAGCCTACCGTATCACAAAATATCAATGCGTTAACAGTAATAGCGGCCCTTCAGCGGGCAGGAGTCGAGTTCAGCGCATGCATCACAGACAGCATACCGCACCTGGTCCTCGGCTCCCCAGAGTCCTTCAGAGGTTAACGCGCATTTGCGGCTGCATTCATTACAGGATACCGGCTCCCCGTCACGGATTTTCTGCCAGCCGGCCTTGAGCAGGGCCTCGGCTGACTTCATATTGCAGTTGCCGCAGAGATGATAAAACAATGTCTCGCTATCTGTTTTCAGTTTCCAGGTCGGCAATGAGAGATCCTTGACAATTGATCAGAAAGTTCATGTATCCCAGGGATCACAGAGAAAAAAATCTCCGTGATCCCTGAAAAAAATGACCGCTTTCTTATCTATTACAGGGGATAACTCTGAAAATCAACCGCAAGATGAGCAGGAACCGCCGCAGCTCCCCTCGGCTTTCGGCAGAGGGTTGGCAGACTGCACGGAAAAGCCGCCTTGGCCTCCGCAACCGCAGCCGGAACTCTTTTGCTCAATAAAATCCACCGTAACCGAGCCAAGCTGCGCCAGCAGACCTTGGTCGATGATCAGTTCCACCTCACCTTTGACGATGGAGGTGTCGGCGGACTTTTTCTCATCCAGAGACAGCACCAGGGACTGGCCGCTGCAGCTGTTCATGGCCGCCACCCGCACCGAGGAATTGAGATTGTTCTGGTCAAGGTATTGTTTCAGTTTTTCGTTTGCCAATTGGGTCATTTCAAGCATTGTTTGGGTCTCCATTAAATAAAAGAGTTAGGTCATTAGGTGATTAGTCTGTAATCCGTAGTCTAAATAGCTGTCCACCTACAGACTATCCACCTCTTGCAGGGCCTTTTCGCATTTGGACTGCACCAGTTGGGCAATGGTTGTTCTGGAAAAATCTCCGTTTTTGAACATTTCCCGGGAGGCGTTGATCAGCCCGGTGCGCAGTTTCCTCTCTCTTGCCGTCTCTGCCGCCTGGGCGAGTCTTCCCCGCAGACTCTCACCCGGGATTTTTTCGGCAAGGCCCAGGGGGCCGAGCTGCTCAACCTGTTTGGTAAAGGCGGTGATGATTTTGACGAAGTTCGGGCCTTCGGCGGCAGAGGCCCATTCGATGAGAAAACGTTCTTTGCTGACGCCGAGTCGCGCCAGAATTTCATGGACCAGGGCGGCGCTGACCAGGGCGTGGTAATTGCCGTCCTGGTAATGGCATTCACCGGGATGGCAGCCGCCGACAAAGACCCCGTCGGCCCCGCTGGCCAAGGCCTCAAGCGGGAAAGACGGGTCAAGCCGGCCGGTACACATGATGCGGATGACGCGCAGGTTGGGGGGATACTGATAACGGCCCACCCCTGCAGAATCAGCCGCCGTATAACAGCACCAGTTGCAGAGAAAGCCAAGGATTTTGGGATGATAAAGTTCGTTTGTCATGTTATGCTCCTTCAGCAAAAGCATGGATCTGCGAGCGGATGCCTTCCAGGGTAAAGCGGCCCATATCAATGGCCATGGTCGGACAGCGCGCCGCACAGACGCCGCAGCCCTTGCAGGATGCCTTCAGGGTTCTGGCCTTGCGCAGCTTGCCTTCTTTATATATTTCAATGGCCTTGTACGGGCAGAACGCCTGGCAGGCGCCGCAGCCGATGCAGAGTTCCGGGTCAACCTGGGACACAATGGGCTCCGGGACGATGCTTCCCCTGGCCAGGGGCTGGCAGGCGCGGCCTGCTGCCGCCTGGGCCTGGGCAATGGTCTCATCCATGGTTTTCGGTGCGTGGGCCAGGCCGCAGACATAGACACCGTCCACCGACAGGTCCACCGGCCGCAGTTTGACATGGGCCTCAAGAAAAAAATTCTCCGCCGTAACCGGCACCTTGAGCATCCTGGCCAGGGCGGATGGGTCTTCCGGCACAATGCCCACGGAGAGAACCACCAGGTCGGCGGCCAGTTCCACCTCTTCACCCAGCAGAGAATCATAGGCTTTGATGGAAATCCTGCTGTTTTTTGTCGCATCTTTGCCGGCGACCGGTGGGTTTTCCGGGGTGTAGCGGATAAAGATCACCCCCTGCTCCCGGGCCTTGCGGTAGAGATCTTCCTGAAAGCCGTAGGCGCGCATGTCGCGGTAGAAAATGGTGATGGCAAGACTAGGCTGCAGGGCCTTGAGGCGCAAGGCGTTTTTCAGGGCCTGGCCGCAACAGACCCGGCTGCAGTAAGCCAGATCCTCGCCGCGGGAGCCGACGCACTGGATCATCACCACCTGTTTGATCTGTTTTGACAGGGGGCGGGACGCGGCAAGGCGCTTCTCCAGCTCAAGCTGGGTCATGACCCGCTCGGATTGGTTGTACAGATACTGGCTCGGCTGGTATGGGCGGCCGCCGGTGGCCAGGATAATGATGCCGTGGTTCACCACTTCGCTGCCGTGACCCGTATCAATGGCGGAGGTAAAGTTGCCAACATAGCCCGAGGTGCTGGCAAGCGTTGCATCGGTGTAGGTGGTGATTAGTCGATGTTGGCGCACCTTCCGCACCAGCTCGGTTATCATCTGCCGGGGGCTGTTGCCGAACCTGTCTGCCGTGAGCAGCAGGCTGCGGCCGCCGAGTTCTTTGCCCTTTTCCACCAGGGTGCAGGCAAAGCCCTGATCCGCCACGCTAAGAGCCGCTGTGAGGCCGGCCAGGCCGCCGCCCACCACCAGGGCCGAGGGAGTCACCGGCAGCAGCTGCTCGGCCAGGGGCACCAGGTGGGCCGCCTTGGCCACGGCCATGCGCACCAGGTCCCGGGCCTTGCTGGTTGCCTCCTCGGGTTCATGCATATGGACCCAGGAGCACTGGTCGCGGATGTTGGCCATCTCAAACAGGGAGCGGTTCAGGCCCGCCTCCCGCATGGTGGCCTGGAAGAGGGGTTCATGGGTGCGTGGGGTGCAGGCGGAGACCACCACCCGATTCAAGCGATGTTCTTTTATGATATCCGTCAGATGCTTCTGGGTGTCCTGGGAGCAGGAATAGAGATTGTCGGTGGCAAAGACCACGTTGGGCAGGGTGCGGGCGTAATCACGCACATTGCGCACATCGACAACGCCCGCGATATTGATGCCGCAGTGACAGACGAAAACGCCGATGCGCGGCTCTTCTTCTGTAACGTCTCTTTCCGCAGGATACTGGGCATGGACGATTTCCGTCCCTCGCGCGCTCGTCAGTAAACTGGAGCAGAGGGCGGCCGCCCCGCTGGCCTGGGTGACGCTGTCCGGAATGTCTTTGGGCCCCTGGAAGGCGCCGATGACATAGATACCGGGCCTTGAGGTTGCCAGGGGGGCATTGAGCCCGGTTGCGGCAAATTGATACTCGTTGAGATCAATACCCGTTACCTGGGCAATCAGCTCGGCGTCATCCGGTGATTCAAGGCCTTGGGAAAGCACCACCATATCGAAATACTCATAATGGTGCTCGCCGTCCTCTGTGGCGTAGGTGAGCAGGAGACGTCCGTCAAAAACGTCTTCCACCCGGGGCGGTCTGGCGTAGATGATGCGGAGGTTGTTTTCCGAAATTGCCCGCTCCCGGGCCGCATCAAAACCCTTGCCGTGGGTGCGCACATCCATATAGAACAGGGTGATTTCCGCCTCCGGGTCATGTTCCCTGGCCAGCGATGCCTGTTTGATGGCATACATGCAGCAGACCGATGAGCAGTAGTCGTTGCCGCAGGTGTGGTCCCGGGAGCCGATGCACTGCAGGAAAGCGATTTTTTTTGGATGTTTTTCATCGGACGGACGGACGATTTCGCCATTGGTCGGGCCGCTGGCGCACATCAGCCGTTCATGTTCAAAGGCAGTGAGGACATCGCTGAATTTACCCCAGCCATAGCGCTGCAGCACCTCGTTTTTGATTCGTCCGAAGCCAGGGGCCAGCACCACGGCGCCCACCGGCAGCTCCACCACCTCTTCCTGCTGGTCAAAGCGGATGGCTTTGGCCTGGCAGGCCACGGCGCACAGACCGCATGTCTCAAAATTGAGGCGCAGGCAGGCCTTGGGGTCAATATGGTAACTGGTGGGCACCGCCTGGGAGTAATCGATGTGGGCGGCATGGGTGCTGGAAAGTCTTTCGTTGTAGTCGTCGCTGATCAGCTTCAGGCAGTACAGGGTACACTGGCCGCAGCCGGTACAGACCTCCTCGTCAATATACCGGGGGCGTTTTTTTATTGTTGCCGTGAAATTGCCGGGCGTGCCTGCCACCTTGAGCAGCTCGGCATTGGTGATGATGTCGATATTGGGATTGCGGCCGACTTCCACCAGCTTGGGGGCCAGGATGCAGAGTGAGCAGTCATTGGTGGGGAAAGTTTTGTCAAGCCGGGCCATGACACCGCCGATGGAGGCGGATTTCTCCACCAGATAAACCTTGAGGCCAAGCTCGGTCATGTCAAGGGCGGCCTGCACACCAGCCACTCCGCCGCCCAGAACCAGGACAGATCCTTTTGTCATGCCGGAAGCGGCAGACGCAGAAGATGTAACCATATGGATTCTCCTTTCATGCAAAAAAATATATGCATTTTTACCGGGGCTGACGACAGGATCAGTCGCGTCGGGCCTCAGCTGAAAGGATTTGTTGGCGGAAAAAGCAGAGAGGAAGGGACGCGGTGAGTTGTCGTCTCATATTTCAGTCCTGACCGGACTGAATGGACGATGCCGAAATATGCTCAGATATGTATTGTTAAGAGATAAATCACGATATCAACTCCTTATAAATGGATGAGGACGCTATGAGAAACGATCAATAACTAAAAAAAATAGATACGTCTAATTGTTATTTCCTATAACTAAGGGGTATTGATAGGGCTAATGGTTGTTTTTGTTCCAGGGGAATGCGAGGATGGGCTTAGTGAACAGGCATGGGTGGGGAAAATTTTAATTACCAACCAGCGCGCCGGCAACAGGGCATGGCTATGAAAATTACTTGAAGTTATTTGTATTGCATGTATAATTTCTCCCTTCCTTTTTTCTGTTTCGTGTCTTTGATTTATTGACCTGAATCTACAATGTTTTTGCCTTTTTTCTGTTTTCATTTTTTGCGCAGACAATTGGCTACATAGAGAGATCAGACGCTTCGGGTGAATTACTCTCAATGGGGTGGTGAATATGGACAAGTTGTTACGGGAAGCGGCGGCAGTCCCTTATTACCCCGCCCGGCCGGTCTTGAGCCCGCAGAGCCGCAGTGTGAATATACCCGGCGCAGGCACCCCTGAGGCGGGAGGCGAGGATTTTCTTTCTTTTATAAAAATTGTTAAACTGTTAAAAACAAAGAAACTGGTCGGCGCTGATGTGGTTGAGTTAGCACCCGCCATTGATCCCACCGGTAACAGCGAAGTTTTCGCTGCCAAGGTGGTCAGGGAACTCATTCTTGCTTTGCACGGGGAGGGTACTGGTCATGTTGGATAAGCGGAGAAGGGCGATTAACGCCAATAGTGAGCTGTATAACGTCGAGCGATGGAGCAACGGCTATTTTGCCGTCAACGAAAAAGGCCATCTCTGCGTACTGCCGGAAAAGAGGCCGGACGGACCCATCATTGACATCCTGGAGGTCATCGAAGAGATCAAGAGCCAGGATATCCCCTTTCCCACGGTTATCCGTTTTCACGATATCCTGCGCTCCCAGGTGCGCCTGCTCAATCTGACTTTCAGAGAGGCCATGGAGGAGAGCGGCTACAAGGGACGCTTTATCGGCGTCTACCCCATCAAGGTCAATCAGACCCGGGAGGTGGTGGAGGAGATCATCGAGGCGGGCGAGCCCTTTGATTACGGTTTGGAGGCCGGATCAAAATCCGAGCTCATGGCCGCCCTCACCTTGAATGAAAACCGCAACGCCCTCACCGTGCTGAACGGCTACAAGGACGAGGAGTACATCCGTCTGGCCCTGCTTGGCAGAAAGCTTGACCGTAAGATCATCATTGTGGTGGAGAATTTCTCCGAGATTGAGATGATCATCAAGCTTTCCGAGGAGATGAACGTCATGCCGCTGATCGGCATGCGGGCTAAATTGTCCGTGCAGGGGGGAGGCCGCTGGGCCGGGTCCAGCGGCGACCGGGCGAAATTCGGGCTGACCTGCAGTGAGATTTTAAACGGCATCTCCCTGCTCAAACGGCACAACATGACCGATTGTCTTACCCTGCTGCACTTCCATGTGGGCAGCCAGATTCCGGACATCAGGGTGCTGAAGGATGCGGTCAACGAGGCGGGCCGTATTTTCGCAGATCTGGTTCTGTCCGGGCTCAATATCGAGTATTTTGACGTGGGCGGCGGTCTGGGCGTTGATTATGACGGGTCACGCTCTTCCACCCAGTCATCACGGAACTACTCGCTGGAGGAGTATGCCGCGGACATCATTGCCGTACTGCAGCAGATCTGTGATCAGGTCAACATCCATCATCCCAACATCGTCAGCGAGAGCGGACGCTACGTCACCGCCCATCATTCCTGCGTCATTACCAATGTGGTCAAGATCATTCATCAGACCACCAACAGCTTCAACACCGAAAAGTCAGCCGGGGAGCATATCCTGGTCAGCAACATGCGGGAGTCGGTCAGTGATCTGACCATGGAGAATTACCAGGAGATTTACAACGATGTGCAGCAGATCAAGCTGGATTCGATCCAGGCCTTCAAGCTGGGCGTTATTTCCATGGAGGAGCGGGCCAAGATAGACACCATGTTCTGGAAGATTATCGGCCAGATCCGTGACGTCCTGAAGCGCGCCGATTTTGTGCCCAAGGAGCTGCAGCAGATTGACGAACTGCGGGCCAGCCAGTATCTGTGTAATTTTTCCGTCTTCCAGTCCGCGGCCGACACCTGGGCCATCAGTCAGCTGCTGCCCATCATGCCGGTGATCCGGCTGGACGAAATACCCGGCGAGCGCTGCTCCATTGCCGATATCACCTGTGATTCCGACGGCAAGATCGACAAGTTCATCGCCAAAAACGGCTATGCCCAGAGTCTGCTGCTCCATGCCCTGAAAAAGGATGAAGATTATTATATCGGCCTGTTTCTCACCGGGGCCTACCAGGACGTGATGGGTGACATGCACAATCTCTTCGGCCGGCTGAACGAGGTGCATATCTACTGTGATGATGATGACCCGTCCGATTTTTATATCGAAGAGGTGATCAAGGGCGCTTCTGCCCAGCATGTCCTGTCCACCATGCAGTATAGTCCGGAGATCATGGCCCGCACCATTAAAAGGAAGATTGACCGGCAGGTGCATCGGGGTAAAATCCAGCCCCGGGAAGGGGTCAAGCTGATCGATTTTTTCGAGAGTTGCCTGGAAGGCTATACGTATCTGAAATTTTGAAGGCAGGAGCCAGGAGTCAGAATTCAGAAGTGAGAAGAAAAGACGTTTAATCGCTGCAACGTTTGAACGCTTGAACGGTTCAAATCTTAAAGGAGTTTGCCATGTCACGAGTGCTCATAATTGGTGCCGGCGGTGTCGGTTCGGTGGTCGTTCATAAGTGCTGCCAGGTGCCGGAGGTCTTCTCCGACATCATGCTGGCCTCTCGCACCAAGTCAAAATGCGATGCCATTGCGGCAAAGCTTCCCCGGCCGATCAAGACGGCCCGGGTTGATGCCGACCGGGTGGATGAGCTGGTCACCCTCATGCGGGAGTTCAAGCCCGAGCTGTGCATCAATGTGGCCCTGCCTTACCAGGATCTGACCATCATGGATGCCTGCCTGGCCTGCGGGGTGCATTATGTGGACACGGCCAACTACGAACCGCGGGATGAGGCCAAGTTTGAATATAAATGGCAGTGGGACTATCAGGACAGGTTCAAAAAGGCTGGGCTGATGGCCCTGCTGGGCTCCGGTTTTGATCCGGGAGTGACCAACGTTTTTACCGCCTGGGCCAAAAAACACCATTTTGACGAGATCCATGAGCTTGACATCATCGACTGCAATGCCGGCGATCACGGCCAGCCCTTTGCCACCAATTTTAATCCGGAGATCAATATCCGCGAGGTGACGGCCCCGGCCCGGCACTGGGAAGGGGGAAAATGGCTCGAGACCCCGGCCCTGTCCACCGCCGAGGAGTTCGACTTTCCCGAAGGAATAGGCCCCAGAAAGATCTACCTGATGTACCACGAGGAGCTGGAATCCCTGACCAGACATTTTTCCGGCCTGAGAAAGGCCAGGTTCTGGATGACCTTTTCCGACAATTACCTGCGCCATCTGGAGGTTCTGCAGAATGTGGGCATGACCAGCATCGAGCCCATTGACTACAACGGCCAGCAGATCGTGCCCCTGCAGTTTCTCAAGGCCGTGCTGCCGGACCCGGCCTCACTGGGTCCGCTGACCCATGGACGGACCTGTATCGGCTGCCTGATCAAAGGCATCAAGGAAGGCAGGGAAAAGAAATATTACGTCTATAATATCTGCGATCACCACCAGTGTTTTGAAGAGGTGGGCGCCCAGGCGGTTTCCTATACCACCGGCGTGCCGGCCATGATCGGCGCCATGATGCTGCTGACCGGGGCCTGGAGCGGGGCAGGGGTTTTCAACATGGAGCAGCTCGATCCTGATCCGTTCATGGAAAAACTGAATCTGCACGGGCTGCCATGGACCGAAGTTATCTTGTAGATTTCGATCCTTACCGGGTCCCCAGCCCTGCCTATGTGGTTGACCAGGGGGCGCTTGAACGCAACCTGCACATCCTGGACAGTGTGCAGCAGCGCACCGGCTGCCATATCTTGCTGGCGCTGAAGGGTTTTGCCATGTTCCGGGTCTTCCCCCTGATTCGCGGGTATCTCAAGGGCGTCTGCGCCAGTTCCCCGCACGAGGCGCGGCTGGGCCGCGAGGAGTTCCGGGGCGAGGTGCATGGGCACGCCCCGGCCTACAGCGAGGCTGATCTGCGCGAACTGCTCACCCTGTGCGATCACATAGTCTTCAACAGTTTCAGCCAGTGGCAGCGCTTCCAGCCGCTGATTGCGGGTTGCGCCCCCCCGCCCCAATTCGGACTGCGGGTCAATCCCCGCCACTCGGAAACCGATGTGGCCATCTATGACCCCTGCGCACCGGGCTCAAGGCTTGGCATCAGCCGGGAGCAGTTTGCCGGCAAGTCGCTTACCGGCATCAGCGGCCTGCATTTCCACACCCTGTGCGAGAAGGGCTCTGATGCCCTGGCCCGGACGGCCGAGGCCTTCGAGGCCCAGTTCAAGGACATCCTGCCCCCCATGCAGTGGCTTAATCTCGGCGGCGGGCATCACATCACCAAACCCAACTATGATCTTGATCTGCTCTGTGAGGTGGTAAATCATTTCAAGCAGAAATATGATCTCACCATCTATCTGGAGCCGGGGGAGGCCATTGCCATTCATACCGGCGCACTGATTACCACGGTGCTTGATATCGTGGAAAACGACGGATCAATCGCCATTCTCGACACCTCGGTCACCTGCCATATGCCGGATGTGCTGGAAATGCCCTATCGGCCTGATATCAGGGGAGCAGGCGGGCCGGGAGAGCTGGCCCACACCTACCGGCTGGGCGGCGTCTCCTGCCTGGCCGGCGATGTGCTGGGGCTCTATTCCTTTGCCCGGCCCCTGCAGGTAGGCGACCGGTTGATCATTGAAGACATGAGCCATTACACCATGGTCAAGACCACCACCTTCAATGGCGTCAGGCTGCCGGCCATTGTTCTCTATGAGCCTGATGGAGATCGAGTGGAAGTAGTGCGTGAATTCGGCTATGAGGAATACCGCAGGCGACTGTCGTAGAATGTAGGGGCGGTTCGCGAACCGCCCCTGCGTGACCACACCTTTAGACTTTTTCATCCAGGGTTTTTCTGATAATCTTAGCCAGATCTCCTCTGATCAACGGTTTCATGACCAGGGCCCTGGCGCCTATTTGCCTGGCTTTTTTTTCGTTGACGGTTTCACTGAAGCCGGTGCATAAAATTACCGGCATATCCGGCCGGACGGCAAGAATTTTCCGGGTCAATTCATCGCCGGTCATATGGGGCATGGTGGTGTCTGAGATAATGAGATCGAACCTGTCCGGGTCGGCAAGAAAGATGGCAAGGCCCTCCAGGCTGTCTGCCGTGGAGTGCACCGTATAGCCCAGGCTTTCCAGCAGGGATTTTCCCATCACGGCGATGGTTGCCTCATCATCGATGAATAAAATGCTCTCATTGCCGGTGGGGATGGGTTCGCTGGTTTTGCTGCCGGCCGCGAGCGGCGGGTCATGCCGGGGCAAAAGGATTTTGAAGGTGGTGCCCACATTGATCTCGCTGTAAACGGAAATGCGTCCTTTCATTCCCTTGACGATGCCATGCACCACGGAAAGTCCCAAGCCTGTTCCCTCTCCGTGCTTTTTGGTGGTGAAGTAGGGCTCATAGATTCTCTCCTGGGTTGCGCGCTCCATGCCGTGGCCGGTATCGCCCACCTCAAGCATGATATAGGGGCCGGGTTCGATGTCCGGAAAAACCAGTCCATCCTCCTGGACAATTTCCGTATTTTTCAGCACAATGGAAAGTATGCCTCCCTTTGTATGCATGGCATGCAGAGCATTGGTGCATAAATTCAGGATCAACTGATGCAACTGGGTCGGGTCTGCCAGCACCCAGCCGCTATTGGGCTGGATTTCCTGCCTGATCTCGATGGTTGACGGCATGGTTGACCGGATCAGCTTCAGCACCTCTTTCACCAGCAGCTCGAGTTTCAGGGTCTGGGGGGAATTGCTTACCTGGCGGCAGAAGGTGAGGATCTGTTTGACCAGTTCCTTGGCCCGCTCGCAGGCTTTGAGGACTTCCATCTGGTCACGCAGTAAGGTATTCTCTCCTTCAGGCAGTCTCAATTTGACCAGCTCGGCATAGCCCATGATGGCGGTAAGAATATTGTTGAAATCATGGGCAATACCGCCGGCCAGGGTGCCCAGGGCTTGCATCTTCTGGCTCTGTTGTACCTGCATCTCCAGTTTTTTGCGTTCGGTGATATCCCGCACGGTTTCGATGCCCGCCACAATTTCGCCTTTGCTGTCTCTGATCGGCGAGGAGGAAACCTCCAGATAAATGGTGCCGTCGGTGGATTTGGCGCTGGTTTCCCGCCTGTGTACCTTGCCATCCTCAAAGCTTTTGAACAGCAGACAGCCGGGGCAGATATCAGCCCTGTTTTGATAGGCCTCATAACAATATTCACCGGTATGGGAGCCCTGTTTGGCCCGGTGCACGGCATTCTGGTAGAGAATTTTGAAATTTCTGTCCTGCATGGTCAGCCCGTCACCGAGAGCGGCAAGGACCGCCTCCAGTTTGTTCTTCTCCAGCAACAAATTTTCCTCGGCTGCTTTGCGTTCTCGGAGATCACGCACCACGGAAACGATATAATCACGATCATTATGCCGGATGATGCGGGCGTTGACCTCAACCGGCATACTACTGCCGTCTTTGCGAAAATGTTCTGTTTCAAAAAATCTGTATCCCGCGTTTTTGAGCAGAGATACACTTGTCTGCCATCCATCCTTGTCGCTGATGTAGGCTGTTATGTCGGAGACCTTTTTCTGCAGCAGTTCTTGCTGGGTGTAGCCCAGGTTCTCGCAGGCCTTTTCGTTGGCATGCAGAAAACTCCCGGTTTGCGGATCAACAACAAATATGGCGTCATTTGACTGGTTGATAATGGCGCTGAACAGTTTGATTTCCTCTTCAGCGCTTTTGCGGGCCGTCACATCATTAGCCATGACAAACTTGGCCTTTCTTCCCATATAGTCCAAGGTATGGGAGGTGATATCCACCCAGATCAGCGTCCCGTCTTTTTTCAGATGGCGCCACAGTCCCGAATTACCTGGCCCTGGGGTGCCGGCCGAGATCTTTGCCAGCAGTGCCGGGATATCTTCCGGCGGCCGGATGTCCTTGATGGTCATGGCCAGGAATTCATCACGGGAGTAGCCGTAATGCCTGACCGCCGTATCATTGACCGCGAGAAACTGCAGTGTCTCCAGATCGTAAATCAACATGGGATGGGGGTTGTTGTCAAAGAGGTCTTTATAGCGTTCTTCCGAGGCCTTGAGTGAAGTAAAAGAGTGCTGCCTCTGCAAGTTCAGGGCGTAAAGATCGGCCAGTTTCTCTATGAGCTGCAGGTCATCTTCCGTATACTCCCGGTCCGGATTTGCCAGGGCGATCTGTCCCACGATTTCCCCCTTAATCATCGCCGGGGCTGACAGAAATTTTTCTATTGCAATGTGTCCTTGCGGGGTGCCGGATGAACGGGGGTCTCCGGCCGGGGTATTGGTGTAGAGAGATTTTCCTTCAGTCAGCACCCAGCCCCACATGCCGCGAAATTCATGAAAAATGATATTTTTGTCACTGGACTGGCAGTTTGACCAGATGTCTTTCGACAGGGTGGTGGCGACAAAGTGTCCTGTGGTCTGCTCAATGTAGCCGACAAATCCGAACTTGCTTGAGGTGAAATGTTTGGCGGTTTCCAGCACCTGTTCGGAAATCTCTTCAATTGATTTTTCCTGCAGCAGCTCTCTGGAGAGTTGCGCCATCCTGGTGTTGATCTGGGACTCACGTTGCAGGGCCTCGATTGTTTTTGCGCGTTCCGAAATATCCATGAAGTTCACCACGGCGCCGATAATTTCATCTCCCCGGCGGATGGGGGATGACCAGTATTCCGCCACAAAACTGCTGCCGTCGGCCTTCCACAGGATGTCCTGGTCAAGATGAACGCTTTCGCCGTTCATGAACGCCCGGTAAATTCTGCACTCCTCAACCGGATATGGAGTGTTGTCCGCCTTGGTGTGATGGATAAGCGAGTGCATGTTTCTGCCCTGCAGGTCTTCCTTTTTTTCATAACCAAGCAGCTGTACACACGAATCATTACAAAAGGAGCAGTTACCATGTCGGTCAAGGCCGTAGATTGCCTCTGTCGAGCAGTCAAGCAGGAGAGTGAATAATTCTTCTCTTGCCTGCAGCGCCGCCTGAATCGTTTTCAGCGAGTTGATCTTTTCATTCATCGGGCGGTAGATGAAAAGAATGAAAACCGGGATCATGAGGCCGGCCAGTAAAAGCGGATCGGCAAAGATGGCAATATCGGCGGAGGCGGGAATCTGCAGGTGCCTCAGCAGGAGCATGAGGATAATTTCGGCGACAAAGATGGTCAGGGTAATGATGATTATTGCCTTGAGCGGGGCAAAATCATTGCCCGGTATGGAGGGCGGCTGTTTCATTTGGGATCACCACTGTGATGCTATGGTTCTGTTCGGAGTTTACAGTGACAGCACGTGAAAAAACTTAATAAAATGAGTCTACTGAAAATGGGCGTGCTGTTACCAGCATTATTTTTCAACAAGCTGTTTGTGTAAAGTAGAAGATCGTTTTTGCGGTGCTATTGCCGATACCTCCCATTGAATATGAGAAGAAAATCAACAGACAAAAACACAAGAAGAAACAGTCTGACAGGCTGGCTGGATAACGACGAGCTGATTTTTGTTAACGACCGGCAGAAAAGTGCCAGGGAAGGGCGTAACTCCGACAAATGTGCAGGAGGATTGCAGCAGTCCCTTAATATCCCCGGTTTTTGGCATGGTAAGCCCGACGACACGGTTGGGGCGAGGTTTATACCCGCCCGTGATCAATTATGACTGAAAATCTGCCGGGAAGATTAAATCTTGCCGTTCCTCGGCCGGTCGTTGGTCAATTGCCCTGCCTGGACGGGAAGGTGCATACCCTCCCAGAGCCCGGTAAAGAAATGACGGGCATTGCTTCCCAGTGAACTGGTCCGGTAGCCCCCTTCCTGGACAACAACGGTCGGCAGATCAAGCCGGCCGATCATGCGGCCGTTCTCATAGAAATCTTTGGCTTCCAGGCTCCAGGAGCCGGTGGGATCATTTTTGGCCGGGTCATAACCCAGGGCAAGGACGAAAAAGTGTGGGGAAAATTTGCGGATACGGGCCAGAGCCCTGGCCAGCACCTGCCGGTAGCCATGGCCATCGAGTTTTTCCGGCAGGGGATAGTTTTTATTGTACCGGTATCCTTCCCCCTCGCCATATTCTTCGGCAAAACCTGAAAAATACGGGTAGGCGAAGCTCGGGTGGCCATGGATGGAGATGGTCAGCACATCGGCCCGCTCGTAAAAGATATCCTGGGTGCCGTTGCCGTGATGGTAGTCAATATCAAGCACCGCCACCTTGCCGTGGCGGCTGAGAAAATTGGCCGTAATCGCCGTTGAATTGAAATAGCAGAACCCCCCGAAAACCTTTCGTTCGGCATGGTGGCCGGGCGGACGCACCAGTGCATAGGCCAGCCTGTATCCTTCGAAGAGCAGATTGCCGGCGGTCAGGGCGCAGTCGACGGATCTTTTGGCCGCCAGATAGGCATTGCGGTTCAGGGGGGTGAAGGTGTCAATACAGTAGTAGCCGGCGCGAACCGGCAGCTCCTTGGGCGGCCGGGTGTTATTGCGGATCGGGAAGACATAGGGGTAGACCGATTTGCCCGGCTCAATATTGCTGCAGACCCGCTTGAGATACTCGACAAACTTGGTGTCATGCGCCTGTTTAATGTGGCTCTCGGGAAAATGTCTGACAGGCAGCTGATCAAATAATCCGGTTTGTTCAATGCCTTTCATGATCGACTTGATGCGCACCGGGGCCTCGACATAACCTCGTTCATGCACGTGGTGCATGTCATGCTTGTCATTAATCACCAGGGCAATGCGCTGTTCAATGGACAATACCGGGGTGAGAGCCGCCGTTTCTTTTTTGACATGACGTGGCGACCGGAGACGGATCGGGTCATCCTGAAAGGACTCAACCACCATGTCAATGTAGCCGGCCGGGCAGGCCTTGCCGTATTTTTTGGTGAGAATGGCGTGGACGATGGTTCTTGCCGTGGCCTGGGAAGGCAGGGTTTTGGCCTCAACCTGGTCATAGACAAGATAGGGCGGGCAGTCATAGGTGGGTTTCAGCGGCGTTTCATAGGCGGTGTTGATGATGGGAACCGCCCCATATCGCTCATAAAACCGCAGGCGCGCCCTGTTCTGTTTCAAGATGCTCGGGTCGCTGCACAGTCGGGCATCATCCGGCAGACACTCCATGAAGATACCGCAGACCCCGAGCCTTCTTGCCTCTTCGCGCACCCGTTGATAGAGCGCTCCGCCGACACCGCCGGCATTTTTTTGCGGCTTGACGGAGATGAAATCAAGATAACAGAACTTCAGGTCATGGTCAAAATTGACCAGGGCAAAACCCTTCACCCGGTGGCGCTGGTTGTCCGCCACAAAGAGAATGGTGCGGAACTGATATTTCAGCGGGTTGACAAGTTTGGCCGGTAGGCTCTTGATCTCTTTTTCGGAAAGGGCGGAGAATTGCGCCCGCAGTATTTCCTGCACCTGGCTGACGGCGTCTTGGTCAATGGACAGGGTAACGTCGTAAACGCGGCGGATGCGGAACATGTTACAGGTCCTTACAGTAGACGATTTTGTCATCGCCTTCCCGGTAGAAATCGGGAAAGGTGCCGGCCACCTGATAGCCGTGTCGTTCGTAGAAAGAGCGGGCGGCGGCGTAGCCGGGGGTTGACGAGGTATCCACATACACCCGCATGCCCGCGCCGAGTTTGGTTTCCATGGCCGCCAGCAGCCGGGAGCCGATGCCGCCTCGCGCCTGGCCGGGGTCCACGGCAATCCAGTAAAGATCCCAGCGTTTATCGGAAATCGGGATGGGACCGTAGCAGATGAAACCGAGGAGCAGTCCGTCACTGTCAACGGCCGTCAGCAGGTAATAGCCGTTTTTTTCCGAGGCCAGGGCATCATTGATGACTTCCCTGGCCAGTTCGATCTCCTCCTGATTGAAATTACTGATGCCGGCAACCAGGGAGAACAGGCTGCTGCGGTCATGGGCTGCTGCAGGACGGATGGTGATCATTGCTCTAACCTTATGGAGAGAAAGCGGACAAATTCTTTAACAATTGCGGTATAATTCATCCGGCATTGCTGCGCTGCGGCAACAAAACCCGCATCAGGGCTAAGGCAGGGATTGGCATTTGCCTCCAGCACAAAGACCTTGCCGAGGTCATCCATGCGCACGTCAATCCTGCCGTAATCGCGCAGCATGAAAAGGTTGTATGCCTCTGCGGCGACCCGGCGGAGGTTCTGTTCCTCAGCTGCCGGCAGGTTCTGGGGAAAGAAGCGCGGCGTATGGTGAAATTCAAAGGCGTTCTCATCCCATTTGGCCTTGTAGCCGACAATGCGGTGCAGCGCCGGGGGGAAGGTGGAAAAATCGATCTCCGCCATGGGCAGCACCTGGGCGGACGGATAGCCGAACAGGGAGATGTTGAATTCACGGCCGGCTATGAACTGTTCAACCAGCAGAGGGCCGTAACGGGCATAAAATTCAGGAAGTTTCTCCCGCAGTTCCTGCACCGTGAAAACCAGGGATTCCTGATCAATGCCGATGCTGGCATCCTCAAAGCGGGGCTTGATGATGGCCGGCAGGGAAATATCGGCTAGATTGCCTGGATTCTCGCCGGCAAAGGAGATGTATGCCGGGGTGAGCAGGCCTGCGGCTGCCAGCTGGCGTTTGGCCAGCAGCTTGTCGGTGGACAGCATGAGGGCCAGCGAGCCGGAGCCGGTGAACGGCAGGCCCAGCAGCTCGAAAACCGCGGCCGGATGGCCGCCAAGGTGCGGGTTATCGTCAACGCTCTCACACAGGTTGAACACGGCGTCCACCTGCTCCTGCCGGATTACCTTCAGAAATTTCTCTAGATCCCGGTCAAAGGGCAGACGGACAGCAGGGATGGCTAGTTCATTGAGCCCGCGCTCCACGGCGTCCACCTGCTGCACTACATCCTGGGAGGATTGCCAGTTGGCGCTGCCTGTTTCGGCCGGCCGGTTATAAACAATGGCGATTTTCATGATTCTGTCAATTATGATGAATTCGGGAAAGCTTTTTACCACGGAGCACACAGAGAGTTCAGAGAAAATATTTTTTAATTACAGCAATTTATCTCTGTGAACTCAGTGCTCTCTGTGGTTCATTTCGTCAATCTTTCATCCGACTGATGGCCGCGCCCACGATTTCCGCAATCAGCTGTTGGTAGCTTATGCCGAATTTGCCGGCAATGATGCACAGATCCGAGTGCTCCGGATGCAGCCCGGCAATGGGGTTGATCTCAATAAACGACGGATGGCCGTTTGCGTCGGAACGCAGATCAACCCGGCCGGAATCCCGGCAGTCCAGAACATGCCATACCTTCAGCGCCAGCTCCACCGCCTCCCGGGCCTCGGCATCGTCAACGGCCCGATATTCCACCACCTCCTCGCAGATTTCCTTATTGCGGTAAGAGTAGACATCGGGATCCGAGTTGGCCAGCAGCACCACCTCCATTATCCCGATGGATCTGGCCTTGCTGCCGTTGCCGACAATGCCCACGGTGAATTCGCGGCCGGGCAGGAAGGTTTCGATCAGCACCGGTTGTTTGTAGGTCTCGAGCAATTCGCGACACACTAAATCAAGCTGGTGGGCGCCGGCAATCTTTGAGGCCGCGGTGACGCCTTTGCCGGTGCCTTCGGCAATGGGCTTGGCAAAAAGCGGATAGGGCAGGTTGATGCGGGCTATATCCTCAGGGCTGCGGACCACGGCAAAATCCGGGGTCCGCAGGCCCAGGTCGCGGATGATATGTTTGGCCATGGCCTTGTGCAGGGTGATTGACAGCATCAGCGGGTCAGAGAAGGTATAGGGAATGCGGTAGGCATCCAGCAGGGCCGGGACAGCGGCTTCACGGCCGAAGCCGTAGAGCCCTTCCGCGATATTGAATACCATGTCCCATCTTTCTCCGGCCGCCAGCCGTTTGACCAGACTCTGGATATTGCCGATGCGCACGGTTTCATGGCCAAGGTTCTGCAGGGCCGTTTCGATGGCGTCAATGGTGTCGGGACGATCGAACTCGGCGGTTTCTTCCTCGCCGTAACCGGCGGCAAGATAGTCTGCTCTCAGGTCATAAGTCATACCAAATTTCATTTTGTTCTCCGGGAAATTATAAGAAGCAGACCTCTGGTTTTACAGGGTGTCAGGGTAACGATAGATATTGCCCTCATAATTTTTGAGGAGCAGATCAGTGCCTTCCCTACCGACCACTGTGTCCGGCAGCAGGGGAATTTTGCCTCCCCCCCCGGGGGCGTCGATGACATAGGTGGGCACGGCATAGCCGGTGGTGTGGCCACGGAGACCCTGGTAGATTTCCAGTCCCCTGGCAACGGATGTTCTGAAGTGGGCGGAGCCGATAATGGGATCGCACTGGTAGAGATAGTATGGTTTGACCCGCATGCGCACCAGGCCCTGCATCAGCCTCTTCATGGTCGGCACATCATCGTTGATGCCGGCAAGCAGCACGGTCTGACTGCCCAGCGGGATGCCGGCGTCAGCCAGTTTCTCGCAGGCCCTTTTCATTTCCCTGGTCTGTTCCGCCGGATGCATGGCGTGGATGCTGATCCACAGCGGATGGTAGCGGCGCAGCATCCTGGTCAGCTGGGAGGTGATGCGCTGGGGCAGCACGGCCGGGGTTTTGGTGCCGAGGCGGATGAGCTCCACATGTTTGATGCTGCGCAGGCGTTTCAGCAGGTATTCCAGCGTTTCATCGGGCAGGGTAAGGGGATCGCCGCCGGAAAGCAGCACGTCCCGGATCTCCCGGTGGCTCTCGATATAGGCAAAGGCCTTTTCCCAGCGCTCCTTGAAACCTTTTGTTCTCTTTGACTTGCCGACCATGCGGGAACGGGTGCAGTAACGGCAGTAGTTCGAGCAGTAATCGGTCACCAGAAACAGAACGCGGTCGGGATAGCGGTGCACCAGGCCGGGAACCGGGGTGTGACTGTCCTCTCCCAGGGGGTCATGGGCCTCGCCGCTGGATACCATGAGTTCGTTGACCACCGGCACCACGGCACGGCGAATGGGATCTTTCGGATCAACAGGGGAAATGAGGCTGGCGTAGTAAGGGGTGATGGCAAAGGGCAGGGTGGAGTTGTGACGCTGCAATGCCTGGCGCTCATTGTCTGTCAGCCGAACAAATTTTTCAAGCTGGGATACGGTGGTAATGCGATTTTTCAACTGCCAGTGCCAGTCATTCCATTCGGCTATGGTGGTGTCGGGAAAGTATCGGTTGCGGAAGGCTTTGGCGCGTGAGATCGCGGGGAATCTTGCCGGGATGGCGGAAGCGAAGGAGGGGGAGCATGCTCGTGCACAAATGCCTGGAGGCTCTTCAGGTTCTTCAAGGGGAATGATTTTTAGGGCCATGGATTTTCTCCTGATTTTTTCTTTTTTTTACGGGTCAAGCAGAGTCGAATTGACTCATTAAATTGCAATGTAAAACCTTATATGGCGGCTAATATATTTAGCAAGATAAAATGTCAATAAATAATAATTTTTGATGAAAAAAAATGAGAGGAAATCTGCTGCATTAGTGCAATGAGAGAAGGTAAGTCCGCAAATTTGATGCGGTATTGCTGAGGCCTGGTTTTTGCCTCTCCCTGAAAGCTGAGCGATGCAGAAAGAGCAATATGCCTCAATGTCAATGAGATTGTCGGAACGGAACGCTGGTAGATTATCTGGTAGTGCACAAAAAAACCGGACGCCGTAATGGGGTCCGGTTTTTTTGTGGTTTTTCAGCCGTCGTTGCAGGAGAAGGAGAAGGGAGCCGTCAGGCTGGCGGCGGCGGTTTCAGGTAATCCTTGCTCACATCATTCTACAACTTTTATTCCCATGCCTTTCAGTTTGACAATTACATCCTTGACCTGCGCTTCGTTACAGTCATCAATGTGGTAGACGTTTTTCATGCCATCCACGAAGTGCACGACAAAATGGCCCTGTTCATCAAGTAAGGCTTTGCGGATATGGTCTTTGTCCAGCCACGGTTTAAGCTCTTGCATAAAATCATTCAAACTGCAGGTCTTCATTGCTGGTCCTCCATGGATTGGTAATTGGTAAAGAAAGTAAATCGGTGATTGTTTGTAGCAGGTCAGCCGGCTGGGCTGACATTATGCATTATATAACACAACTTGCCCGGAGAGATAATTTTTCTGTTTTTTTTCATACATAGCCGAACATGACACAATTTGCGTGCGGGATGATAAATTATGAACTTATACATGTACTGTATGGCTGTCGAGAGGTTTTTAAGAGACTGACAAACTTTTATTGTATCATTTGCCCTAATTATGCTACGTTTTGTCCGGTAGCAATGGCCGGTTTCAGCCGGTTGAAAAAAGGCTCCATCCGTATTTTCAGGCAATCGATATTGGAGATTTACATATGAAGCGCCCCCCCCTTCTTACGGAAGATGGTTATCTGCTGGTCGATCAGAAAACGGAACCCACTATTGACGAAGAACTCGGAGTGCCGAAGCTTGCCGGGATCATGCGTCTGGAGGAAACCAGCGACACCCTGCGGGGCGTTATCGGGGATTTCGCCGCCGCCGGGCTCCTCCGGCAGCACTGTTGCCTGATCGGCAGGAGCGGCCATTCCCAGATCGGCCTTGATGTTGATTTCGGCGAAGGCCTGCCGGAAATCGACACCAAGCGCAAGCGCATCGATCTGCCCGTCCAGCTCACCTCGCTCAATCCCAATATTCCCGACACCCTGTTTTCCGAGATCAAGGCCATGACGGAGGGCAACAGGCGGCTGACCATCGGCCGGCTCTTTGTCCCCATGGCTCCGCCCCTGTCCCGTGAGGCCATTGAGGAGGCCGTGGCCGATAACCATATCCTGCTGACGCCCAAATCCAAAATCGACGGGGACGGCGTGGTAACCATTCCTCTGGATAATATCAGATACCTGCTTTGCAACACCCTGCTCACCGCGGGCCAGAATGGCCAGATCGTTCTCTACGAGAGCAAACAGGGGCTCGGCCTGATCCAGTATTATTCCCACAGCGGCCTGCCTACTTTCTTTGAGCCGGGAGATTTTCTCTGTGGCGCCATGCGCATTTCCCTGGGACCCTACAGTGCCCTGATCGAAAGGGAGCTCAACGAGGCGGGAGTTTTTCACCTGGCCGCCCGCCTGCTCGATGCGGTGCGCACCAGCGGCATCAACATTCCCCGCCAGGTTGAACTATACAACGGCAGCGACCGGGCAGTAGCCACCCATGATCTGCAGGTGCGTCTCCGGCTCTTTCCGGCCGATCTGGCAACGGCGAGGGTGGCTACCCGCCTGCTGTCAGGCAGCCGGGCTCGGAAAATCATGCAGGATGGGGTTGATTTTGCCGATGCCACCAACATCTTTGATATCAATGTCTGTGATGCCTTGTTTGACAGCCTCAGCTCTGTTCCCACCGAACGGGGCAATTACGGCCGCATTCTCACCCGCAGCAAGTGTATTGATATCCAGCGGGAGCTGCTGGAAAGCGAGTGGCATGAAACCGCCCAGAATCGCATTGTCTATGAGGCGGTGCGCGGTACGATCACCTCCGGAGTGCACCGCGGCGAGCAGATCACCCCGGAACTGCGAGACTTTGTGGACAATCTGGAACTGGTGGGCGGATCCCAGAATCTGCGCAAGGTGTTCATTTCCCACGAATTTCCGCTGACCGATACGCTCCGTGTTCTGAAACGCAATAATGTCGGTGTCTTTATCGGGCGCAGCATCAGGCCGAGTGAAACCCAGGATACCGGAATTCATGAACAACCGCAGGCTGCCCGGCACAACATTTATTTCGGCCAGACCACCTTTGAAACCTTCTGCGATCTGTCGAGCCGGGAAATGGCCCGTTTTTACATGGTTGTCGGCGAGGGAGGAGAGAGGCATGTGCGGGAGTTTCACCGCGGTTTCTGGATGACCCGGGAAGGCAAGGAGAAAATCGCCGATGTGCACACCATGATCGCCATGTTCGGCTCCCATGTGGAGGGCACGGATGAGGTGCTCACCGAACAGATTCATCAATTTTTTGCCCGGCTTACTGAAGTGCCTGAAATAGGCGGCTGTTTCGCCGTGTGTCACGGCAGCGGACCGGGGGTGATGCGCATCGCTGATGATGCGGCCGCCGACCAGGGCATTCTGCGCATCGGCATCGGCATCGACAGTGAAAAGATCGGCCAGCGGGCCAACCTGCGGCCGCCCGTCCTGCTCAATTTTAATAATTCAGCCAGACACGTGCGGCAGAACATTCTCGACCGCACCTCCCTGTTCAAGATCTACAATATCGGCGGCACGGGCACCTTTGAAGAGCTGCTGATCGCCATTACCAACCTGAAACTTTTTGAAAGCCTGCCCGCCCCGCATATCTTTGTCGATCCCTTCGGGCTGGGGGAAAACGGCGCCCATCTCTGGGAGTCCACCCTGGCCCAGCTGAGAACCACTTCCAGCCTGAAAACCATCGGCAGCCACATTGTCCGGCTGGCGCCGGCCTGGGTGCCCAACTTCTGCCACGTGGTCCGCGATTATGACGCGGTGCTGTCGATCATTGCCGATTTTGCCAAAGATCCGGCCACCTATTGGGAAAAGGCCGGCATCGCCGACCGTGACCTGCTGCATGCCTTTGACAACGCAGAGCGGGCCGGGGTCATCATCCCGCCCTATCTGCGGGATGCGATGCAGTCCGTGCGCAGTCGCTGTGAATAAAGGAAAGAATCAACTGACCGTTAAAAAACTATGCTGTCCAGCCTTGCCGTCATATTTGCCTCTTCCTTCATGATCGCCCTGTCAGGCGCGCTGATGCCCGGGCCTCTGCTGACCGTGACCATCAGTGAGAGTTCCCGCCGCGGCGCATCAGCCGGGCCGCTGATGATGCTGGGCCACGGACTGCTGGAACTGGTCCTGGTGGTGGCGCTGTTGTCCGGCATGGCCCCTTTTTTTGAGCAAGACGGCGTCTTTATCGTCATTGCCCTGTTCGGCGGCGGGATTCTTTTGTGGATGGCTGTTTCCATGTTGCGAAGTCTGCCGACCCTGCGCCTTGATCTTGATGTGCACACGGAAAAAACGCAAAATCTGGTCATGGCCGGCATCATGTTCAGTCTGGCCAATCCCTACTGGACCATCTGGTGGGCATCAATCGGGCTGGGCTACATCATCCATTCCTTCAAGTTCGGCATACCGGGGGTGCTGGCATTCTTTACCGGCCATATCCTGGCCGATCTTTTGTGGTATTCCCTCATCTCCTTTGCCATTGCCAGGGGCAAGCGCTTCTTCAGTGACGGGTTCTACCGGGGACTGATCGGCACCTGCGCCTCCCTGCTGGTGGTATTTGCCTGTTATTTTCTGTACAGCGGTTTGGAGAAACTGGTTTAGGGGGGGGCTTCATATCTGCCCTTTGACACGTAGGGGCGGTTCGCGAACCGCCCCTGCCATGGAGCCCTGTTTCACTCTGCCAGTACGCTAGCAGCCTCCCTGGCGAAAATGGCATGAACCGCCCGGGTGGGATGCACTCCATCCCAGAAGAGATATTCATCCGGGTTGCGGCAGGCAAACGGGGCAACATTGGGGGTAACGCAGGCCTCGCTAACCTCGGTCAGGCCGTAGTCGGCCGGATCGTCAGCGTAATCCTGGAGATTGCTGGACATATCAAGACGCCTGATTTCAATATCCATTAGGGTTGTCTCAAGATAAACCAACTGCGTTTCAAGCTTTTTATTGAATTCATCACTTAACTGCCACGCGAGGCCGGTAATATAACCATTTGCCTGCATGAGGGTGTCCAACTGCCGCACAGCCGGGGTAAGGCTGATATCCGCCCCGTTCAGGACCAGAAATTTCCGCGCCCCGGCATCATAGAGATCCAGTATGGCAATTTGGATGGCGGTCAGGGCTTCCTCGAGAACGCCAAGTTCACCGGTAGGATCGACCACCAGTGCATCGCGGATGTCATTGGACCCCATCTCGACAACATAAAGAGCGTTCGCCGGCGCATCCGGGAACCGGCCCAAAAAGGCTTGCACCTGGCTGGACAGGTTCATATTGATACCGTCCTCCCGGGCTCTGGCTCCGCCCACTGCGAAGTTTGCGGCCGGGCCATCCGTTGTGAGGAAGGCGGGACGGGTACTGCCGGCCAGACCCACCGAACGGGCGTACTGCTCGACCCAGGTGGCGCCGTTGCTGAAATGGTGGCCGCCTCGGGCATAGGCCGCGTCGGGAACCAGGAGGCTGTCCAGGGTGTCGTAGGGCGGCTTGGACAGCCAGCCGGTCAGGGCATAGGCATTGCCCGGGTCCGACAGACTGGTGCCGAAGACCACAATCCGGTCAAACGTAACCTGGGCTCTCGCCAGGACCGGCGCCAGCAACGTGCTGACAACAAAAATAAAAATGGCCAACCTCTTTGCCTTTCCTCTCATCTCTACTCCTCCTTGGTAAAATTCAAATACCCCTTGCCACCGTCTGATCATTTTCATTCCAGCTGTAAAAAACGAAAGGGCAGGCCCAGTGTCGATGATGTGGCTGCAGGTGTTTGCCAAGGTTCCGGTAGTCGGACCTTTAAGGAAAACATCATCGCAATGAGCTGCCCTTCGGGTTGGTAATGTTTGTTTTTTGTCGCTGCAATACTTTGTACTCAACTGAAGCTCTCTTGCCCTCATCGAATGAGGACAAGAGTACAATAAAACGGCAGAAAAATGTATGAAATTCCCGCCTTCAGGCTTCAGTTATTTCTCCACCAGGGCAAAGGCCCCCACATCCGAAGCCTCATACTCCCTGATCCGGTAATAACCGTCCCGGGTGCGGGGATAGGTATGCAGCCAGACCGCAAAGGCGCAACGGCTGTATGTGTCGAGCAGGTCGCCTACCGTCACCCCGGAGAGCCCTTCGGCAACCGGAGTGGTGTTGGGCGGACCGGCAGGATTGGTGACACTCAACCAGTCATCAGGGGATTGCCGGGAGCCCGACATGCCCCGGTTGATTGATAAGTTGTAATAGTCAAGGAAGCCGTTGGGGTGATAGGCCTGGTACCTTACCTCAATCTCCTGACCCAGATCGGTATATTCAAGGAACTGGCATTCCTTGGGAATGGTGCCCGAAAATCCTACCGACTCGATGGCGGCTACGGTATCGCAGTTGTCCACATGCACGGTGAAAAGGATGCTGCCGTCCGGCTCTACATGGGGCGCATCGTCCACCGGCCACTCGTCATCGACCATTGATCCCTGGGCCAGGAAAAATTTGAATCCGGCCCCTGTCGGTGTCACCTTGTTGCCGCTCGCGTCAAACATCTCAAGCCTCAAGGTGTATTTGCCGTCCGCATCATCCGGGTCTTCGGCCAGGGTGGTGGTGTCCCATTTGGCAAAAGGCCGGTCTGCCCTGTCGTTTTCCACATACCAGTCCAGCTCGGGCGGCGGCACCTCAAACAGGTTGTCTTCATCGCTGGCCGGGTTGGGATTGGGGTTAGGGCCCAGCTTGTAGGTTTTGATCTTCGGGTGCAGCGGGTCGGTCTGGTCCAGGTAGCGATGGACAATGGGGGTATCGATGTTGGTCCAGCCCGATCCCCCCTGCTTTTGGTAGGACCAGCGGTAATACATGATATTAGGCCCGGCCGGGTCACGCAGACCATCATGAAACTGCATGTTCAGATCAAGGGTCTTGCCATAAGGGTCATAGGTTACCCCAGGGGAGGGATGATACAGTCCCTGGTTGGCGTCGGCAATTGTCGGCGGTTTGAGATGGCCCTGATGGATCTTCCACCAGCCGTCGTTGCCGATGCCGATGGGCATGACATAGATGCCCGGCTTGTCCACCGGCGGATTTTCAAAGTGGCAGCGGGCCAAGGGGTTTGTCACCACCAGGTGCACTTCCTCACCGCTGGGATGGTTCCAGTAGGTATGGCAGGGCACCGGCGTCGGGGCATAGACATACTTGAGGGAGCCCGAGATGCACTGTTTGACCTTGAAGTAGAGATCCGGCTGCTCGGGCATGCAGAAGAAAATAACGGAGGCGCTGAAATGACCGTTGGTATCGGTGTTGGCCGTGGCCAGCAGTGATTTGGTGTAAAGGCCGGGCAGGTAGAGGCAGATATAAGGCTTGAATACCGCGATGTTATCCACCAGGAATTTGCGGAAACTCTCGGTGGGCAGATTTTTTATGGACACCAGGCTCACCTGGGTTGACAGCTGGCTCGCGGCGGATACTGCTGCGGTGGTTGTCGTGGCCTTGCTCACATCGGCGGCAAGGGACGCCCGTGCCAATTTTGCCGTGGCAGCCCCCACCACTCTTGTCGGGAGTTTTTCTTTAAGATACGGCCATGGTGGGTCGGGAAACGGTTGTGGCGGAAAGGGGAATTCCTCGGGGATGCGTATCAGCTCTTCCCTGAATCTCTCCAACTCCAATGGCGGCAGTTGCAGGATGTAGCCGATATAATCAACTTCGTATATTTCCACGATAGAGGTGCAGACCGGCGCGTAGATGGTGGTGTCGGCATCGGGCTTGATCCGTTTTTTGACATCACCGGCAATGTCGTAGCGATAGCCGAACCAGCATTCCCAGTCCGGCCGGAAGACGCTGATGCCCAGGTCAACGGTCTTGCCTAGCTGAGCCACCACGGTCGTGCTGCGGGCCTTGGTTTTTTTCAGCAGACTGGTTTTTTCAAGCTCAGGACCCACCGTGATTTTAAACTTGCCCTGCTCGCCGAAACCGTAATCGGTTTTCAGGGTCGCGGTCCCCTTGTCGCTGACCGGCTGGGCATCCAGCATTTCTCCGGACGGGCTGAACAGATATGCCTTGACCGGCGGGCTCTTTTCCCCTGCTTCCAGGTTTCTCAGATCAAGCTTCACCCGGAATATTGTTTCCGTCTCCCTCTTCGCTTTCTTGATAATGTTAGCCATCCCAAGTTCTCCTTTTCCTGTTTTTCATTTCATCTTTCCCGCGGATTATTTGGACTTCTGTGTCGCGGAATCCTGGTCCTTGAACAGCGTTGAGCATGGAACTTTTTATTTCTTTGAGTCTTTGACGCCGCATATTCGATTTCCTGTCGAATTTTCTGTCGGTTGGCAGGATGCCATCAAAAAAACGCCAAAGTTGCTATGTATCCGGATCAATATTTGTGCCAGTTTGGGAGTGATGTCTGAAGTGCTATAAAATCAATTAGTTATGCAGATTTTTATCGGCGGTTGCATTGGCATCCATAGGATAAATCTGTAACTTGAAACACGGATGGATTGGGAACCCGGCGTGATGACAGAGAAGTATTTGAGAAATTCCTTCAAGATGTTAGGTGGGTACTCGATACCGCCACCAAGTAACACTATTCTGTCACTGATCGAGGTTACAGATTGCTCCGTTTTTTTATCTGTGGCAGCCGCGAGGTGATTGTAGAATAACAGGGGCTTGAGAACGATGAATACTGGCGAGGTTGTATAGGCTTGCCTTGGGGCTTTATAAGTTGCAGCATCAGCAGAGTTCTGCACAACGCCGGGAGAAAGCCGTAAAAGGTAAAGGTGTGGGTGTCACACAGGGGGGCACAGAGGATGTTTTTGGGTCAAATCCCATAAAAAAAGCGAGTCATGAAATCCATAACTCGCTGAAATTTTATCTATTAATGGTCGGGGCGAGAGGATTTGAACCTCCGACCTCCTGCTCCCAAGGCAGGCGCGCTAGCCAGGCTGCGCCACGCCCCGACGTAAAAATAAATGAGAAAAACCAATTAGCATTATGTAGCGCAACCGTCAAGAAGAAATCAAACGTATAAGCAGAATAACTGGCAAAATGTGAAATTTTATTATTTAAAATTGTTGACGGCTGAAAATCAAGTTGCTATATTTGCCGCTTCGTAAGGGCACCAACTAATCCCCGGTAGCTCAGTCGGTAGAGCAGGTGGCTGTTAACCACCTTGTCGGCGGTTCGAATCCGTCCCGGGGAGCCATAAAATATCAAGGAGTTACGGTAAGTACCGCAACTCCTTTTTTTATTGCCTTTTTGGAAATTCACCCATTAGGTGACAAAAGGGAGAGAAGATTTTTCTTCAAGGCACAAATAAAGCGGCACCACTCACCGTGGATGCCGCTTCTTGAAAAGAACCGTTAATATTCAGCAAATCAAGTCGGGCAGCAATCAGGCAGACAATTCAACCATTCTTGAGGATTGAGAACAAGCTCTTTCGGGTGTTCAATTTTCTTTCGCTTTGCCGGCAACTCCTTGAACATATTCAGGACACCGCCACAAATCATATGGTTTGCCTGCTCAGAGGCATACATCATGTAAACCGATCTCAACAGCCGGTCATATGCTTCGCCTATTTCTTTTTTTCCGTTCTCCCATCTCGACACCGTGGAAACGGTTACGCCCAGCATGGTAGCCAGTTCTTTTGCCATCAGGTGCAAATCTTTTCTAAGAAATTTAATCTCTTCCGGCTTCAGCAGTGCTTTCCTTTTTTGGCAGATATACGCCCCAATGAGCCTGTGAAGCTTTTGAATGTTCGGGATGGAAGCGTATTCTTCGCCGCATGACGGGCAAGCATATTGCGTAATGCCGCACAAAACAACATCAAGCCCGCACTCATTGTAATGATATGGCTTGTCTTTGATTACCTTAATTTCTCCGCCGCATGAATAGCATTTATTCATCGTGCCCACCTTTTAGCTCAAAACGGTTATTATGACGCAAGCCTGACGGCTGATAATGACAGTGACAACCCCGCCTTCATCACCTTCAAGATCATCGCCTTTTATCGTAGGCCCAATTGTTTGTATTGTCCTTGAATTCTTTGCTTGTGATTTTTCCCCGGATCAGAATATGTGCAACGTCATGTGTTGAATAACCGCGTTCCATCATTCTGGCTTTGGCATGGTTGCTGACAATAAATTCCCCGCCCGTCACAATCTCACGGATTATGGCGTGCGCTTTCTCATTGTCAATTTCTTCTGCCGGGTCAAATTTCATGCTATCAGAATAAAACAAAAGTTGATCTAAAAGCAACTTTTATTAAGGGGCACCCGACCAAAAAAGCCAGGCAACCGCCCAAAGGTGGTCACTGCTTGCTGTAAATGTCACTTTGTAATGTTAAAAATCATTCTTCTAAGATGTATCAATTCGCTGAATAAATATCTGTTTGGGCGTATGGGTAGCCCCGCATGTTTGCGTTGCAGCTTCCCTCGACAGTATGGTTTGTTTGCGGAAATTCTCAGGGGATTTGCACGCTCTCTTTCCACCTGTGCCCATCGTTAACTGAATCGGGGAGCCAGATAATAGTAAGGCCATTTCTCACATGAGAAATGGCCTTTTTTGTTTGCCCGGCATGGCGGGCAAACCCAGCCTGCGGTAAGCAGGCGTCACCCCGACCAGGGGGAAGACAATCCGAATCGCAAGGGCGTTGCTGGCAACGGCAGGGTCTGAAGGAAGCGATAGGAAGTGAACAGTACATAGCGCAAGCGAACCTGATTCGGCGGTGCGGGTGGGTAAACGTGCAAAATAGCGTGAAGCCCGATACCTGGTCAGCCCCGCAACGTGATTGAGGATGGGGATTGTTCACAGGGAGCACGCCTTAACCGAGGAAGCCTGATATCGTTCCCGTAAGACCTGAAGGAGGCAGGGATAGGGAAGTTCAAGGGGCAACCCGAGACTGACCGAAGCGATGTGAGGTGGCAGATGATTCCGTAGTAGTGTTGAAATTCCGGCCTGTGAAGCCTGGTAACAGAGTGGAGGGGAAAACCGGAATGACCCGGCGGTCCAGTCCGCGGGGAGCTGGTGCGCGCCAAAAGCCGTATCAGTTGCGAAGGGATGAAGTTTATTTGAAGGTTCTTTAAAACTTGCTGGCCTATACGAATTGAGCACAAGTCGCCTGACGAGGCGAGGCACGTTATCAGCGGTATACCGTGAAAGGTCCTCTGCTGATTCTGGCCGTTCAACGGAGTAGCAGGATAACTTGGCTGTACATTGCCCTTGAGGATAGAAGGCAGTCAACATCTTGTGAAGAGCCGGATTTCTTATGGGGAAGCGAGGCAAGAAGGACGCAGGAAATGTGAGATGTAATTAAAGGATTCCTGTTTCGTTGCTACAACGAAGGAAAATAAACAGGAGCCGTATACGAGGCCCGTACGTACGGTTCTGTGAGAGGGATGATGTGAGAGTGATCTGCTCACCTCACCCTACTCGATTTGCCCATATCAACGGCAATTATAACTCCGCTGCGGTCACATCCCCGGTGGCGGTGGCGGTGGCGGGCCAGGCGGAGGCGGTGGAATTTTAACCCCAGGCGGCGGAGGGGAAGCCGGTGCCGGTGAGGGCGTTGCTTGTGTTCCTCCCGACCTCCGCCATGTATTCTTGTATACATGGCCGGACATGGGAACAAGGTGGCCGTTGGCATACATGCACTGGATGTAAGCGTTATCATACCGCTGCTGGCTATAATAGGCGGAGGTTTGCGCTGTCTCGCTGCCGGCCATGGTCCCGACAAGCAGACCTGTGCCGGCGCCGACGGCGGCACCTTCTTCCCCTCCTATCAATGCTCCGGCCGCAGCACCTACCGCGGTACCGGTTACGGCGCTGGCTACGCCGCTCTGGGTGGCGCTCTGGCTGGGGGAGGTGCCGCCTACATAGTCAAGTGCATACTGTCTGCAGGTCATGTCGTCGTAGCGGAACTGATCAAAACTTTTTCCTGTTCCCGGATACACCATCACCGACGGTCCGGTGGGCATGGTGGCGCAACCCCCCAGAAGGAGGAGCAGCATGGAAAGCAGAAGCCACTTGCAAGTCGCGGAGGTCATGTTTTTTCCCTCCATGATCAAGGATTCTGTTGCGTTTGGGGAAGAACCTTCAACCATCCCCCCGGGCACTCTTTGACAGTGGGATAGTATCCCTCCGGATTGGTGCAGTAGTACCAGTAGCTTTGCGGTGGTGCGACCGGCTCAGTCGGGGGCTGTTCCATATAGACCGCAGGCGGTGGAGGCTGTACGTAAACGGGTGCGGGCGGCGGGTAGTAATAGGGCGGCGGGTAATAATAGGGCGGGGGGTAATACCTCCAGCCCAACATGGGCGGGGCAATGTAGATCCCGACATTGCCGTGCCATCCGTGGCTGCGCCGATGAGCCCAGGCAACTTGGGTCATGCTGAGTCCCAGCAGAAAAACCACAACCGTCATCGTCATTTTTGTCCAATTCATTTTCGTCCTCCTCAAGGGGCAGTTTTGCCCTGTGGTGACTGCTAAAAAATAAGACCATGTCAAGCCGCGGAAGGTTCCATTTTACATCGCTTAAAATAATTGTGCAAAATATATAAAGATGATGATCTGCGATATGAAGAGTGGCTGAAGTACTTAAAGAGCCTTGAGTTGCTTATCCTGTTACTTTACTGCGGTCGAGAAAACAAACTGCCTCTTCTTTCCATCGCTAAATTGAGTCCCCACGGCAAATTGGTAGGTGCCGGGCTGGGCCAATTTCAGATCGACACCATAATGCAAGCCCATTCCGTGCAGGGGCAAAGCCTGCCCTTCGATCCCGTCAGGGGAGGTCACCTTGACGGCGACGACATCGCTTTTAATTGCGGCCCCTGCCTGATTGGTAAAGAACACCAGCAGATGGTGGGTCTCCTCCTTGCCGGCCTTAGCCATGGCTTCCCGCACGTCATTGAGTTGCGCTGATGCCTTGATACCGTCAACGGTTTGTGCATCCAGCGAACTTGTTTTTTTGTGAGGAACCTTGGTCCTCTCTACCGTGCCTGCCATTCCGGTGTGGTCGGCTGCTGCGGCCATCAGCGGCCAGGAAACGGTCAGGGCAAGGGAAAGGGCCACATTGACTAAAGAACGTTTTAACATAAGATGGTTCTCCTTTTGTTTGTTGTTGACTGACTTGGTTTTTTCATCTGTTTATTCCTCAGCAATATCATCCCCGGCGATGGGCAGCGCGCTGCGCGAGAGTTTTCTGTCCCGCCAGAGAAAATAGATAACCGGGTAGACCAACAGCTCCATGACCCAGGAGGTGACGACCCCGCCGACCATGGGGGCGGCGATGCGCTTCATGACATCGGCCCCGGTGCCATGGCTTCACATGATGGGCAGCAGACCGGCAATGATGACCGAGATCGTCATGACCTTGGGGCGGATGCGTTTGACCGCGCCGTGGTGGATTGCCTGGCGCAGGTCTCCCAGGTCTGCATACGGTTTTTCTCCGTCCAGAGGTGGTGGGCAAGGTCAAGTGCAGGAAAGTGGCCTTTTAACATTTTTCAGAAATTACCTGGGTAAGCCCTCAGTGATTGATATAACTCTTTCCTGTTTGTCAGTTGCCGAACCACTCTTTCAGTTTTCGGGCGGCTTTTTCCTTGACTTCTTTGTTGATGAAAAGGGCTACCGTTACAACCGCGGCCGTCAGTACCCCGAGGTCATCGGTATAGCCGACAAGGGGGGTAAAGTCGGCGATGGCGTCAAGCGGGATAATGAAGTAACCGAGTGCGCCGTAGATGATACTTCTGGCCCAGGCCGGCGTGGCAGGATTCTGCGCTGCAAAATAAAGCCACAGGGCCTTTTCAACGACCTCTCTTCCTGCCGTCCTGGCAAAGGTAATGACCTTGCCCCAGAAACCTTTGTCGGAATATTCATCCTCAAATCCGTATTTCTCTTCTGCCGCCATGATTGCCTCCCGCTTCAATATTTTTTCCACCAGAACGGACTCCGGCGCCGACAGTAATTTCTTCATGCGAGTATTTTTTATACCCGGCTCTGTCTTTCTTTTCTATTATTTTTGCCATTAGGTCAGCGTGAGATCTATCGTGCCATTGTGCTGAAAGGCGATTATGGCCTCTTGAGTTTGATGTGCAGTTCGATCTCCTGTGCCTCGTCAGGGACCTTGAGGGATTTAACAAAAGCGCTGACTGTTTCGGCCAGGGTGTCCTGGTCGGATTCCGTGAGGGAAATCGTGGCGCCATTAACCAGCAGGGAGACCTTTCCCGCCGCCTTTTCGGCATCCAGCAGGAAGCGTTTTTCAATAAAAGAGGAGATTTTGCGGCTCTCATCCAGGCGGAAAATGTAGTCGCCGGCAATATTCTGGTCGGTGGCTACTGCGATAACACCGGTCACCTTGTTTCGCAGCAACTCTCCGGCGTCCCGGATCACCTCGATTTTGGCGACATTGACGGCCGTTTTGAACCCTTCGCCGATGACGATGTCAACATCGGGGAAATAGCGAAGGGCAAGGGCGTTGAGCGACAGATTGTTGTTGTGCGTCATCAGCACCATCTGGTCAGGGGCGACAAAGAGGATGGAATCAGCGCCCGCCTGCCGGTGTTTGTCCGTATCGGTTCCAGGTTTGTCAAATCTGAGGCCGGTTTCCTTGCTTGATTTAATAACTGCCACCCGGTAGCCGGATTCTTTCAGGTGGCTCACCACCTGGGTTGCCAGGGTGGTTTTGCCGCTGTTGTGCCAGCCGATGAAGGTAACTATCTGGGGCATGGGAAATCCTCAAAAAAAGAACAGGTCTCTGCGCAGGAAACTGCTTGTATGGATTATCTGGAGAATAAAGATTTATTACCAGAGTTGTCAGGGAATAGCAATTAGCGTCAGTATTAATATTTCTATCTGCTAAGCGGGTGATTAACTCTTTCTCATGCTGAAGAGCAAAGAATTTTTTTCCCGCGTCTGTTACAATATGCCTGTTGCAGCATCTGCCGGTATGGCTGTTGCCTTATGATGCAGAGCTAAGAGATAGGAATGATTAAGGGGAAAAGGAAATGGTTGACCGGGATTTTATGCAGGAATACCGTGATCTTGTGGGCAGGATTGACGGAGAGATAAAAAAGACAGCAGAGCTGTATGGTGGCCGACTGCGCTGCTCGCCCGGTTGCTCGACGTGCTGCACCATCTCGTCGGTGCTGCCCCTTGAGGCGGCGCTGCTCCGGCAGGCGATCGGCCGGCTTGATGAGCAGGTAAAAAAGAAGATACAGTCTCAGGCCGCGGGTTCCTCATGCCCATTGCTGGTTGATCGGCTGTGCGTGGTGTATCAGAGCAGGCCGCTCATCTGCCGCACCCACGGCCTGCCCATTGCCTATGTGGATTATGAACGGCAGGCAATAGAGGTCTCCGCCTGCCCCCTGAATTTTGCTGAGGATTATGATTTTGAACAGGATGAGCTCTTTTTTATCGATCCCTTTAACGGGGAGCTGGTCAGGCTTAATGAAGAATACTGCACCGCCCTGGGGATAAACAGCAAGTTTCGGGTGCCGATGCAGGAGTTGCTGGGCTGAGTAGTCGCGACTACTGTTATTGGGTTAGAAGAGAGAGGACCGAAGTGCTGATCGGAGAGGAATTCGGTCCTGAAACAGACAGGGGGCAGCCTGGCGCTGATAATAACGCTGAGCTGCCCCCGATGATTTACTGCAAAGGTATGAGTTTTTTTATCTCAGCCCTGGGATCTGATAGGTGTGGATGTAGCCGATGACGCGCAGGTCGTCATCACCCATGGTGGTGAAGCCTCTCATGTTGGTGCCGGTAAAATCGTTATCATTATTATTGTTCATTATGCCGAATACCTTTTCGTTTATGTTAACATCGGTTTCGCGCCAATCTCCTGAACTTACCAGTGTCTGCACCCACTGTCCTGAACCTGGAGTCGTCTCCTGCGAAACTTCGTCCAGTATTTCCACCAGAACCCTGACCGTGCCGTCATAGGTGGGGGGTTGACCATCGCTGCCCTTTTCTTTGACGTTGCCGCGATTCTGGAAGGTTGTCTTCCTGTTGTAATTACCCATGTGGAGCCCGTAATCATAATAAACAGGATTCTTGCTGTAATCAATGGCGCCAACCGCAGGGGTGCCGTCATCGTTGTATTCGCTGTAACCGACCACCTTGTTGATGCCCAGGATGGAGTTGATATAGACGATTTTGTCGGTGGTGATGGTGCCGCTCTTGTCCGCAGCAGAGGCAAAGAAGGTGGCGGCAAAGTCAAAGTCCGGACCATCGCAGACGTCTGTTTCCGAACGCTCGGTGATACCGTAAGACACTGTACAACCCGGGCACGAAATAGGATCAGTTTCAACCACCAGATTACCCTCAGCGTCCGTGGTGGTGTAGTAGGTTGTTAAACCGGTGGCGTCGACCAGGTGGCCGAGGCCAAAACTGATCATATGTTCGATGTCGATAGTCGGCCGCAGCTCTTTTGACGGGCCGTCTTCCAGTTCGAGCTGTTTCCAGGCCGGAATGCCGCCCTTGAGCGAATGTTCAACCGGCAGCCGGTCATCAGCCGGGGTGATCAGGTGACCGTCCCGCATCAGTTTAACGTAGAGGGCGAGATTCTCTTTCGCTGAATCGATGGCCTTGGTCACGGTATCAAGCAGCAGCGGTTCGCCGGTTGCAGGGTCCAATATGAATTCATCATAAATATCAGTGGTCAGCATCAGGCGCCCCGAGGCATCGAGTTTGATGTCCTTGGCCTTGTTAATCGCTCGGATGGCCTCGTCAAAGGAATCATCCAGTACGGCCTCCGGCGCCCTGCTCATATTGAGCCGGCCGAATTCAACTTCCTGAATCATATCATCCCAGTAGACATCCACGTAATAGGTGTTGCCGTTCAATGTTGTTCCTGCAGGAATGACAAGTGTGTGTGGCACCTCGCATTCGGTGCGCTCCCAGGTGGCGTCATAGGTCTTCACCAGCGGCAGGCGATTTTCAGAAAGTCCGGTAACTCCGTTAACGTCGGTAAGTTCGGTGATGTCTCCCCAGCGCTCATAACTGGCAGTCGGCTGGATACACTGGCTTGGGTAAGGGGCGGCATAATAAATGCCGCCGGTGTCGGGGTTGGGGACATAATCCCCCGTCTCCTCA